>JAZQLP010000053.1:0-22408 GCA_045542755.1 Eubacteriales bacterium
ACCATATCCATTATCAGAAATAAGTATGGCGATTTGCTTTTGAAAATGATGGGCGGAATTATGAATACGCCCGCGCATATGACACCGCCCGCGACCAGTATGGACCAGGACAGCACGCCGTCAATAAGGAGATTGCATAAGCCTGACACGAAGATAGGAATAAGCATAGCTATAAATACCAGCAGTGCGCTGAATCTTTTATTGAGGTGTTTTACTTCCCCGTCAATATTTGGCGGATAGGGTAACTGCGTCGGTTCCTTCCACGGATCTGCGGGATTTATCACCTTAATTCCGCAGAGAGGACAGCTTTTTTCCGACAGTGACAGTTCTACGCCGCAGTTTACGCAATAAGACATTCTTTTCCTCCTACTGATTTGATTCTACCTTAACGTGTATACCGTCCTTTACAAGACGGGTCAAGAACAGCCTTTCCATTTCGGACTCTTTAATGGAACGGGTCAAATTGAGGCAACAGGTATCCCCGAAGGTAACGCAGGCGCAGGCCACGGGATTTTTGGATTGTACTCCAAGCATAAAGTCGAATCTTGCGATATGACGAGCCATTTCTTCGGGCAGTTCAATTTTTCCTATGTTTGAAAATATTGTGGTAGAGATTCTATCGCCATTTATAAGAAAGGCGAGCTTCATTACGGGCTCTTTTATCACCAGGGGCGTTAACCTCAGGAGTATATTTTTTTCGTTGCTTACGTTGCTGGAAAATCTGCCGTTCATTATCTTTTCCGTACCCATAAGACCTAATTGGTGTTTTACCACTGTCAGTGTTTCTTCAAACGTATATCTCCCCAGTTCGGGAGTAATCCCCACGTTCATATAGTTTGCAAAGTTTCGCAGGGTTTTTGAGCCGTAAAATTTTCTCAGATTTATGGGTACGTTTATTTTAATTGGCAGTTTTTTTCCTTTTTCTTTACTTCGTTGTAATTCTTCCAAAGCAAGGAGCATATGGGTAAGAAGGTATTCGGTAACGGTAGCGTTATGTTCTTTTGCTTTTGTGTGGAGCTGGCTTGCAGGTATGATCGCCGTGATTACGTTCATGTATCCCGCAGATTCCTTTGTTCCCTTGATGTGCCATGCTTTGCTGTCGCCCACGCTTAACGTAGCTTTTCTTGCATGACGGAGGAATGAATCTTCCGTTTCCTCTTCCGTTGGCTCTTCTTTGCAGTCAAGAATCCCGTTTCCTCGGGGTATCTTTTCACCGTTCTTTATTTCCATGTACTCGGCTACCAGTGTCTTGAGAAAAACCATACCTCCCGTGCCGTCGGTGAGTACGTGGAAAAATTCAGCCGCAATACGGTTCTCATAGTATCTTACTCTGAACATATATCCGTTGCGCTTTTTGAAATCCATTTTCGCGCAAGGATTTTTTACGTCCTCCTGTACCTCGGGAGGATTTTTTATGCTGTCAAGGTAATACCAGAATAATCCCTTTCTCAGCCGTACGCTCATAGACGGGAAACGCTTTATTGTTCTGAGTAAGGCTTGGTGAAGAATTTCCGAGTTTACCTTTTGATCGAGCTCTACCGAGAGCCTGAATATGGACATCCAGCCGAACCATGACATTGCCGCGGGGTATATTTTTGCCGCGTTGTCAAGCTTCATCCAACGTTGGTTTTGTTTCCTGCTCACGGTATCGCTCCTTTCTTTAAGTGTGTTCTATTATACCATAAATTAGAGGTCAAGTCAATGAAGATAGTGTTACGAAAGAAGAAGAGGAAATGAGTAATTATTTTACAAATCTGCCGTAAATACATATTGACATTGGTTGGAAAATAGTGTATAATATAACTGTACTAATACAGATAGTACAGTTTTCGACACGAAAGGAGTCTGAACTAATATGATAGATATTGTCAATCTGACCAAACGGTTTGAGAAAAAGACTGTTCTGCAGAATCTTGACTGTAAGATTGCCGACGGTTGTATTTACGGCCTTGTGGGGGCTAACGGTGCAGGTAAATCTACCTTTTTGAGATTGCTCAGCGGCGTATACTATCCCCAGCAGGGAAGTATAGAGATAGACGGCCACGAGGTATATGATAATACCGATATTAAAAAGGATATAATGTTTCTGTCAGACGATCTTTATTTCCCCAACGGCGCACAACTCAAAGATGTTGTTAGCGTATACAGCGCATTTTATCCCAAATTTGATAAAGATTATTTCTATGCTCATACCGATAAGCTTAAGCTTGGCCGTACGGATAAAATATCAACCTTCTCAAAGGGTATGAAAAGACAGACTTCCATTATCGCCGCCCTTTCCTGCGGTGCTAAATATCTGTTTTTTGACGAAACCTTTGACGGCCTTGATCCCGTTGTGAGAAACTACATAAAAAAGCTTATTTACGATAAGGTGATGGATAAAGACGCTACCGTTATTCTTACGTCCCATAACCTTCGCGAGCTTGAGGACATCTGCGACCATTTGGGTGTGCTCTATCAGGGCGGTATCCTCTTTGAGGGCGATACTCATTCTCTTAAGACAAACGTATTTAAGGTTCAGTTGTCTTTGGGTAAAGATTTTACAAAGGAAGACCTTGCTCCCCTTAATGTTTTGTTCTTTAAGAAGATAGGCTCGGTTGCTACAGTTATAATAAAGGGAAACAGGGAAGAGGCTGAAAGTCTTATTAACCAGAAATCTCCCCTGATTGCAGACTTCCTGCCCCTTACTCTCGAAGAGGTATTTATATATGAAATGGAGGTGCTTGGATATGCGTTTGAAGACCTGTCAATTCAGTAAGAATTATTTCGGGTATGTATTCAGACGATTCTTTCCCTACACTATTATAATGACTCTCGTTCTTCTTGCTGTAAACATTCTTGTTTATTCCATGGGTAACGAGTTCAGAATAGGCGAATCCCTCTACCTCATAGATATATCCATACCCACACAGATATTTATGTACATAATACCCGTAATATTGGGATGTGCACAGTTTAGATTCCTCTTTACACGCAACGGGTCGGACTTCTTTGGATCTATGCCAGTTACCAGAGCTCAGCTTTTTAATTCAAACATTCTGGCAGGATTGGCTTCCATAGTGATGGTCATAGGCGTTAACGCTCTGTATCTTGGAGTGTCTATGCCTCTTGTTCATCCTTCGGTTATGGTTGCGCCCTCCATTTATCTGTGGTACTTCTTTTATTGGGTTGTGGCCTACGGCGTTACCTTTGCCATTACCGCTTTTGCCGCTACCTTGTCGGGCACCACGCTTGCTCAGCTCGTTCTTACTTTTGTAACGGCCATAACTCCCGGATTTTTTATTACTGCATTCCAGAATATAGCTTGTGAAGACTGTACTAATGTCCGTTACGTAGACCAGTATATACACCTGGACTCTGCGGATATGCTTATAAAGGTTTTGTTTGCGCCCTTCTATCCTATTCAGCAGTTGTTCTTTATGACCTACGGGCAGGAGGATTTTACGGGCAGTTTTTACGATATACAAACCTGGCCCATGCTTATATGCAACGTAATAATGCTGGGCGTATTTCTCTTTGCATCCGCAAAGCTTTTGCGTAGACGTAAGTTTGAGCTTTCCGGCGGGGCCTATGTAAGCGAAAAGTTTTATGCCGTGGTAAAAATCCTTGCGGTATTTCCCTTTGCATTCTTTATGTGGCGCATTATCGCCGAAAGTGGAGAGGCATGGATCTTCTTCCTCTTTATGATAATCATTACCGTATTCTACATCATTCTTGATATATGCTTACGCAAGGGATTATCCAAAGTAAAGAGCTCTGTCATTACCTATTTTATTGCGTTGGGATTTTCCCTTGCTGTGTTTGGTGGAGTCTGCGGCGTTACAGTAATTATGGATGCAAGCAGGATACCCACCTCCTCTGCCGACATAAAGTCCTTTACCGTATACATGACCCCTGCAGGACTCGACTACAGAGATAACGTTGTTCCCAATGAGAAGGCAATGGTTAAGTTTACCTTCTCCGACTACGAGCTTATCGAAGCTTTTAAGGACTACGATTTAGCCACCAAAGAAACCGGTAGCTCCACCGTTACAATGAGGGTAAACGTTAACGGTCACAGTATATTCGGCCGTTACCGTGTAAGCAGAGCTTTTGTTGACAGACTCTACGAGCTTATGGAAGAGGACGAGAAGGTATGGGAAAAGCTTGACTATACTCAGAAGCGCCTTGACAGTCCCGTTCTTACCACCGTAAGCTCCGACACCTATCACCTTGAATATGCTTCAAGCAGTAGTTATTACGTTGGTAGTTACAACAGCTTTGAGATCACTAACAAAGAAGCTGCTCAAGGGCTGTTATCCATGCTTGACAGATATAATTCCAACCGTAAGCTTTCTGCAAGATATGGGTATGTGGATGACGTAAATAGACCCACTGCTGCTGCGGTTGAGGATTCGGAGGCATATTATTATAACAAAACCACGAATCAGCTCCGCGTCACCTTCGTGACCTATATAAACGGAGTATATTATACAGAGGTGTACAGACCCTCGTCTAAAAAAGACGTTGCCGAATTCTGCGAATATCTTGACATAAACGCAAAGGATTATCTGTCGAAGAGAGGCTCATTCTCGGTTGGGCTTGGGCTTGATAATATGGAGTATATGTTCGGCGCAAATTTCCTTGGCTCTAACGAAATTCTTACAAACGTATGCCGCATTTACGGTCACAGAATAATTGATGCCGTAAGGGAAAGTGAAACCCTTCCCGCCCTTGAGGATACGGTTATCGTCAGAATCCAGGATTATAACTCTTTCGTATATGCTCCCGTAAGCTACAGCAAGGTTATTAAGGAGCTTGTGGAGACCTATTTGACCGAATCTTTGGAGAAGGCAAAGAATTTTGATTATGCCTCTGTAGATGCCCTTGAAGTCAGTATTTGTCTTGATGCATCGGTAGACAACTATATAGGGGTGGGTACTTACTGGGTCGAAAGAATAGACGAGAATATTCTGAATAAAATAATGCCCCATTTCTATGCAAATCCCGAGCTTTATACCTCTGAAGGCCACCTTTCCGCAAGCTTGAAGGGAAAAACTGTGGTTGAGATTGCAGTAGAAGTAGGCAGCAGAAGCAGATATCATTTATATGCCTATATGAATGATGAGCTTGAGAAGGTATTTACCGATTCCTCAAGTCCTCTTTTTAGTAACCCCTACGACACCTATCTGACTCTGAAAGAGGGAACTATTGAGTCCCTTAAGTTCGATTCCACTCCCATAAAGGAAGACTTTATAGACTACTTTATGCCCTATGTAAGCTTTTCTATTACGGGTGAAAGTTATAAGTACTACGATTATGCCTGTGAGGTTTACTGCGAAGTAGTATTTCTCGGTAATGATGGCACCTCAAAAGAGTATCAGAATTGGTTAGTTCTTGACCAAAAAATGTATGAGGTATTCAGCCTTATGCAAAAGGGACTTTCCTTTGAAGAAGTTCAGAAGAAACTGGGGGTGTGATGTATGTTCAGCGTAGATGTGCAGAACAGAACTCCGGTATGGGAACAGATATGTAACGAAGTCCGAAAGTACATCATGTTGGGCATTCTCAATCCCGATGACAGGCTTCCCTCCGTAAGGGAGCTTGCTATGGAAACGGGTGTAAATCCCAATACCATAGCAAAAGCCTATAGTGACCTTGTGGCAAAGGGACTTATCGTTGCCGCAGGCGGTAGGGGATACTTCGTTGCAAAGGATGCCCAGACGGCGCTTCTTAACGCCGCAGAATCCCGCATGACCGAATTTGAGGAAATAGCAAGAACGCTTATTCTTTCGGGAATTGAAAAGGAGACCCTTATTTCGGTAATTAACCAAATAAAGAAAGGGGAATAGGTATGAAGAAATATCTTCCCGCGGTCTTAAGTATTACCACCGTGGCTCTTGAGATACTTCCCTTTGGGGCAGTGCTGAACTTTGCTCAACCTCCCGAGGAAGCTGTCAGAAGTCTGACTTACTACTATTCGTATTTTGACCTTGCTCCCTTTGGATTTGCTAATTTCGGTCCATTTTTGACGGCGGTATTAACCTCTGTGATTCTCATTCTGACAGTTCTTGGACTGTTTTTGAAGAATAAGAATTTCGCATTTGTCCGTACCGTTTTATGTGGGATAGCATTTATTACGTCCCTTATGCCTTTGGCCTTGGGAGTCGCTTACTACACGGTATTAGGGCTGTGTATAAGTTTGATGATATTGATTAACGGTATAGTGACTTACTGTTTTGAAGTGAAGAAATAAAATAGCCTATAAGCACCGCAGAGCCGTCCAACGGACGGCTCTGCGGTTTTCCGTACACGGAAACCCGCCCGACGCATTTGCGTCGGGCGGTGCTTATGCATAAAACTTTCAGTTAATGACTCTTACCTTTAAAACGCCTTCGATATTGCTTATTTTGTGGGCAATACCGTTGCCTTCTATCTTGCCTGAAAGGTCGATAATAACGTAAGCCACGTCGCCCTTCGATTTGCAGGTCATGTTTTCGATGTTAAGGTTTGCGTGGGCGATTACTTCGGAGATTGCATTGAGCATTTTAGGTACGTTTTTCTGAATAACGCAGATTCTCGTACCGTCTGTTCTTTCAGCCCTTATTTCGGGAAGATTTACGCTGTTTTTGATGTTGCCGTTAAGGATATAATCTGCTATTTGCAGGGCTGCCATTTCAGCGCAGTTATCCTCCGATTCGGGGGTAGAAGCTGCGAGGTGAGGGATGGCAACCGTATTCTTCATTTCCATAACCTTTGCATTGGGGAAGTCTGTAACGTAAGCGGCAACCTTGCCCTTTTCAAGAGCCTCGGAAAGGGCATCAAAATCAGCAATTTCGGCTCTGGAGAAGTTGAGTATACGCACGCCGTTTTTCATCAGTTCGATGGCTTCTGCGTTAAGACTGCCCTTGGTTTCAGCGTTAAGGGGAATATGGTAAGTGATATAGTCGCACCTTTCGTATATTTCCTTTTTAGAGTCGGCTTTGATAACCGAGTTTGAGAGATTCCAAGCCGAATCAATGGTGATAAAGGGATCGTAACCGTATACGGTCATTCCAAGATGTGTTGCGGCTGTTGCTACCATAGCGCCAATAGCTCCAAGGCCTATTACGCCCAGGGTCTTGCCCTGTATTTCGGGGCCGCCGAAAGCACTTTTGCCCTTTTCTACTAAGGCGGGGATTTCGTCACCCTTGTCGGCAATGGTCTTGACCCAGTTTATACCGTCAACAACCTTTCTATTTGCCAGGAAGAGAGCGCAAAGCACCATTTCCTTTACGGCATTGGCATTTGCGCCGGGGGTGTTGAATACGCAAATGCCCTTCTCGGTACACTTGGGAATGGGAATATTGTTCACTCCCGCGCCTGCTCTTGCTATGGCCGCAAGAGAGGGATTTGCGTCAAAATCGTATTCGTGTAAAGCTGCGGAACGAACCAGAATACCTTCGGGGTCGGCGCAGTTATCGGAGCAGGTAAAGAGGCTTTTATCAAGCTTGGAAAGACCCACTTCCGCGATTTTATTCATGGTTTCTATATTTATCATCAGCTTTTCTCCTTATGCGTTTGCTTTCTCAAACTCTGCCATAAATGCTACGAGGGCATCTACGCCTTCTTCGGGCATAGCGTTGTAAATGGATGCTCTCATACCGCCAACAGATCGGTGACCCTTAAGGTTTACGAATCCCGCCTTTGTAGCTTCTGCAACGAATTTTGCATCAAGATCTTCGTTACCGGTAATAAAGGGAATATTCATCAAGGATCTGTCGTCGGGATTAAGAACGGTGGGTTTGAAAAGCTTGGAATTATCAAGAAAATCGTAAAGCTTCTTTGCCTTTCTTTTGTTTATTTCGCCCATAACCTCAAGACCTCCCAGTTGGTCTAACCACTCAAGCACAAGCTTGCAGATATAGATAGCGTACGTGGGAGGCGTGTTGTACATAGAGCCGTTTTCCACGTGGGTGGTGTACTTGAACATAGTTGGAGTAATATCCATAGCATCGCTTATAAGGTCTTCGCGGATAATTACAACGGTAAGTCCTGCAGGACCCATATTCTTCTGGGCGCCCGCAAATATAAGACCGTAGTCGGATACGTTTATGGGCTCACTGAGGATGCAGGAAGAGAGGTCTGCAACCAGAGGTACGTTACCTGTATCGGGAAGGTTTTTGAATCTGGTACCGTAAATTGTGTTGTTCTGGCAGATATAGAAATAATCGGCGTCCTTATCAAATTTTTCGGGATCAAGTTCAGGGATATAAGAGAATGTTTTGTCCTGAGAGGATGCCACTATGTTAACGTTGCCGTAACGAGCTGCTTCTTCTTTTGCCTTCTTTGCCCACATACCCGTAAGCACAAGGTCAATTTTGCCCTTTTTCATAAGATTCATAGGAATCATTGCAAACTGGCTGGAAGCACCGCCCTGAAGGAACATAACCTTATAATTATCGGGAATGTTCATTATTTTGCGAAGGAGAGCTTCTGCGCCCTGAATGATTTTTTCGTACGGCTTAGATCGGTGACTCATCTCCATTACTGACATTCCGGACTCTTCGTAGCACAGCATCTCGTCCTGTGCTTTTTTCAGTACCTCTTCGGGCAAAACCGAGGGGCCTGCGGAAAAATTATAAACTCTTTTCATGTTGATTTTCCGGCCTTATCTCTTTTTAGATAAGCACCTTTCCTTTCTTCAAAAATAGGCCTTGCTGACCTTTATTATTTTATGCTTTCCGAAAATCCGCCGTGAGTAAACGACACATAAGGAAAGTATATGTTTAGCATTATATCAGAGTAAAGTGGAAAAGTCAATAGTATATTTTAACAAAACAATGACAATCCTTTTGTATAAATACCTTTGTTTGGGGGAAAATGAAAATACAAAGAAAAACAAAGGAATGAACCCTATGAAAACCTTTCTCGGACTGACGTTGGCTCTTAATATTGCATTTTCATCCCTGTTTGGCGGGATGTTGAATTATTTTGATATGACGGAGAGTAAGGATAACTTTTTCCGTCTTCATATTCGGGCTAACAGTGACCTTGAAGAAGATCAAGAGCTTAAACTGAAGGTGCGTGATGCCGTACTTGAGGTAACCTCTGTTCTTACGGAGGGGGCGACCTCAAAGGCAGAAGCTATGGCCGCCGTTAAGGACGGGCTTTCTATTATAGAAGATGCGGCAACGGAGGTCCTCCGAGAGAACGGCTCCCAACAGGCCATTTCTGTTGAGGTGAAAAGAGAGTACTTTGAATACAGAGAATACGGGAACTTTTATCTGCCCGCAGGGTATTATGACAGTCTCATAATAGAGCTTGGTAGCGGGCAGGGGCATAATTGGTGGTGTGTGGTATTCCCCGCCGTTTGCATAAGCGGTAGCGCTGAGGCCGAAACGGTTATGGCTGTGAATACAAGCTCAATTCCGGAAGACCTTCGTTTGGCTCAAAACCCCGCCCCACAAAAGGTTAAATACGAATTTTGGATAGTAAACGCCATAAAAGAGCTCCTGGGTTTAAAATAAGAAAATACGTTTGATTTGCGCTTTCTCTGAAAAGAGGAAGCGCTGTTTTTGTTTATATGGGATTTTGTTGGAGGTGCATTTATGGGCGAGGGGGTGACAATGTTAAAAAAGTGTTGCTTTTTGTCTTAATAAAACGGATTGATTTTGGTTAGGAAAAGTGTTATAATATTATGAATAAATTTTTATTGCTCATGCGTTGTATGTTCGTTTGAAGCAATAACATGATTAAAAACGGCTATCATTGTATATTAAGCGGTGTAAAGGAGATAAAAAATGAAAGTTACAGTATGTATCGGCAGTTCTTGCCATGTAAAAGGTTCCCGTCAGGTTGTTGAGCAGCTTCAGCGCCTTATTGCAGAGAACAATCTTGGAGAGAAGGTTGAGCTTGCCGGAACTTTCTGTCTGGGTAAGTGTCAGCAAGGTGTTTGCGTGACTATTGGGGAGGATTTTTATTCCGTAAGCCCCGATACTGTTGAAGAATTCTTCGAGAAAGATATCAAGGCGAAGGTATAAACGATATGATTGTCCAGATTTGTGTAGGTAGCTCCTGTCATCTTAAGGGCGCTCCCGAGATTGTGGAGCTTCTTCAGAAGGCTGTGGAAGATTATCATCTTGAGGACGAAGTAACCCTTGCGGGTAGTTTTTGTATAGGCAAATGCAACCGTGTGGGAGTTACGGTTCAGGTAGACGATGATATTCACGTTGGCATTACTAAGGAGAACTTTAAGGAATTTCTCCAAGAGCAGATATTAAATAAACTGGAAAGGAAGTAACGGGATATGCCTAACTGCTTAACGCTCAAGAAGTCTAACTGTAAAAACTGTTATAAATGTATTCGCCATTGTCCCGTTAAGGCCATCCGTTTTTCGGGTAACCAGGCACATATTATAGGCAATGAGTGTATTCTCTGCGGACATTGTTTTGTTGTTTGTCCTCAGGATGCTAAACAGATAGTTGATGAAACCGAGAAGGTAAAGGTTTTCCTTCAGGGCACCGAACCCGTAATAGTAAGCTTGGCGCCTTCTTTTATTGCAAACTATGAGGGTGTTGGTATTAACTCTATGCGCAGAGCTTTGAAAAAGCTGGGCTTTTACGACGTAGAGGAAACAGCGATAGGTGCTACTATTGTTAAAACCGAATATGAAAGAATGCTTCGCGATGAAGTGAGAGACGTTGTAATATCCTCCTGCTGTCATTCTATTAATCTTTTGATACAGAAGTATTTCCCCCAGGCCCTTGAGTTTTTGGCTGACGTTGTTTCACCCATGCAGGCTCACTGTAAGGATATTAAGAGCCGATTCCCCAATGCGAAAACTGTTTTTATAGGTCCTTGCGTTGCTAAAAAGGATGAAGCGGAGCATTATGAGGGGATTGTTGATGCGGTTCTGACTTTTGAAGAACTTACCGAATGGTTGAATGCTGAAAAGATAGAGCTTGAGCAGGAAATGGATAATGATGAATGTACCCGCGCCCGTTTCTTCCCCACAACCGGAGGCATTCTTAAAACTATGGAACAAAACGTGCCCGGATATACCTATCTCGCCCTTGACGGCGTTGATAACTGTATCGCAGCACTTAAAGATATTGTTGCAGGTAAAGTACATAAGTGCTTTATTGAAATGTCTGCTTGCGTGGGCAGTTGCGTAGGCGGACCCGTTATGGAGAAATATCATCGTTCATCTGCAGTTAAGGACTATATTGCCGTTGCCGGATATGCAGGTAAGGAAGACTTTGAAGTTTCCCAGCCCAAGGCAATAGAGCTTAAAAAGAGCTTTACATCCATTGAACAGAGACTGCAGACTCCCTCTGATATGGAAATTCAGAATATTCTTCGACAGATGGGTAAATTCAAGCCTTCTCAAGAGTTGAATTGCGGCTCTTGCGGATATAATACCTGCCGTGAAAAAGCTATTGCCATTATCCATGGTAAGGCCGAGATTTCCATGTGTCTGCCTTTCCTTAAGGATAAGGCGGAAAGCTTCTCCGATACAATCGTTAACAACTCTCCCAACGGTCTTATTGTTCTCAATGAGAGCCTTGAGGTTCAGCAGATCAATGCTGCCGCAAGAAGAATGATGAATATCCGTTCTGCCAGTGACGTTCTTGGTGATCAGGTTGTCCGAATCCTCGATCCCTATGTGTTTATGAATGTTTTGCGCACTGGTAACAACGTTCGTGATGAGCGTGTATATCTTGCCGAATATAAGCGTTTTGTAGAGCAGACGGTAGTTCACGATAAAGATTCTCATCTTCTTATAGCAATTATGCGTGACGTTACCGATGAGCAGAACGAACGCGAGAAGAAGGAAAATATCAGCCGTCAGACCATTGAGGTTGCAGACAAGGTTGTTGACAAGCAGATGCGTATCGTTCAGGAGATTGCATCTCTCCTTGGTGAAACCGCAGCAGAAACCAAAATTGCTTTGGCCAAATTAAAGGAGTCTATCCAGGATGAATGATTTATGTGCTGATATCGGATATAAGAGTATAAATCATTATGGGGAACAGCTTTGCGGCGACCACGTAGACATTGTTGAGCCCGGCGATGATTCCACCGTTATTGTTTTGTCTGACGGTCTTGGTAGCGGCGTTAAGGCCAGCATCCTCTCTACTCTTACCTCCAAAATTATTTCAACCATGCTTGCCGAAGGTTTATCTTTGGAAGAATGTGTTGAGACCATCGCGGCCACTTTGCCGGTATGTTCCGTTCGAGGCGTGGCCTATTCAACCTTCAGTATTATTCATCTTAAGAATAATCAGACAGCGGAGATTATACAGTACGATAACCCTCATGCTATAGTTATCCGTGATGAAAAGGTCTGGGATTATCCCAAGACCGAAATGAATATCGGTGGTAAAAAGATATATAAGTCTGTCATAAAGCTGCAGGAAAACGATATCTTTATCGCCATGAGCGACGGTTGTCCTCATGCAGGTATAGGTACGTCATATAATTTCGGTTGGAAGCTTGAAGATATTGCTTCCTTTATGGAATCTATTTCTCACGCCGGATATACAGCAAAGACCCTGTCTACCATGCTGGTGGATGAATGTGATAGACTTTATGACAGGAAACCCGGAGACGATGCTACCGCTTGTGTGGTCCGTATAAGAAAAAGAGAGCCTATGAATATGCTCTTTGGTCCTCCTTCAAACCGTGACGATGCTGACCGTATGATGTCGCTATTCTTCTCTAAAGAAGGTAAGCACATTATCTGCGGCGGAACAACGTCGTCTATCGCTGCAAAGTTTTTGCATAAGCCCCTTAAGGCGAGTCTTAATTTTGAAAAGAGTGACGTTCCTCCCATTGCAGAGATTGATGGTGTAGACCTTGTTACCGAGGGTGTAATCACCGTTAATAGGGTTGTTGAATATGCCCACGATTATCTTGGTGAGAACAAACACTATGAGCATTGGAGCTTTAAGCGTGACGGCGCATCTCTTATTTGCCGATTACTGTTTGAAGAAGCTACTGATATAAACTTCTATGTGGGCAGAGCCGTTAACCCTGCTCATCAGAATCCAGATCTGCCGATTAACTTTAATATAAAAATGAACTTGGTAGAGGAACTTTCCGCTTGTCTGAGAAAGATGGGCAAGAAAATAAAAGTAAGTTATTTCTAAAAGAGGGAATAGAATGCGTAAGTTTGATACTAAAGTACAGCATTTAAAATATAAAGTATTGCGTGAGGTTGCCCGTCATGCTTGGAATGATACTCTCCTTGAGAATATTGTAGAGATCCCCAAGATGATAGTTCCCGGAAAGACCCCCACAATGCGTTGCTGTGTATATAAAGAACGTGCGATTTTGAACGAAAGAATCAGGATCGCTATGGGCGGTGACAGAGATAGCTCCAACGTTATTGAGGTTATTGATATAGCCTGTGATGAATGTCCCGCAGCAGGCTACGAAGTTACCGGCTCTTGCCGTGGCTGTTTGGCTCACCGTTGTGAGGACGTGTGTAAAAGAGGTGCTATTTCCTTTGACCACAATCACGTTGCTCATATAGATAAATCAAAATGTGTTGAGTGCGGTCTGTGCGCAAAGGTTTGTCCTTATTCGGCTATTATAAACCGTAAGCGTCCCTGCCAGGTAGCTTGTAAGGTAAAGGCAATCACCATAAATGATGATAATGCCGCTGCCATTGATGATAGCAAATGTATCCAGTGCGGCGCTTGCGTTTATCAGTGTCCTTTTGGTGCTATTACTGATAAGTCATATATTCTTGACGTTATCGACCTTATTAAGAAGAGCGAAAATAATAAGAAGTACAAGGTTTATGCCCTTGTGGCTCCTTCCATATCCAGCCAGTTTACATACGCTAAGCTCGGACAGGTGATTACCGGACTTAAAGAGCTGGGATTTTATACTGTTATTGAGGCTGCTCTCGGTGCCGATATGGTTGCTCAAGCTGAATCTAAAGAACTTGCGGAAAAGGGCTTTTTAACAAGCTCCTGCTGTCCTGCATTTGTTCAGTATATAGAGTCTACCTTCCCCAATCTGTTGCCTCTTGTTTCCCATAATCTTTCTCCCATGGCTGCTCTGGCAAGATACATCAAGAGTACCGATGAGAATGCTAAGGTTGTCTTTATTGGTCCTTGTACCGCTAAAAAGGCAGAGGCTAAAAAGGAAACGGTCAGACCTTATGTTGATGCAGTCATGACCTTTGAAGAGCTTCAGGCTCTCTATGACAGTAGAGATATTGATATTATGACCCTCGAAGAGGGCGTGCTTGATAATGCGTCTTACTTTGGCAGAATATTTGCACGCTCGGGCGGCCTTTCCGATGCTGTTGCGCAGGGACTTAAGGAACAGGGTCTTGACTTTGCGTTGAAGGCTGTAGTATGCGACGGTATTGAAGAATGCCGCATGGCTCTTCTCAAAAAGAGCAAAAACGCTCTTGATGCCAACTTTATCGAAGGCATGGCTTGCGTTGGCGGTTGTATCGGCGGCGCGGGATGCCTTACCCATGGTGAGAAGAATAAAGCCGAGGTAGATAAATACGGCAAAGAAGCTCTTGAAAAGACCATAAGCGATGCTGTTTCTATTTTGAAATAATTAAATACACTTTCTTTATATGAAAAATAAGAGCCGCACCTTTGAGTGCGGCTCTTAATACTATTCCACGGAAAACAATTATCTCGTATATGTTTTTTTTTGTATGAGAATTATAAAAGTTACGCCTACAACAATAAACAAAGCACAACACAATGCTAAAACCATAAGTATTCGTGAAACTTTTCTCAATATTCCTTTCACCCATTAATGACGAGATTATAACAGATTTAACCGTCTTTTTCAATATGCCGAAATCTTACCAAAAAGAAAGTTACGAGCCACCTGAGCAATAAATATTGTTCAGGTGGCTCGTTTTGTTATTTTACGGTTTACGTAAAAATGAGTGGTGGAGCAGACGGGAGTTGAACCCGTGTCCGTAAAGCAGTCCATGAAACTTTCTCCGGGTGCAGTCGGTTGTTTATATTCATCTCCAAGAGGGACAAGGACAAACCCTCAGGGAAATATAGCCAAAATTATACGGTCATCAAGTCTTGGCCGACGGACGGTTTCTTAAGGCGAACCTTAAGACCTGTCAGTCCCTAGAATCCCGTGGTCTGCTAAAAACACGCCGGTAATCGGGCCGCAGAACTCCCGATACAGACGACTGCCTAATTAGGCAGCAACTAATTCGTTATGATTAGCGTTTAATTTTAAAGTTTACAGCCTTTAAAGTGATTGCTGCAACACTACCCGCTTATCGCACTTCGTTCTCCACGTCGAAATCCGGTACTGCCCCATATAGGGTACCTTATTTAGGTACCACATATTATATCACAGAACGGTCTTTTTGTCAATAGGTGAGTACTGTCAAATAGTGTCGTTGCCAATGGGGGTGAGAAAGAGCTGTTCAAACTCCGCCGCTGTGGAGGTTTGGGGGAGCGCCCACATTATTTTTGCAACCACGGCCTCCGTTGTCATATCGTAGGCTTCGGGAATCTCGTATTTTTGCTTGATTCGTAACCCTACCTGATAGACCGACATATCACTGCCTTCGTGGGGTACCTGGGTGGTGATGACTATTCTTACGCCTTTTGATATGAGTTTTTCAATTTTTTCGGTAAACTCGTCGTTTTCGTAATAGGGGATACCTCCCACGCCGAAGCTTTCAATGATTACCGCGTGGCATTTTTCTGCGGCAAAATCAAAAATATCTGCGCTCATGCCGGGGATGAGCTTGACTATGGTGACGGTGGGGTCTATCTTATCGTAAAATTTTACAGGGCCGGTCAGACTGTCTTTGATATAGTATTTAACCTTTGCACCTCTGATAAAGCCGATTTCGGGATAATCGATGCTGGAAAAGGCCTTAAAACTCTTGGTGTGAGTCTTTCTGGCTCTGGTTGCGGCAATTATCTTACCGTTAAATACGATGTGTACTCCGCAGGCGTTATCGTCGGATGCGTAGAGGAAGGCATTGGTCAGATTTTCACGGGCATCGGTATCTCTGTTTTCAATGGGGATCTGGGCGCCTGTAAGGACAATGGGCTTGGGGCTGTTCTGTATCAGATAATGAAGAGTAGCCGCCGCGTAGGCCATTGTGTCTGTGCCGTGGGTGATGACAAATCCGTCGTAGCTTTCGTATGCGTCTTTAATATAGAGTGCAACGTTGAGCCAATTTTCGGGGCGCATATTGGTACTGTCAAGGTTATAAAGTCTTACGGACGATACCTTGCAGATATTTTTTACTTCGGGGACGTGGTTTAAAAGCTGTTCGGGGTTTGCTGTGGGGGTGAGTCCCTCGCCGCTTTGAGTAGAGGCTATGGTGCCTCCCGTGGTTATCAAAAGTATGTGTTTCATCCAATATCTCCGTATCACGCTTAAAATATATCTTACATAAATAATATCACATTATTTCTTCTATTTCAAGAGGGGAAAGAAAAAAATATAAATAAAGTTTTATATGCCGTCTGTAAAGGCTTTTGGCAGACATATGAGTAGATCAATAGGAAAAGTTATGCTGTCAGGTATGTGTAAAAGTGAAAAAAACACCTTGTTTATCAGTATTTTTCATGTAGGGAGCAAAAGCTCGGGAAAAGATGGCGGGTGATGATATTGGTGTCAAGGTTTTAGGCAGACAGACAAAAAATGATAAATTTAGTTTTTCCTACTTGAAAAAAACTCTGATTTGTGTTATACTGTAAAAACATTCAGAAAATGCGAGGAAATTTATGAACAAAAGAAATATTGGGGAGATCCGCAGACGCCTTTCTCCCGATAAAAATAATATTGCCCGCGTATGCGGATGCTACGTAAACGAGAAAAAAGAGATAATATCTACATTCACTTCCGCCCTTCCCACCCTTCCTCTTGACGAGGCCGAAAAGTATCTGGGTATTTTCAGGCGCACCCTTTCTGGAACAAGACGTAAGAACCTCATTGATATAGAGTTCTCTCCCCAGCAGGTAGCGGAGTCTGAATCCTATAAATTGCTTAATACACTGAGAAAGACGGGGCTCAAGGACGAAGAAGCTGTAAAGGGGCTCTTTGATAAAATCATTGAATCCGTGACCTTTGAGGAAGGCTACGTAATTCTTCTTATGCAGGAAAACTACGACGTAGCTTTTAAGACGAAGAATGACGAGGAGCTTCCCGACGGGTCGGAGAATGTGTTTAATTACATAATTTGCAGTATTTGCCCCATTAAGATGACCAAGTCTGCTCTGAGTTACGACTCCCAGGATAAAAATTTCCATAGCAGCAGATGTGATTGGATAGTTACCTCACCTGTAAACGGATTTATGTTCCCCCAGTTTGAAGGCAGAGGCGCCAATATCCACGGAGCCCTGTTCTATACAAGGTCTTCTTCTG
Organism: Eubacteriales bacterium; assembly: GCA_045542755.1. Classification (GTDB taxonomy): domain Bacteria; phylum Bacillota; class Clostridia; order Oscillospirales; family UBA644; genus JAZQLP01. Next base: position 17,356 of record JAZQLP010000053.1, read on the forward strand.
CGGATAACAGTCTACTCGCGGACAGCCTTTTCAATGCTCCCGTACCTATGCCCGCCACTGCTCAGAAGTACACCTTTCATTCTGTGTTGAGTGATTCTCTTGAGGAAGAGTGCAGCTTTGACGTTGTGTGCGAGGTTAGGGAAAAGATATGCGATATTATTTCCGGAAATAAGGAAATAAAGAATGACGACGACCACGTGTCCGTATCGAAAAATATAGTAAAGCACGTGCTTCGCGACTGCGGTGTATCCGAAGAAAAGGTTGAAAACTTCGGACAGAAATACGACGAAGAGTTCGGTAAGGGAAACGATATACTGCCCGAAAACATAGTCAATGTCAAGCAATTTGAGATAAAGACCCCCGACGTTCAGATAAGAGTCAATCCCGAAAAAGAGGACCTTGTTGACGTTAGGGTAATAGACGGCGTTAAGTACGTTCTGGTAAGAGCCGAGGACGGCGTTGAAGTAAACGGCGTGTTTATTAACATTTCAAAAGATGAAGAATAAGAGAAGAGGCAGCGACGCTGCCTCTTTTTTCTTGCTTTTGGCAATATTTACTGCATTCTGAAGGTGTAGCACTCGGTCTGGTGAGCCTTGTGGGCTTCCGCTCCGATCACGTCGATTCTGTCTGCGTTGCAGATTTTATCGTTGTTGTAAATACAGTTGGTTGCGTCACAGTCAATGGATTGGCACATACAAGCGCTCTGGGCTCTGTTTTCGGAGGAGCCGTTACACTCGCAGAAGTTTTCGCAGTTTGTCTTTTCAGCATATTTTGCGTTTTCGCCGCCGATTTTTACGTTGCTTAAGCAGCAGCAGTTGTTTTTGTTGTGAACACATTCCTGTGCGTTACATGAAATTGAAGGCATAAAAACACGTCCTTTCTTTAATTGGCAGAGATTTTACTGCCCAAGATAGTATGTGCCGAAAAATAAGATTTATTATTTTTAAGAATATTGACAATAAGCGATTTAATTGATATAATTTATGAGTAAACTATGTCTGTTGGAAGGACTTAAGATATATGGAGCTTGAGAAAAATATTTTTGAGGATATTCCCGTAACGGATATCCATTTGAGAGGCTGGGCTCTTCGTCAGCTTCAGATACAGGCTAACGGAATTTCAGGTACCCTCTGCGATTTTTGGCCTGACGTTAAGGATAGCGCCTGGATAGGGGGCGACGCCGAAGGGTGGGAAAGAGTTCCCTATTGGCTTGACGGATTTATTCCTCTTGCTTTTCTTACAAAGAGGGTTGATTTACAGGAGAAAGCCGAATTTTATATAAATGAGATAATTGCCCGTCAGGGTGCCGACGGCTGGATTATGCCGGGGGAGAAAAACCGAGATTTATGGGCATATATTCTTATGTGCAAGGTCTTTACCGTATGGTACGATATGACCGAGGACGATAGGGTGGAAGATGTTCTGTATAAGGCGCTTAAAGCTCTTGATTTGCATCTTAACTGTCACACCCTTAAGGACTGGGGGCAAACTCGATGGTTCGAAGCTCTTATCCCAATAGCTTGGCTTTACAGCAGACGTCCCGAGACCTGGCTTCTCAGGCTTGTACAGAGGCTCTCTCTCCAAGGCTTTGATTGGCTTGCCTTTTTTGACCCTGCCGTATGGCCTTATAGGGAAATTGAAGACAGAAAACGTTGGAGCTTTTTTGACCACGTTGTAAATAACGCAATGGCTCTCCGTCAGGGGGTTCTTGAATGGCAGTTTTCGGGTGACGAAAGCCTTTTTGAAGAAACCGAGCATATGCAAGCTATGCTTGACAAGTATCACGGTATGGTTACGGGAATGTTTTCCGGAGACGAATGTCTTGCAGGAAAGAGTTCCGTTCAGGGTACCGAGCTTTGCGCCGTGGTTGAGTATATGTACTCCCTTGAAAACCTTATAAAAGCTACGGGCAAGGTTGCTTGGGCGGACAGACTTGAGAAGGTTACCTTTAACGCCCTTCCCGCCACTTTTAGCCCTGATATGCAGACTCACCAGTATTTGCAGCAGGTGAATCAGATACTTTGCGCTCCCGTTGAGGATAACGTTTACAGAACCAATTCAGCCGATTCAAATATGTTTGGCGTAGAGCCAAATTATGGATGCTGTACCGCAAATCTCAGCCAAGGCTGGCCTAAATTTATGCGTTCAGCCTATATGAAGAAGGTTGCTACCGAATCCGATGCCGAGGGTATTGCTGTCATATCCTATATTCCTTGCGAAATAAATACTCCCGTAAAGGGCATTCCCGTTAGCGTAAGGGTGGATACCATGTATCCCTTCAAGGAAGAAGTTAAGATGACTGTTGCGCCTTCTATGCCCTTTGAGTTTCCCATATATTTCAGAATTCCCGAATGGGTAGAATACGCCGACATATATGTAGGTGAAGAGAAGATAAGGCCTATAAAAGGTGAATTCTATAAGCTTGAAGGATATTGGGAAGGGGAGACCGAGATAAAGATAATCCTTCATTCAGAGTTTAAGCTTGTAGATAGAGCCAATAAGCTTTCGGCCGTTACTTGCGGCCCTCTGGTCTATGCCATGCCCATTAAGGAGAGATGGGATGAGTATCACAGAGATACCTCCTATCACCGTTATCCCCACTGTGACTATACGGTGTATCCCGAGTCGGATTGGAATTACGCCTTCTACGTCAGAGGCGATAAGCCTGATTTTGATGTAAAGGAAAATAAGGGCCCTGCCATATTCGTATTCTCTCCCGATACTCCTCCCGTTGAGGTATGGACGGATGCTAAAAAGGTTGAATGGCCCGTGGTGAGAAGCGCTGCTGCACCTATTCCCCATACGAAAAATGCATCCTTTGAGATTGAAAAAATAAAGCTCATACCCTACGGATGTACAAACCTCCGCATGACCGAATTGCCCGTGATAAAAGAATAAACAGCAAATGAACAAAAACGTCCCGTTTTCCGTATATTATTAGAGAAAACGGGACTTATTTTTGAACAAATATTAAATTTGCACCCTTCCTTATTGACAGGTGGGGAAACATATGTTATACTTGCAGATAATAAATGGTAGAGGCGCGCCGCGTCAAAAGTATTCACCGCTTAAAGGTCTGTCGCAGGACTTATGCGGGGCAGAAAGGGGCAGGCGCCGAGGTTTTGCCGAGGCGGAAGGCAATTCCGGGACATCAGATAATATCTGCTGTACTGTCGCAACTTGGTTGCGGAGAGCTATCGTACATAGAGCCGCTTTTGGAAGATTTTGCGCGGCAAAAGGGTATGATAGCATCGCATTGAGCGAAGGCTATCGTTTTTTTTATGAATAATTGGAGGTCCATTATGGCAAAAGAATTAGTATTTGAGGGTATAGCTACTGCGCTTATCACCCCTCTTGATGAAAACGGCGTTGATTACGAGCTTTTCGGAAAGCTTCTTGAAGATCAGGTAAACAGCGACGTGGCCGCAGTAGTAGTTTGCGGTACTACCGGTGAGGCATCCACTCTTACCGACGAAGAGCACAGAGAATGTATCCGCTTTGCAGTTGAAAAGGTTGCAGGCCGTAAAAAGGTTATTGCAGGCACAGGCTCAAACGATGCCGCTTACGCCATTGAACTTACCGAGTACGCTTGTCAGGTAGGCGTTGATGCGGTTCTCGTGGTAACTCCTTATTACAACAAGGCTACCCAGAACGGCCTTATCAAGCTTTATACCGAAATTGCCGACCACAGTACAAAGCCCGTTATTCTTTATAACGTTCCTTCCCGTACCGGTGTAAATATTGAGCCCTCTACTTACCTGGCTCTTTCCAAGCACCCCAACATCGTTGCGGCAAAGGAAGCTAACGGTAATCTGAGCAAAATTGTTGAAACCATGGCTCTCGTTGGTGACGACCTGGCTCTTTATTCGGGCAACGACGACCAGATAGTTCCCCTTATGTCCGTTGGCGCAAAGGGTTGTATCTCCGTTCTTTCTAATGTTCTTCCCGATAAAACTGCAGAAATTTGCACAAGATTCTTTAATGGCGACGTTAAGGGCAGTGCGGCTCTCCAGTTTGAGATGCTCCCCCTTATAAACGCACTTTTCTCCGAGGTTAACCCCATTCCCGTAAAGGCCGCTATGGCCGCCCTCGGCTACTGCAAGGATTATCTCCGTCTGCCCCTTACCCAGATGGAAGAGGCTCACAAGGCCGTTCTTCTTGCAGAAATGAGAAAGCAGGGGCTTAACGTATGAGAATACTTTTAAACGGTGCCTTGGGAAGAATGGGCGCAGAGGTGATTAACAGCGTTAATAAGGAAAACTCAGGCTGTACCCTTGCGGGTGGCGTTGATAAGTTTTCAAAGTCTGCCGATATTCCTACCTCTCTTGAAGGTTTTGTAGGTGAGGCTGACGTGATTATAGACTTTTCTCACTTTTCTATGACTAAAGAGGTTACGGAGTATGCTGTAAAGCATAATCTTCCCGTGGTTATTGCCACTACCGGTCAGGGTGAAGAGGAAATGGCCTGCATAAAGGCGGCTGCTGAAAAAGTCCCCGTATTTTATTCTGCCAATATGTCTTTGGGCGTGGCTCTTTTGGTAGAGCTTGCAAAGACTGCCGCAAAGGCTTTCCCCGATGCAGATATTGAAATTGTTGAAGCTCACCATAACCGTAAGGTGGATGCTCCCAGCGGAACGGCTCTTATGATAGCCGACGGTATAAAGGAGGTCCGCACCGATGCTGTGTATAATCTTGGCAGAAGCGGTGTTGGTAAGCGTGAGAAAAACGAGATAGGCATAGCCGCCGTAAGAATGGGTAATATCGTTGGCGATCACCAGGTATTTGTTTCCACCGATACCCAGACAATTACTCTCCGTCATCAGGCTTATAGCAGAGCACTGTTTGCCGACGGCGCAATATCTGCCGCAAAGTTCCTTCAGGGTAAGTCTGCAGGGCTTTACAATATGAAGAGTATAGTAAGCGAAAATTAAATTTCCCATATATTGCAAAGAAGAGCAAGCCAAACGGCTTGCTCTTCTTTGTTACTTATGGAGTTTAGGGTCTTTATTCAACACTTTCGGGAGTTTCTTCTGTTATTTCAATAACCTCTTCTT
>JAZQLP010000054.1:0-8318 GCA_045542755.1 Eubacteriales bacterium
AAACAGAGGGTGATTCCGTTTGATATAACCGTTGCGGCATCAAATATTGCTCCTATATATGATTTCAAAACAAAGTGATAAACCATCCACGGAAGGAAGGATAAGGTTACAAGGAGTTTGAATTTTATGGGATCTTTTACATCCATAAAAATTATATATACCGTACAGACCGCCGCAGGTATTATACCCAAAAGTCCTTGATCGTTTAGGAAGACTGTCATCAGTATAGATGCGGCTATAAGAATGACCTTCCAAAGGGTACTCAGCTTTTCTTTATAGCAAAGATAGTTTCGATAGCATGAGAGAACGTTGCTGATAGCGCCGGTCACTCCGCCCAATATTAACATGCTCACAGCCTGCATGAGTAGTTGAATCGTCTGCACTATGAGAATCCTTGACTTTTTCTTTATTGAGCCCGAACCTACCTGAATTAAGGCTGCAACAAAGTCTATAACGTTTGCTATAACAACAGTCATTACTAATCACCTGTATTTACCGTCTATATTTTTATATAGTCGTCAATTCTTGAAAGCTTTTCTTTAAGACACTCCGGAGATTCAACGGTTATCATAGACGAGTTTTTATAAAGGAATTTTACCAATTCCTTTGAGATAAGGGATTTCATTTTTACTCGAAATCTGTAATCGTCCACTCTTGACGTCTTTGCATCGCCTTCGAGTCTGTCACCTATAAAGCCTTCTATAAAGCTGATTATAAGACTTTCGTCAACGGTTACGTCTATGTCGTATTTTCTGTCGGGTCTAATATTTATGTAAGTGTCTGCGTACTCCTGAAGGTCGAAGCCCTCACTCTCTGTACACATTTCTATGGGCGTTGCCTGAATATCCGTTATTTCTACGCTATCCACGGAGCTTATCTTTATATGGTCTATCTTCTTTTTATTTCCCAGAGAGCCGTATATTGCATAAGGAACGTTTTCGGCCATATAAACGGCATATACAGAGATTCTCATACTGTTTCCGTTAACAGTAACGCTTACCTTTTTCTTATCGGCCGCCGCTTTTAGCATCAGAGAGATGGTGTCGGTGCAGTCGTTTCCATACTCTGGGATGAGTTTAAGAAGCTCAATAGCCGTGGCAGTTCTTTTCTCTTTTGTGGTTTCTTCGTTTACGGCCATGGTTAAGGCCTTTGATTTTTCCTTGGAAAGGAAGGGGGAGGTTGCAATTATGAGAGATATGTCAGATATGCTTTTTGTAGTAAAAAGATTGCTTACCAAGTGATAAGTTACGGCGTTGCCATGCTTTTTTTCGATATTATAACCCGCCGTTCTCAGTATTTCAATATCGTTATATATGGCTTTTCTTTCGGCAGTAATATTACGAAGATAGAGCTCGTCAAAAATTTCGGTCATGGTAAGACCGTGAGTATCGTCGGTATTTTTCTTTAAAATATCCAACAGGTATATTATTCTCTTCTTGTTTATTCCTTTTGCTTCGGTCATAATAATCCCTTCGAGAGCGAGTTTAATAGGCCTATACAGGCAAAGGTGGCAATATCATAAAAAAATAATTCGCGTGACACAAATTGGTGATAAATATATGCTACAATGTATATGTTATCAAATCAATTACTTAAGTAATTTAATTACAGAAAGGTAGGGTTAATATGGCCTCTCTCGAACTTCATAAGATCGATTTTCAGAAATTTATGGAAGCGGTTGACCTCTGTAAGGGCAACGTTTACCTCGTTACCGATGACGGCGACAGACTTAATCTCAAGAGTAAGCTTTGTCAGTTTATCGGCCTCGCTAGATTAGTTGAGGGCGGTATGATAGACAAAGCGAAGATCGTTTGTGATAACATCGAAGACGATAGCCTTCTCTTTAGATTCAATCTCTACGGCGACAACATTCTCGCAGAAGAAGAAAAGAAGTCATAAACTGAAATAGATTTTTTCGGGAGCTTTTAGCTCCCGATATTTTTTTAGTAATTTTCTTTTATCCAGCTAATAATAGTTTTTGCAAGATTTTCGTTTATACCCTTTATCTTGCAGAGCTCTTCAACCGAGGCGGCCCCTATTTTTTCAACAGACTTGAATTTAAGGAACAGCTCCCTTGCTCGCTTTTTGCCAATGCCCGGAATTTTCGTCAGTGAAGACTGACGGGTAAGGGCATCACGGAGATTCTTATGATATGATATGGCATACCTGTGTACCTCGTCCTGAAGACGGGTACAAAAGGCGAAAGCCTCTCTATGCTTTACAAGGGGCATTTCTTTACCTGATGAAAATACCAGGGCTTTGGTTCTGTGCTTACTGTCCTTCTTAAGACCGACTACGGGAACGTGATTCCCCGATAACATCAGCGCTTCTTCAACGGCGTGTATCTGTCCCAGAGCTCCGTCACAAATAATAAGGTCGGGAAGGGGAGAGAATTTCTCATCTCCGTCGTTATACCTTTGCAGACGTCTGGTGACAGCTTCCTTCATATAGGAGGTATCGTCCTGCCCCAAGGTCTTTTCAATCTTGAATTTTTTGTATTCTGCGGGCTTGAACGCTCCGTCAATCAGGGTTATCATTCCGCATACAACCAGCTCTCCCGCTATGGATGATATGTCGTATGCCTCTATTCTGTCTGCCTTTTTTATACCTGAAAAATCCCTGAACGCGGCAAGGGCTCTCTGGCTTGAACGGGTCTTTCCTTCAAGCTGCAACCGTCTTTCGGCCGCATTCTTTTTACATAGTTCGAGGATGTCAAAGTCCTGCTTTAAAGAGGGGAAGGTAATGGCTCCGTTAAGCCATTTATTAAGGGCTTCAAGCCATTGGTATTGGTTCTCTTCTATATAGATTTTACAGTCGGGGTGAGGATTTTCGGAGTAGAATCTCTCTATATACTCACCTAAAAGGTCTTCCGAAAAGCCTTCGTCAAAATGGTCGCATCTTTCACCGATAACAAAGCCTTTGCGGATTCTGAGCATAAATATGGAGCAAGACTTGTTTTCGCCGTCAAGCCCCGATACGTAGGAAATGTAGTCGGCGTTTCTGTTATGAGCTATAGTTGGCCTTCTCATATCCTTCAGTGTATTGAGAGCAAAAATTCTATCCCTTATTTCTGCGGCGTATTCAAAGTCAAGATCCTCGGCGGCTTTTTCCATTTTTGCTTCAAGGTCATCGTGAATTTCGTCCACGTTTCCCGATAGCAGGGAATATATCTCTTCAAAGGTTTCTTTTCGAGCCTCTTCGGTAAAATCCTTTCGGCAAAAGCCCCGGCAGGCGTGTATCTGATATTCAAGACAACCCTTTCCGTTTCTGCTTAAAGCGGAAATGTTTTTTTTGCCCGAAGCACAGGAGGGGAGCTGAAATACTTTGTTTATCAGTTTGATTATTGCCGCAGCAGTCTGCCCCGACGTAAAGGGCCCGAAGCAACGGCCTCTGAGGGTTCTGTTTTTCTCAATTCTAAGCAGGGGTAAGCCTTCTTTTTCGGTTACGCATATAAAAGGATAACCCCCGCCGTTTTTAAGCTTAATGTTATATACGGGGGAGTGTTTTTGAATAAGACTGCACTCAGTCAGAAGAGCATCCAGCTCCGATTCTGCAACGACAACCTCAAAATCATCCACTTCGGATACCATTTTGGCGGTTTTTGGGTGCTTCTGCGTGCCTCTGAAATAACTGGTTACTCTGTTTTTAAGTTTTTTTGCTTTCCCTACGTATATGATCTTGCCCTCGGCGTTTTTCATAAGATAAACGCCGGGGGTAAGAGGTAGGGTATTTGCTTTTGCCAATAATTTGGAAACGTCAGCCATTTTATTTTACGGTGGTAAAACCTTCTTCAACTGCAGCGGAAAGTTCTTCAATACAGATCTTTTCGTCTGCGCCGTCGGCTATAAGTTCAATTTCTGTACCGTGTGCCACGCCTAAAGAAAGGACTCCCAGTAAGCTCTTGGCATTAACTCTTTTGCCGTCGCGCTCAATCCACACAGAGGACTTGTAATTGTTAGCGCTCTTGATGAACTGGCTGGCAGCTCTGGCATGGAGGCCCACTTCGTCTTTTACAACTATCGTTTTACTTGTCATTTCTGTTTTTCCTTTTCTTTAATCTATGATGGTTAAGTTATCTTACTCTTTCACCGTTGGGAGTTTCGGGGTCGAGGAATACTACTCTAACGTCCTCTTCTCCCGAGGCAAGGATCATACCGTTGCTTTCAACTCCGCGGAGCTTTGCGGGGGTAAGGTTTGCTACAACGATAACCTTTTTGCCTATAAGCTTCTCGGGGGAGTAGAATTTCGCAATACCGGAAACTACCTGTCTCTTTTCATAGCCGAGATCGAGCATTAGGCAAAGGAGCTTATCAGACTTGGGAACGGGCTTGCACTCAATTACTTGGGCGGTACGGAGTTCAACGTTCATAAAGTCGTCTATGCCTATTTTTGCAAGGCCTACAGGTGCCTCTACAGTCATTTTACCTGCGTTTGCCTTCTCTTCTGCAGCCTTCTTCATTTCTTCGGGGAAGGTCTTTTCGTCTATACGGGCAAAGAGGGGAGAAAGTTCTCCGAGAGTAGCGCCGGAAGCCAGCTTGCCAAAGGAAGTAAGGGATTCGAGCTCGCAGTTATCACAACCTAAAGCCTTGAGGATCTTATCTGCGGTTTCGGGCATAAAGGGAGTAAGGAGAACTGCGCCGAAACGGATAGCTTCGAGAAGATTATAAAGAACGGTTCCGAGTCTGTCCTTTGTTTCTTCGCTCTTTGCAAGTACCCAAGGAGCGGTTTCGTCAATGTACTTGTTTGCTCTTCTGAAAATGGAGAAGATTTCGTTACCTGCATCTGCGATGTGGAAGGTGTCAAGGAATCCCTGAGCCTTCTTTGTTGCGGCAAGGCAGGTTTCTTTGAGAGAAATGTCAACCTCTTCCTCTGCGGAGGGAGCAGGAATGATTCCGCCAAAGTATTTCTTTGTCATGGCAAGGGTTCTGGAAACCAGATTGCCAAGGTTGTTTGCAAGGTCTGCATTATAGCATTCCGCAACCATTTCGTAGGTGATGGAGCCGTCTGCAGCATAGGGTACCTGGGTAAGAACGTAATATCTTACACCGTCAACGCTTATGGCCTCTGCAAGGTCGTCTGCGTATATAACGTTGCCCTTGGATTTGCTCATCTTATCGTTTCCGAAGTTTATCCAAGGATGACCGAATACCTGCTTGGGAAGGGGTTCACCGAGAGCCATAAGGATTATGGGCCATACAATGGTGTGGAATCTGAGAATATCCTTACCGATGATATGAACGTCTGCGGGCCAATGCTTCTTGTAAAGCTCGTCCTGCTTATCGGTATCGTATCCAAGTGCGGTAATGTAATTTGAAAGTGCATCTATCCAAACGTAGATAACGTGCTTTTCATCGATGGGAACGGGAACGCCCCACTTAAAGGTGGAACGGGAAATGCAGAGGTCCTGAAGTCCGGGAAGGATGAAGTTGTTGAGCATCTCCTTCTTTCTGGGTTCGGGAGCGATAAAGTCGGGGTTTTCCTCAATATGCTTTACCAGTCTGTCCTGATATTTGGAAAGCTTAAGGAAGTATGCCTCTTCCTTTGTTTTCTGTACGGGGCGTCCGCAGTCGGGACAAATGCCGTTGACTGCCTGGGTTTCGGTATAGAAGGTTTCACAAGGTACGCAGTACAGGCCTTCGTATACGCCCTTATATATATCACCCTGATCGTAAAGCTTTTTGAATATATTCTTTACGGCTCTTTCGTGATAATCGTCGGTAGTTCTTATAAACTTATTGTAGGTTGTGCCCATTTTGTCCCAAAGCTGACGGATCTCACCGGCCACTCCGTCTACGTATTCCTTGGGGCTGATACCGCTTTCCTTTGCAAGACCTTCGATTTTTGCGCCATGCTCGTCGGTACCTGTGAGGAAAAATACGTCGTAGCCCTGCATTCTCTTGAAGCGGGCGATACAATCGGTAAGTATGGCCTCATAGGTGTTTCCTATGTGAGGCTTTCTTGAGGCATATGCTATTGCCGTGGTTATATAAAACTTGTCTTTCATGATTTCTCCTTAACGTCAAAAAAGTACGCCTTTTTCTCGTTTTATATACATGATAATTATTCATTAATAATTATAACATATTAAATATTAAAAATCAAGGGCTTTTTTGATTTTTTAAAGACAAATACCACAATATTTTCTCAACGTTTAAGGAGTAATTTCTTTATTGTACGTATATCCTCCTTCCTGATAAAGGAAAGCAGAGATGATAAGGCTATAAATATGACCACAGCGCCCGCAATCAGTGCCACAGTGGCAGGGAGTCCTTCAAATCTTGAACAGAGAAGGGACACCGGATATACGGCCACGGCGGATATTACGGTGAGGCCTATTATGGCAGATGGGCGCAACCATTTTGGTTTAATTCTTCGGCAGAATCTGACAGCGCCGAGGCAGGTGTTTATCATGTTTCCCATATAGATGGTGAATATAAACCCTGCATATCCGGTTTTGGGGATAAGAAGGAATACCAGGGCAATTCTGGTTATGGCTTCGCTTAGGCTGTATCTCATTACCGAAAGTTGGTCGTCCATGCCTTTGAGCAGGCTATCAAAGATGCTGTCTATATACATAAACGGGATAAGGGGAGCCAAGAGTTTTATTGTGAGTGCTGTGGAGTCGTTGCCGAAAATCGCAATGCTTAAAGGCTCTGCAAAGAAGGCAAAAACGGCCCCCGTAATTACGGAAAAAGCATATGTAACGGTAATAAATGCCGAGCCCGTTTTGTCAATTTCTTTAATATTTCCCGTTGCTCTAAACTCTGATATTTCTGGCATAAGTAATCGAGAAATGGCACTTAAGAGTATTGCGGGGAAGAAGATAACGGGTACTACCATACCTTTTACCATACCGAAGGTGGAAAGGGCTTCTTCACTACTCATTCCGTACTTTTGTAAGCTTATGGGAACTGTAAGATTTTCGAGTGTGGATAAGCCCGACCTTACGTAGCCCGTTACCGACATGGGCAACGTCATTCCCAATATTGATTTTGGCGTAAAATCAGACTGCCCTTCAGGGAATGTCCTTACGGTTATTGCGTATACGAAATACCCCAAGATACTGGCCAATATTTCGCTGGTTGCCGTTCCTGTTACCAATATTTTGCAGTAATCGGCCATATTGTCGGGCTTGAATATAAAGAACAGTATAACCGTAACTATTATCTGTGAAAGCTCTTCCGTAACCTGCACCGCTGACGAGAATGCGGCTTTTCTAAGGGCAATAAAATACCCACTCATGCAGGATGCCACCGACATAAAAGGGAGCCCGAAGGCAAGTATTTTCAGCGCCGCTTTTGTTTCGGGGGCTTTAATAAGCCTTACTGCTATAAATTCAGCACCGAAATATATAGCCGAAAATGCCAGCGTTCCCATGCAGAGTCCCAACAGAATACAGCAGGTAACTATTTTTTTTATACCCGCTTTGCCTTTTGCCAAGGTTTCGGACACGGTTCTTGTTACGGTAAATGAAAGCCCCGAGGTAGCCACTGTTGCCAGTAAGGAATATACAGAGATTATAAGCTGATAAACTCCGATGCCAGCTTCTCCGATTTTTCCTGCAAGCCACAGCCTGAAATATACCACGCAAAAATTCAGAAAAAACGACGTAAGCGTTGTAATTATGGTGTTTGAGAGCATTGTCTGGGCTTTGGGTTGTCTGTTGATATTTATTTTCATGATATTTATTTCATATACGCTCCCCACAGAATTATATATGAAAATATATGCGCCGCCCCAAAGGTTAAATGCTTTAATAAAAAAATAAGACTCCCGAAATGGGAGTCTTAAATGTGTCTGTCTTATTTTTTTACGATGTTATCTACGGCCTTTACTTCTTTTCCGCAGAAGGGACATGGAATATCCAGGTCTAACTCGTCTTTTTCAATAAAAAACAACTCTTCGCAAAAAGGACACTGAAGTGTGTAGAAGTCGTCTATGTGCTCCTCGTCGAAATCCTCACCCTGTTCGGGCTTATCAATGGGTTCCAAGTCAAGGTTTCTAACGATAACTTCCTGAAGGTCATGAATACTCATGGCCATTGTTTCAACCGTTTCCTCAAGCTCTTCGATGCGGTTTACCATAAGGTCTTGCTGTTGAGCCATCTTATCGGTAAGATCAATAAGAGCTCGGTAGAGCTTCATCTCCGCTGAATCCTTGGGAAGGTCTATATCCTTAAGAATTGTGCGAATAGCGTCTATTTTATCGCTTAAATAGTCCATACCTATCCTATATTGCAATTATGCACGGCTGAGGTATTCGCCGGTACGAAGGTCAACCTTGATAACTTCGCCTTCTTCGATGAAGAGGGGAACCTT
>JAZQLP010000055.1:0-6079 GCA_045542755.1 Eubacteriales bacterium
CCTAAGAAAATATGCTTTCTTTGGCCGTCTTGATCAGCATCCTCTTCCCCTCTTCGGTCAGCCCAAACATCCTTTCGGCGACCTCAAATTCCTTTTTAAGGGTGGTGCCCGACACGGTCATATTGTCGGTATTGAGGGTCACGGGAATCTCCATTTCAAGATATTTCATAAGGGGATAGTCCTCGGCTGTGGCCGCACCCGTCTGAAGGTTTGAGGTGGGGCACACTTCAAGGACGATACCCTTTTTCTTTATGATTTTCAGCAGTTCGGGGTCACTTATGGCCCTTATTCCGTGTCCGATTCGGGGAGTTCCGAAGCTTACGGCCGCCCAAACGCTCTCGGGGCCGTCCGCCTCTCCTGCATGGACTGTAAAGGCCAACCCCAGACTACTTGCATACTCAAAGAGAGGTCTGTAATCCGAAGTGGGGAAAAGAGCCTCCGCCCCTGCCAAGTCGGTGGCAACAACGCCGTTTTTCAGCGTAGCGTGGGCAATTTTTACAGTTTCCATATTAAGAGCAAAATTATCCTTGCCCCTCATACAACATAAAATTATCCCTGCATTAAAGCCCGATGCCTTTACACCCTCACAGGCCGCAAGAGCGATGCTCTCCTGGGTGGCACCCCTCTGTAAATGAAGCTGGGGCGCAAATCTTATTTCGGCATACTCCAAGCCCTGACCCTTCAGAGACTCACAAAGCTCCTTTACGGAGGTAAACACGGCCTCTTCGGTCTGCATAACCGAAAGGGGCAGGTCAAAGCACTTCAGATAGTCGTTTAAATCCCTGCTTTCGGGAGGCAAGGTAAGAAGCTTAACCACCTCTTCCCTGCTTTCGGGTATACTCACCCCTTGGCTTTTGGCAAGCTTTATAAAAGTATCAACGGGCAACGAGCCGTCCAGGTGAAGGTGAAGGTCAATTAAATGATTCTGTATCATAGTTTGTGCCTTTCTGAAGGTAATAGGTTATAGAGCATAGGTTATAGGGTCGCTGCGGCGAGAAGGAACGGGGGTATAGGGAGTAGGTTATAAGGACTTCCCTATGCTCTACGCTCTACGTCCAATCTCCCCAACCAACCTATACATCAGCTCTCCAAACTCTTTCTCCACCTTTGCCGCAGTTTCGGCAACCTCGGTATGGGTGAGGGGGGTAGCGTTAAGGCCGGCGGCCATATTGGTTATGCAGCTCACGCCGCACACACGGAGTCCCATGTGACGGGCGGCCATGGCCTCACACACGGTACTCATGCCCACCGCATCTGCTCCAAGGCGGCTGACCATATTTATCTCGGCAGGAGTTTCATAATTGGGGCCGGAAAGCTGAACGTATACGCCCTGACGAAGGTCAAGGTTCATATTTTTGGCTATATCTACGGCAAAATTGCCATATTCCCTATCATACACGCAGGTCATATCGGGGAATCTTGTACCAAGCTCATCAATATTTTTACCCATAAGAGGAGAGGGCACAAAGCAGGATATGTGGTCGGTTATAAGCATAATGGTACCGGGCTTAAAGGAGGGGTTAACGCCACCTGCCGCATTGGTGAGGATAAGACTTTTGGCGCCAAGAAGACCCATTATGCGTATGGGCATAACCACGTCCTTGATGTCGTAACCTTCATAATAATGGACTCTGCCCTGCATCATAACCACGGGCACGTCACCTATATATCCAAAGATAAATCTGCCCGCGTGATTCTGCACCGTGGACACGGGAAATCCCTCGATTTCGGAGTAGCTGACGGTGGCCACTACCTTTGCCTTCTGGGCAAAATTTCCAAGACCCGACCCAAGCACCAAAGCCACTTTGGGCTGAAAGTCGGTCTTTGCTCTTATTTGTTCAAGACAATGGGTGATTTTTTCGTAAGGATTCATAAGTTCTGCCTCCCTAATCTATCTTTTACTGTTTTATCTATAAGTTCGCAAACTGTACTGCACCTTGTCGCTGCGCGACATTTATATCATTTTATAGTGCAACAACAGCCTCAAAAATCGCCTCTTTGGCGCAAGTCGCACGTCCCGTCATCATCTCATCCGACCCGCCGCCCTTGCCGCCGATGGCATCGTTTATCTGACGGGCAACCCCTCGCAGGGGTATCTTTTTTGAAGCAACGGTGTATAGGTATCCGCCGTCTATGGGGGTAAATATTGCAGCAAGACGGCACTTTTCCACAAGAATATTGCACACCGTCCTCATATCCTCCGCCGACAGCCCCTCTTCAAAGAGGCAGATATTCCCCTCTGTGGGAGAGATATTTTCCGCCTTTAGGGTCATAAGTGACTTCCGCACCTCCGTAAGCTCCCTCTTCAGGGCGGCCACGTCACGAGCGTATCTGTCAAAGGCCTCGGCCGTTTCGCTCTGCTTTACCTTCAGAGCCTCGGCAATAGCCTTATTATTTGCATATTTAAGCCTGTAATCCTCAAGCGCATCAAGGCCGCAGAGGAGCCTTATCCTCACGCCACCCCGCCACCTGATATGGTCAAGGATCTTGATAATTCCAATTCTTCCCGTTTTGTCAAGATGAGGCGCACAGCATGCGCAGAGGTCTACCCCCTCAATTTCCACCACTCTCACCTGACCGGACAGCTCCTTTTTTGAGCGATAGTCAAGGCTTTTAAGCTCTTCGTCGGTGGGCAAAAGTATATTCACGGGCAGGTCTTTCCAGACGGCGGCGTTGGCCTCGTCCTCGATAATACGGAGCTGCTCGTCATTAAGCTCTATATCAAAATCCACCGTCATTCCCTCTTCCCCCATATGGAAGCCCACGTTTGTGCAACCAAAAAGGGAGTGAGCCAGACCCGACACGATATGCTCACCCGTGTGGTTCTGCATACGGGCAAATCGGACCTTGGCATCCACCTCTCCCCTTACCTTTGCGCCAACCTCAATAGGCTCTGCAAGAAGATGGTAGACAGCCTCGCCCTCCTCCTTCATTCCAATAACGGGTATGCCGTTAAGGGTGCCCGAGTCGGCCTCCTGCCCTCCCCCTCCGGGGAAAAACGCGGTGGCTGAAAGCTCACAAAGATACCCGTCCTCCGCCTCTTGGCAGGAAAGACAGAGGGCATCAAAGGAGAAGGTCATTCCGTTGGTGAGATAGATTTTTTCGGTCATGGTGGCTCCTTTCAGTCGCCAGGTAATAGGTTATAGAGCATAGGTTATAGGGGCGCTGCGGCGGGAGGGAACGAGGCTATATGGAGTAGGTTATAAGGACATTCCCTATGCTCTACGCTCTATGCTCTATCACTATAGAAAAGTGAAACCCGCCTTTATTATGCTTTAATTATACCATACTCACCCAAGCCTTGTCAAGAAAGAGTCACCAAATCGCTAACCAATTTTAACAAAACTGTGTTACAATACAAACAAATACCTATATCAGGAGAAAAATCATGATCAAAGTTGATATATTTTCAGGCTTTTTGGGTGCGGGCAAAACCACCCTTATCAAAAAGCTTATCAAGGAAGCCTATAAGGGCGAAAAGCTGGTGCTTATCGAGAACGAGTTCGGTCAGATAGGCATTGACGGCGGCTTTATGAAGGAAGCGGGCATCGAGATAACCGAGATGAATTCGGGCTGTATCTGTTGCTCTCTGGTGGGCGACTTTGGCGAGGCTCTCAAAAAGGTAATCGCCGACCTCTCCCCCGAAAGAATCCTTATCGAGCCCTCGGGCGTTGGCAAGCTCAGCGACGTTATAAAGGCGGTAAAGGACATCGATTGCCATGATGTTGAGCTCAACGCATTCACCACCGTTGTTGACGCAAACAAGTGCAAGATGTATATGAGAAACTTCGGCGAGTTTTTCAACAATCAGATAGAAAACGCCTCCTCCATAGTCCTCAGCCATACGGGCAACCTTTCCGAGGAAAAGGTTCAGGCCGCCGTTGACCTTATCCGTACCCTTAACAAGGATGCGGTTATTATCTCCACCGACTGGGATGCCCTTGAGGGCAAGCAGATCCTTGCGGCTATGGAGAACTCCCATACCCTTCAGACCGAAATCGAAAAGATGAAGGAAGAGCATCATGCTCATGCGCACGAACACTGTGAGTGCGGTCATAATCATGAGCATCATCATCACCATCACCACCATCATCACGATGAAGAGTGCGATTGCGGATGCCACCATGAACATCATCACCACGACCATGACGAGGAGTGCGAGTGCAAGCACGGCCACCACCACGGTGACGAAGGTTGCAAGCATCATCACGAGCATGACCACGAGCATGAGCATTGTGAGTGCGGTCACGATCATGAGCATGAGCATCACCACCATGACGAAGAATGTGATTGCGGCTGTCATCACGACCACGAGCATCATCACGAACATCACGAACATCACCACGAACATCATGACGGTCACGAATGTCACGACCCCAACTGTAGCTGTCACGACCATCATGATCACCACCATGATCACCATCATGGTCACCACCACGCCGACGAGGTATTCTCAAGCTGGGGCGCCGAAACCGCAAAGAAGTTCACCGCCGAGGAGATCACCGAAAAGCTTTCCGCCCTCTCCGACGCCGTTGCCTACGGTATTATTCTCCGCGCCAAGGGTATCGTTGAAGGCAAGGACGGCCGTTGGATACACTTTGACTACATCCCCGGCAGCGTAGACGTACGTTTCGGCGGCGCCGAAGTAACGGGCAGACTGTGCGTAATTGGCTCCAAGATCGACGAACACGAGATTGAAGAGTTGTTTTTGAAATAAGATAAATTTAATTCCTGCAGAAGTCGAAAATGGTGCAATAGGTGATATTTGCCCTTTGGGCAAGTGTTATTCCTCACACATTTGCTTTGCAAATCTGTTCAGAGTGTTATTGCCGCTTTGCGGCAGTGATATTCTATTCGCCTCCAAAACTGGCCGAAGGCCAATATCACTCGCGTAGCGAATATCACTCGGCGAAGCCGAATAGAACTCGCCGTAAGGCGAATAGAACTGGCTCCTTTCGGGAGCCGAAAGGAGCCCCTATGCTAAAACCCAACATCCCCGTATATCTTTTCACCGGCTTTTTAGAGTCGGGCAAGACCACCTTTATTCAGGACACCCTTCAGGACAAGGAGTTTAACTCCGGCGAAAACGTTCTGGTACTTATCTGCGAGGAAGGTATTGAGGAATACGACCCCTCTGCCATGGCCTCAAAGAACGTCTATTTCCAGACCATAGACAGCGAGGAGATGCTCACCAGAGCAAACCTTGCCACCTATCAGAAAAAATATAAAGCCAAGCACGTTATGATCGAATATAACGGTATGTGGCAGCTCAACACCCTCTTTAACGCTCTCCCCGAGGGCTGGTTTATCTACCGAGAGATGTGCTTTTTTGACGCCACGACCTTTAATTCCTATAACGCAAATCTCCGTTCCCTTGTGGTTGACAAGCTCATGACCGCCGAAATGGTAGTCTTTAACCGCGCTCCCGAGGACGTGGACAAGGACTTTATCCACAAGACCGTCAGAGGGGTATCCAGAGGCGCCCAGATAGCCCTCATCTTCCCCGACGGTAAGGTCTACTACGACGAAACGGAGGACCCCCTCCCCTTCGACCTTAACGCCAACGTTATAAACATCGAGGACAGGGATTACGCCCTTTGGTACCGCGATATTGCCGAGTCGGAAGAGAGCATGAAAAAGTACGACGGCAAGGTGGTCAGATTCAAGGGCAGAGTCTTTGACGAGAAGCGTATGGGCATGGAGCTCTACCTTATAGGCCGCCACGTTATGGTCTGCTGTCAGGACGATATTACCTACCGTTCCCTTATTTGCAGATTCGGTAAAAAGCCCCCCTTCAAGACCAACGACTGGGTCACCGTCACCGCCCGTATAACCCTCGAAAACCACAAGATGTACGAAACCAGAGGCCCCATTCTCAACATAATGGAGATAGAGGCCGCCCAGCCCCCCGAGCAGGAAGTCGCCACCTTCTATTAATATCCGCCCCCAACCCCAAGGCTCCCGCCTTGGGCCATTTTTTTTGCCCCGCAGGGCAAAAAAAACCTCTGCCTTTCGGCAGAGGCTGGGGGCGGACATCATGGTCTGAAACTGGCCGAAGGCCAATATCACTCGCGTAGCG
>JAZQLP010000056.1:0-10639 GCA_045542755.1 Eubacteriales bacterium
GCCATTGCAGGTGTAATGGCTATGCGCCCACGTGTTCTTATTCTTGACGAGCCTACGGCAGGTCTTGATCCCAAAGGCCGTGACGATATACTGGCCGGCATAAAGTACTATCACGATACTACAGGTGCTGCGGTAATTCTCGTTTCCCACAGTATGGAGGACGTCGCCCATTTTGCGTCAAGGGTTGCCGTAATGCATCAAGGAAAGCTTGTTATGTGCGGTACCAAGGAAGAGATTTTTTCTAATTCCGAAACCCTGGTATCCATTGGTCTTGACGTGCCTCAGATAACCCGCATACTCATGGCTCTTAACTGTGAGGGGTATAGCTTCGACACCTCTGTTTATACTGTTGAGGGCGTTGCGTCGGAGATAGTGAAATATTTGAATAGGAAATAATTCAAAATGCTTAAAGATATTACTCTCGGACAGTTTTTCCCCGGAAATTCTGTTCTGCACAAACTTGACCCACGTGCAAAGATCGTGCTGTTGATAATGTACATTGTTGCATTGTTTATGGCTGATAATTTTATAGCGTACGCTTTGATGGCCGTGGTGACGGTGGCGCTTGTGATTGCATCACAGATACCAATAAAGCTCTATCTTCGCGGCTTAAAGCCACTGTTGATAATTATTTGCTTTACGGCTGTGCTGAACATCTTTTATTCCAACGGCAACGTTTTAGTATCCTTTTGGATATTTAAGATAACCGACGTGGGTATTTATAACGCAGTTACTATGGTGTCGAGAATAATGATGCTGGTAATTACCACATCAATGCTTACCTATACCACGTCTCCCATAGTTTTGACAGGCGGTCTTGAAAGATTGCTCGCTCCGCTTAAGGTTATTAAGGTTCCCGTTCATGAGTTTGCCATGATGATGACCATAGCGTTGAGATTTATTCCCACTCTTCTTGAGGAAACTGAGAAGATAATGAATGCCCAAAAGGCCCGTGGTGCCGATTTTGAAACGGGAGGCATTATAAAAAGAGCCAAGGCCCTTATTCCCATACTGATACCCCTTTTTGTTTCCGCATTCAGACGCGCCGATGAACTTGCAACGGCTATGGAATGTCGGTGCTATAACGGTGAGGGTAAAGGGCGAACTCATCTGGTACAGTACAGAATGAAGCTTTCCGATTACGTTGCTTTCGTTCTGGTAGGTATTCTTATTGTTGGAATAGTTGTTATCGGTAAACTTGAAATCGGTGCGATGTTATGAAGAATTACGCAGTAAATATCTCCTATAAGGGTACCGACTTTTGCGGGTATCAGCTCCAACCCAATGCCAGAACGGTGGCAGGGGAGATTCGCAAGGCTCTCGGTGAGCTTTGCGGAGAGTATACAGATCTTGCGGGCTGCAGCAGAACCGACAGCGGCGTGCACGCAAACGATTACTGTTTTTCTTTTAAGACCGAAAAGGCGTTGACGCCTGAGATCGTTGTGAAGGCGCTTAACAATAAACTGCCTTCCGACGTAAGGATTAAATCCTGCTGTTATGTGGCAGATGACTTTCACGCAAGATATAGTGTTAAGTCCAAAGAGTATCTTTACGTTATATATAATTCCGAGGTTGATTCTCCTTTTTACTCCGATTATGCCTTGTTTTATCCCAAAAAGCTTGACATAGACAAGCTTAATATGGCGGCTCAAAGATTCGTTGGAAAACATGATTTTTCAGCTTTTAAGGCCGCGGGGTCAAAGGACGTTGATCCTGTCCGCACGGTGTATAGCGCAGGGTTTGAGCGTAAAGGCGACGTGGTGGAGTTTCGTATTTCGGCTGACGGATTTTTGTATAAGATGGTAAGGCTTACCGTTGGGTGCTTACTCAAGGTGGCCGAAGGAAAGCTGAATCCCGAAGATATAGATACCATGCTTGTAACGGGCAAGAATATATTGCCCTATACGGCAGAGGCAAAAGGTTTGTTCCTTAATAAGGTGTTTTATGAATGAAAAGAGATTAAAACAACTTAATATTGCAAAAAAACTGTTTTTGGTAACCTTGATTTTATACATAGCAGTATTTTTTATGATGAATTCACCATTACTTACGGGGGATAATATCGGCAGATTCTTTTTTAACGTAAAGTCTGCTGTTACCGAGGATATTCCCGAGGACGGCACGGTACGGTTTGAGGAATCGTCTAAAAATACGCTCTCTGTTTTCAAGGACGGATTGGTTATTCTTTCCCAAAAAACTGTGTCTGTGTATAGCCGAAACAATATACTCATGTCGGAGTTTTACGTTAATTTTTCTTCACCCGTGTTAAAGCAGTCAGATAACTACGTGTTAAGCTTTGATAGGGGAGATACTTCTATTTGCCTTTCGGATAGTTTCAAGGTCGTTGCAACCAAGAATTTTTCCGAGAAGATAATAACCGCAACGGTGAGTGATGACGGATACGTGGCCGTTGTAACCGAAACTTACGGGTACAAAGCAAAGGTTACCGTTCTTAACCGAAACTTACAGGAGCTCTACTACTGGTATTCGTCAAAAACCAACGTTGTTGACGTTATTTTCTCCACTTCGAACGTCATATCTGTTATCGGTATCGTTCCCGATTATGAAAACATTGATATAGTGGTTCACAGAATAAACTTCCGTACAGGAGAAGAACAGAAAACCTATTCGATTCCCGATTCTTTCCCCCTTGCAATAAAGCAAAAGGATGATAATTCCATTGAGATTATATCCGATAGCGGTATATACTCTGTAAGAAATGACGGTTACAGACCAATCTATCAGTACATAAATACCGATATCGACTACTATTGGCAGGACGAACATAATACCATATTTTCAACTACCGTAAATGCCGCTGAAAAGATTTGCTCCGTAGAGGCTATTTCTCCTACGGGAAATATACTTTTCAGACGTAATTATAATGATATAAAGTCTGTCGTTTGTTATTACGAGGTTTTCCTTGTTCTTGCAGAAGACCGCCTTTACGTTCTTGATAATACGGGTACGGAGCTTTATTCTGTTGAGGTTCCTTCGTCATCCAACGGCATTGAAGCCAGCAGAGACGCTTTGTACGTTACGGGCGCGTCTTTTGCTAAGCGTATAGATATTTCCAAAGCATTTTCTTAATCAACATAATAACCCAACACAACACAGCATAATTATTGAAAGGATAAACGAATTATGGAGTTGGCTATTTCCGCCGCAATAGATATTGCGATAGTTCTTTTATTTATTATCGTTGCAAAAAGATACTCCGACCTAGGACTTATCAGGTCTATTATCGGTCTTTTGGGTAACGTTGCCGCTTTGGTGGTTGCCGTTATTTTCTCTGCTCAGTTAGGTACTTATATTAACTCTAACTATGTCAGAGAGCCCATGCAGCAATGGTTTATAAATTCACTTTCTCCCACAGCCTCCGATACGGATGCTTTGCTTGGAGATTTGGATTTTGACGGACTTTTTGTGGACAGACCCGAATATTTCGTCAATACCCTTGAATTCCTCAATGTGGACGTTGATACTGCTCTTCAGCAGTACGATGCGTATAAGCTTAACGGCGAGGAGCAGGCGAGAGCTGCTATTGTAAATACCCTGACTGCTCCCGTAGCTTCTGCTGTCAGCAGGGTTATCGCATTCGTTATTATATTCATACTGGCAAAGATTGCCGTAAAGATACTTTGGTGGGTATCTGACGTTATAATAAACGTGCCAATAGTTAAGCATTTTGACCGATTGGGCGGTACCCTTATCGGTATAGTAGCCGCAGTATTGCTTACTCTTGTTTCGGTTGCGGTTATTAATATAAGTTTTTCATATCTGCTAAAAGATATGACAGTGACACAAAAGCAAGAGATAGTTGACAGAACGGTTATTTACCGCAATATAGACAAGATAAATCCCCTTAATTCCGTGTTTGACGCGTGGAATTAAATAATACCATTGAGAAAGAGAACAAGAAGAAGATATGAATTTTCAGCTTTGTACAAGATGTAAAAAGCATTATGCAATAATGAACGTGACAAAGGTTGAGGGTGACAAAGTCACTAACGAATATCTTTGCGCAAAATGTGCCAAGGAAATGGGGCTTAAGGTTGGAAATATGTCTATGGATATGATAGACACCAGTGACGAAGCCCTTGAGGCCATGGACGAGCAGATAAAAACTGCCGCCGATATGCTTGCTGATCCCGATGCTGCCGAGGAACTTAAGAAGGACTTTGCCAGCTCTTTCGATACTATGAAAAGTCTGCTTTCAAGACCCCGCGACGATAAAAGCGGCCTGTCTGAGCAGGGAGATTCCGATGTCGGAAAGCATGGTAATACCAAGGAAACCAATACCGAAAAACAGCAGAGAGAACAGTCAAAGTATCTTGAGCAGTACTGTCTTTGTCTTACCCGTAAAGCAAGGGAAAATAAGCTCGATGACGTTGTGGGTCGTGACAGAGAGATATTCCGCGTTATTCAGATTCTCTGCCGTAGAACTAAGAACAATCCCTGTCTTATCGGTGAACCCGGTGTGGGAAAAACTGCTATTGCCGAGGGTATTGCCATTAAAATAGCCCGTAAGGAAGTCCCCGAAAAGCTTATTAATAAAGAACTCTATCTTCTTGACCTTACCGCTTTGGTTGCGGGTACCCAGTTCAGAGGTCAGTTTGAAAGTAGAGTAAAGGGTCTTATTGAAGAGGTTAAAAAACGCGGCAACGTTATTCTCGTTATTGACGAAGTTCATAATCTCGTTGCTACGGGTGACTCTGAGGGTACTATGTCTGCGGCCAATATGATGAAGCCTGCTCTTTCAAGAGGGGATATTCAGGTTATAGGCGCAACAACTCTCAATGAATACAGAAAGTATATTGAAAAGGATTCTGCACTTGAACGCAGATTCCAGCCTGTTACCGTTGATGAACCCTCCATCTCCGAGGCTACCGAAATGCTTAAAGGCATTAAGGGGTACTACGAGAATTTCCATAAAATAAAGATTCCTATGTTGGTGGTGCAGAAAGCCGTTGAGCTTTCCGAGCGATATATTACCGACCGTTTTCTTCCCGATAAAGCCATCGACCTTATAGACGAGGCTTGTTCTAATTCGGTTCTTAAAAACCCCGTCTATGATAAGTTGGCCAGGGTTGATATGGCTTTGGTTGAAATAAGAGAAAAAATAGAAGCCATAGAAACAAAAGAGGAGAGGGCGGAAGAGGATTATATGCTCCTTGCCGAGCTCAAATCCGACGAGCTTAAGCGCAAAGAAGAGCAGAAGAGTCTTCAGATGGTAGTGGATTCAACATCCGTTACCGTTGACGACCTCTATGCGGTAATAGAGCTGTGGACTGCCATTCCCGCTTCAAAGATAAGCGAGGGTGAAACCGAGAAGCTTAAAAATCTCAAGACTAATCTCTCCCGCAGAATAGTGGGGCAGGATAGAGCAATAGAGGCCATTTCAGCCGCTGTTAAGAGGGGGCGAATAAGCATTATTCCCAGAAAACGTCCCGTGTCCTTTATCCTCACAGGGCCTACCGGCGTAGGTAAGACCGAGCTTGTTAAGCTTTTGTCCAAGGAGCTTTTCGATTCTCCCGAAACCCTTATTCGTCTTGATATGAGCGAATTTATGGAAAAGCATTCCGTTTCCAGAATAATAGGCTCACCTCCGGGATACGTGGGATATGATGAGGCGGGTCAGCTTACCGAGAAAATAAGAAGAAAGCCCTATTCTGTAGTGCTTTTTGATGAAATAGAAAAGGCTCACCCCGACGTTCTCAATATACTTCTTCAGATACTTGATGACGGCACCATAACCGATGCCCATGGCGTAAAGGTTTCATTTGAGCATACACTTATAGTAATGACATCTAATGCCGGTTCTAACATAAAGGGCACCTCTGCAGGATTTAATAAGACTGAGGCGGAGCTTTCCGAAGCTAAGGCCAAAAAGGCTCTCGGAGAATTTCTCCGTCCCGAATTCTTGAACCGTGTAGACGAAATAATAGTTTTTGATCCTCTGGGTAAAGAACTTTTCCCCGATATAGTTAAAATATATTTGCAGGATCTTAAGGACGGTTTTGCGGAGAAGGAAATATCCTTTGGGTATACCGAAGAAGCACTTGCTTTACTTGCAGATAAATCTTATAGCCGTGAATACGGTGCAAGAAACGTAAGGCGTGTGGTTCAGAAAGAGATTGAGGACAGAGTGGTTAACGCTATCTGCGACGGAAATATGACCGTAAGCGGCGTTAACGTAGATGCCGAAAACGGCGAAATCAAAATCACCCTTACCTGAAAGTGAGATG
The DNA here is from genome assembly GCA_045542755.1 of Eubacteriales bacterium. Lineage (GTDB taxonomy): Bacteria > Bacillota > Clostridia > Oscillospirales > UBA644 > JAZQLP01. Next base: position 6,249 of record JAZQLP010000056.1, read on the forward strand.
GAGGATTGTTATGAGTATCAGCGAAGCCGAATTCAGTATAATGGAACTTATCTGGGCAAACGGTGGTACTATGCAGGCAAAGGATATAGCTGTTTCTCTGAACAGAAGTATCGCATTGTCAGCTACGACCGTTTACACGATGATTTCAAGACTCATTAAAAAGAATGTTATCCGTAGGGTAGACCCGGGATTTTATTGCACGGCCAACATCACCAAGGAAGAGGTTATGCAAAAGGATACCGATCATCTGATAACAAAGCTTTACGACGGGTCGGTATACGATCTCATACTCTACTGCATTAAGACTGACAGAATGTCTGAAAACGAAAAAATAAGACTGAAACGTCTTGTAAAAGACCTTTAGTATATAAATTTAAAAGGAGATTTTATCATGGAAAAGCTCGCAAAATTTTTCCCCATCAACAACCGCGTAAAGAAGGGTAATGTCGGTTCTCTTGTAGTTACTATCATTATCTACATCGTTCTTCCCGTTGTTCTCGGTATTGTTACCGGCCTTATCGACCTCATTCTCGGCGGTATCCCCGTTATCGGCGCTCTCGTCACTTGGGTGCTCGGCGTTGTATCTTCCCTTATTGGTTTGTACTGCCTTATCGGTATCATTCTTGCTGTTGTTGACTACGTAAAATAATTAAAAACAGTACATAATTCTGCCGGGGTTTCTTGGGAAACTCCGGCAGAATTCATTTTGGGCAAAAATGCTTGTGACTATTATTGAATTTTTATATAAATATAATAAAATATAGCAAAAAACTCTTGATTTTTCTCCGTGTTTATAGTATACTGATAGAGGTGTAACTTTGGGCATTGTTGCCTATTGGTATTTGAAAATAAATACGGAGAATCGGACATGAAAAATGCAGCCGTAGTAGCGGAGTACAATCCTTTTCATAACGGGCATCGCCGTCAACTGGATATTATTCGCGCTGCGGGGGCAGAAACCGTTACCGTTATTATGAACGGGGATCACGTTCAGCGGGGCGAACCTGCTGTTATGAGGAAACATTCTCGCGCGGAGGTGGCCGTAAGGTGCGGCGCTGATTTGGTTATAGAGCTTCCTTTTGTGTTCGGTATATCATCCTCTGAGAAGTTTGCCTACGGAGCCGTGAAGACCCTCGACTCCTGTGGCGTAATTGATACCCTCTGCTTTGGCAGTGAAACCGTGGATAGCGAAAGCTTTGTTTCTGCGGCCAAGGCTTTTTTTGAGGCAGACCAAAAAGGTCTGATAAAGAAGTATATGGGGGAGGGTATGTCTTATCCTAAGGCTGTTGCTATGGGTATGGCGGAGCTTGGGGCTGATTTTATTCCCGAGTCCTCAAATGACCTTTTGGCCTTTGAATACGTAAAGAGCCTAATACGGATAGACAGTAACATAGTCCCTTTTACCCATGATAGGGATAGCAAATATACTGCCGAATCCCCGGAGGATAGTGAAAGAGCCTCAGCTTCGGCTGTAAGACGGCTTATGGAAAAGGGCGAGGACGTGTCCAAATATTTACCTTCGGAGTCCCATAGTATTCTTAAAAGAGAAATGGAAGCCGGAAGGTGTGCTTTGAATAACGCCTTTGAAAAAACGATTCTTTCTATGCTTCGAAAAGAAAGGATAGGAGATTCCGTTGACCGTATATACGGAATCAACGAGGGGCTTTGTCAGCGAATACTGAAGAATGCCGATGCCGTATCTTTAGATGAACTTTATAATAGGGCAAAAACCAAAAGATACACAATGTCTGCTGTAAGGCGCACAGTACTTGCTTTGGCTTACGGAATAAGGGAGTTTTCTCCCGAACCTGAGTATATACGGGTACTTGCCTTTAATGAAAAAGGGCGTAATTTGTTGGCAGAAATGAGAAAGAAAGCGACTTTGCCCATATATCACACGTTGCCGGCTGATATGAACGACTCTTTGCTCGTTAAATATGAAGCCTTATCGACGGATATGTATAATTTATATACCGATAACGTTTTCCCTGCGGGAGAAGACTTCCGAGCGAATTCATTATATTTGACAGTATAAACCAAATTTTTTAAAGAGGTGCAATAATATGCTGAGCTACCGCGAGATTGATTACAAAAACTTCGGTAAATGCCTTGAGATTTCCAATGGCGTAGTTGATATTCTCGTTACTCTGGACATCGGTCCCAGAATTCTCCGTTACGGTTTTTGCGGTCGTGAGAATATGTTCTTTGAGGACGTGAACAGAGAGCAGATATATGACAATGACGATATGAGATATCTGTACGGCGAGGATAAAACATGGTATATTTACGGCGGCCACCGTCTTTGGATAGCCCCTGAATATCCCGAAACTTATTATCCCGACAATGAGCCTATAAGATATGAGAAGATAGAAAACGGCGCTATATTCCATAGCGACGTTCAGGCTATAACCGGCCTTCGTCTTGCCACTAAAGTGGAGTTTATAGAAGGCACTGAACTTAAACTTACCCATTGCGTTACAAATGAATCTGGCGAATCCCAGGATTATGCTCTTTGGACTTTGACAGCTCTCGGTAAAGACGGCGTTGAGATCCTCAAGCAGAACGATAGAGATACCTATATGCAGCCCAATAGGATCTTGAGATTCTGGACATACAGCAATATATCCGACCCCAGAATCTTTTTCGGTAAAAAGTTTATTACACTCAGACAGGACAGAAACAATACCGATTCCTTTAAACTGGGTCTTGACCTTGAAGACGGTCGCGCCCTCTACGTTAAGGACGGTATGATGTTCAAAAAGGAATATACCCATTACATAGACAGTATTTATCCCGATGACGGCTGTTCCTTTGAAACCTTTACAAACCACCGTTTCCTTGAGTGCGAAACTCTCGGTGAGTTCGGTCCCAAGCCCGACGGATGTGTTGCAACCCATATTGAAAACTGGAAGCTTTACGATAACGTTACCTTGGCCGACCCCAAGGATGAAGTTGAACTCGAAAAGCTTTGGGATATGGCTCAGGACTGATTACCTTTCAGTAATAAGCCGATAAAACAAGAAAGGAAGTTCAGTTATGAGCAATTTGCGTTATAAAAGAGTTGTGATTAAAATAAGCGGTGAAGCTCTTGCTCCCGCTGAAGGCTCCGGAAATACTTCCATACTCGACCCCAAGAGCCTTGAAACAGCTTGTAAGCAGCTTATTGAAGCCGCCCAGTGCGGTTGTCAGGTTGCCGTAGTCGTTGGCGCAGGTAATATATGGAGAGGAAAGGGCGCTGGGGATATGAATCCCGCAGAGGCCGACTCCATGGGAATGTTGGCAACGGTTATCAATTCCATCGCCATTCGTTCCACCCTTGAGAGATTAGGCCAGAAGGCTAAACTCTTTACCTCGGTAGCTATGCCCAGTGTTGGCGACACTTTTAACTGTGTTAATGCCGTAAGATATCTTGAGGACGGCTACATCGTTATCGTTGGTGGAGGAACGGGAAACCCCTTCTTTACCACGGATACTACAGTTATTCTTCGCGCATTGGAGCTTGGTGCAGATACTGCGCTCTTTGCAAAAAGGGTTGCTTATCTTTACAACAGAGACCCCGAAGACAAGGATTCTACCGAAAAGCTTTTCAAGTATCATAAGGTTAACTTCGGCACCGTACTTGAAAAGGGGTTAAAGGCTATTGACCTTGCGGCAACAGCTCTGTGCCATGAGAAAAAAATGGATGTTTGCCTCTTTAAACTTAACGGTGACGTTTCCTTTAAGGAGCTCGTTACGGGCGAAAAAGAAGCCAGCACCTTTATTTCAAATTCCATATCGGATTCTGAAATAGTAACATCTGACGGAATATAAAAGAAATATTAATCGTAAAATGAAAGGACGGAAAAAACATGAAATCCCAGTACAGCGAAATCGAAAACAAGATGAAAAAGGTTATTGATGCCCTTAACAGCGAATTCAAAGAAATCAGAGCCGGCAGAGCAAACGCAGGCGTACTTGATAAGATCACTATCGATTATTACGGCTCCCAGATGCCCATAAATCAGGTTGCAAGTATTTCCACTCCCGAAGCAAGAGTTTTGGTTGTTCAGCCCTACGATGCATCCTGTCTTAAGCTTATTGAAAAGTCCATTCAGGCTTCCGATATAGGCATTAATCCCCAGAATGACGGCAAGGTTCTCAGATTGGTATTTCCTCCTCTTACCGAAGAAAGAAGAAAGGAAATCGTTAAGACCATTAAAAAGGTTGGCGAAGACAGCAAGGTTGCTCTCCGTAACGTAAGACGTGATGCTCTTGATAAGTACAAGGCTGACAAGAAAAAGAGCATAATCACCGAGGATGATCTTAAACTCGCTGAAAAGGATATTCAGGACGGTACCGATTCCTACTGCAAGATGGTAGATTCCATCGTTGCAAGTCGGATCGTAGCCATG
>JAZQLP010000057.1:0-1900 GCA_045542755.1 Eubacteriales bacterium
GAGAGCCTACGTTAAGGAGGTAACGGGCAAAACTCCCACTCACCTTGAAACAGAGGAAATGAAGGAGCTTGTAATCAACGGCTCCACATCCTCAAAAAAGCAGGTTGCGGGGGCAGAGTTTACCTTAAGCTACGGAATCCTTCGGGTGCAAAAAGAAGAGGAGTGTGGCTTTGAGCCCTTCACCCCCACCGAGGGAGAAAATCCCCTTCCCCAAGGAGTTCTCCTTTTCAGTAAAGGTGAGAAGTATTCGGGGCAAAAGAACTGCTTTACCCCCCTATCCCTTGATTCAACCCTTGTAAGAACAAGGCAAGAGGGGGACTATATGCGCACCCCCCAAGGTAGTGGCAAGCTTTTAAAGAAGCTTTACATTGATAAAAAAATACCCCGTGAGGAAAGACCCTCCATGCCAATACTCACCCTTGAGGGAAATATCCTCTGGGCGGCAGGTATAGGCACGGCAAAGGAATTTATCCCCAAGCGGGGAGAACCATATATCAAAGCGGAATATATCCGCAAAAAGGAGAATATCCATGAGTAAGATTGACGTATTCATTTCCGAGGAACAGATAAAACAGCGCGTTAAGGAGCTGGGCGAAGAGATCACCCGCGACTATAAGAACAGCGACAGAAAGCTCCTTCTTATAGCCATTCTCAAGGGCTCGGTAGTATTCCTTACCGACCTTATGAGAAGCATCGACTGCGACCTTATGATAGACTTTATGATAGTTTCCAGCTACGGTAGCGGCACCTCCTCCAGCGGAAACGTAAAGATAATCAAGGACCTTGACTCCAGCGCTTACGAGCACGACATACTTATAGTTGAGGATATTCTCGACAGCGGCAACACCCTTTCAAAGGTTATCGAAATACTTAAGACCCGTACCCCCCACTCCCTCAAGGTATGCGCACTTCTTGACAAGCCCGAGAGAAGAGTTGCTCACGTTGACCTTGATTACAAGGGATTTGAGATTCCCGACGAGTTCATTGTGGGCTACGGTCTTGACTATGATGAAAGATACAGAAACCTTCCCTATATCGGCGTACTTACGGCCGACAATATGTAACACCTAAAAAATCCCTTAAAGGAGAATTATTTTGAAGAAATTTAAGTCCCTGGGCTTTTACGCGGCGGCCATAGGAATTCTTATCCTTATGGTAGTGCTTATCTTTGGCGGCGCCGACGAAAAGCGTATGACCTACTCTGAAATGTTAGAGTACTTTAAAAACGAAAGAGTAACGTCCTTCGTTATTGACGACGATACCCTTACCTTTACCGTAAACGAAGAGGTTAAGGGCGAGATAGTGCCCACAGAGTACGATTTTGTACTTTACAGCCCCACCTGGTTCTGGAACGACGTTGAGGAATACGTACGCTCCGCTCAGGAAAAGGGCATACTTACAGGGTACGACCTCACTCCCGCAGACCCCCCGTCATTCTTCCTTTCCATGCTCCCCTACCTCATCCTTTCCATTGCCATGATAGCGGTAATGTTTTTGATGTTCAACGGTGCGGGCGGCGGCGGTAAGGCTATGAGCTTCGGCAAGGCACGCCTGAAGGTTCCCGGCGAAAACAGAAACAAGGTGACCTTTAAGGACGTTGCAGGTGCCGACGAAGAAAAGGAAGAGCTTACCGAAATAGTTGACTTCCTTAAAAATCCCCAGAGATATACCGAGCTTGGAGCAAGAATCCCCCGCGGTCTTCTCCTTGTAGGCGCTCCCGGTACGGGTAAGACCTACCTTGCAAAGGCGGCGGCAGGCGAAGCAGGCGTTCCCTTCTTCAGCATTTCCGGCTCCGACTTTGTTGAGCTTTACGTTGGTGTGGGCGCATCCCGTGTAAGAGATACCTTTGAACAGGCCAAAAAGAACGCTCCCTGTATAGTATTTATAGACGAAATAGACG
>JAZQLP010000058.1:0-42530 GCA_045542755.1 Eubacteriales bacterium
AATAACCTTATTGACTCGGTTCATAAGAGCCTTCCCGCTGTTTACGATTACTATGAGCTTAAGCGCGAGGTGCTCGGGGTTGACAAGCTTCATCTTTACGATATCTACGCGCCTCTGATAGGCGAGCTTGACCGTAAGTATTCCTATGAGGAAGCGGTCGACGAGGTTCTTAAGACCGCAGTCATATTCGGAGATGAATATTACGAAACGCTGAAGTCGGGTCTTACCGAGCGCGGATGGGTGGACGTATATCCGACGAGGGGTAAGAGGGGCGGTGCGTTCTCCTCGGGATGTCCCGGCACAGAGCCGTATATACTTATGAACTTCAACGGCACGTTTGATAACGTCTCGACGCTTGCTCACGAGGCGGGGCACTCTATGCACACCTATTTCTCAACGAAGTATAACGAGCCGCATCAGTCTTCATATACCATATTTGTTGCCGAGGTCGCTTCGACGGTAAACGAGCTGCTCCTCGCGCATAGAAAGCTTCGCGAGTGTGAGTCGGATGCCGAGAAGCTATATATCCTTAACGAGCTTATGGAGACCTATAGAGGAACTCTCTTCCGTCAGACTATGTTTGCAGAGTTTGAACTTAAAATGAGTAAGGTTGTTGAAGAGGGCGGAGTTCTTACTGCTGATACTCTGTGCAAGATATATCACGAGCTTAATGAGCAGTATTACGGTGAAGCCGTTGTTATAGACGAACAGATAGACGTTGAATGGGCAAGAATTCCTCACTTCTTTATGAACTTCTACGTCTTCCAGTACGCTACCGGTTTCTCTGCTGCTATGGCACTTTCCAAGAAGATACTCACCGAAGGTCAGCCCGCTGTTGAGAAATATCTGGGCTTCCTTTCTGCAGGCTCTTCCAAAACTCCTATTGAGATTCTCAAGGATGCGGGTGTTGATATGACCAGTGCCGATCCTATTGAAACTGCTCTTAATACCTTCGGAGAACTCATTGATGAGTTTGAAGAACTGATGAAATAAATAGAAATCAGGCATTAATGATGAAAGCGATAAAGGAAAACATAGGCTCTATACTATTGAGCCTCTTTGAGATAGCCGTTGGTGTGCTTCTTCTCATAGAGCCAATAGGTTTTACTTCTGTAATAATCGTAGGCATAGGTATTGCCTTGCTGATAATGGGAATAATCTCAACGGTTAAGTATTTTAATCTTGAGCCAATTTCTGCGGCAAAAAGCAAGCTTCTGCTCAAGGGACTCCTTTCCTTTCTCATTGGTTATTTTTGTATAGTTAAGTACGGGTGGGTGGTTGCCACCTTTCCCGTGCTTACCATGCTTTACGGCCTAGGTATACTGGTTCTCGGCCTTGCCAAGATACAGTGGACAGCCGACCTTGTAAGGGCAAAAAAGGATAAATGGTTTCTTGCGGCTCTTGCAGCTCTCTTGTCTATGATACTTGCGGTTGTGATTTTGCTTAATCCCTTTCCTACTGCAACGGCGGTATGGATGTTTACGGGGATAGCTCTCATAATTGAAGGCGTTTTTGATATTGTAATTCTTATTATTAATAATTTAGGTGTGAAGGAGGACGAGGATTGAAAAGAGAGGTTAAAATAGGCCTTCAGATAGCGGGCGGGATCTTCGCTTTGTTTCTCTGCATATATTATTGGCCCAATATCTCGGCCATTGGCTCTAAAATTCTCGGGGCCGCCATACCCCTTCTTATAGGGTGCATAATATCCTATCCTGTCAGTATTCTTATGTCTTTCTTTGAAAGGCATTGGTTTCCCAGGACAAAGAAAAAATGGCTTATTTCTCTGCGCAGCCCCATAAGTCTTATCTTTGCCATTCTTTCGCTGTTGGCTATAATTGCATTGGTTATATGGTTAGTGGTACCCCAGCTTGTATCCTGTTTTAAGCTGATAATTGACCTTCTGCCCGGTGTTTTCAACGACATTTCTCAAAAGATAATTGCCCTAAACATCCTTCCCGACGACTTGGAGGCTATGCTTAAGGGTATAGATTGGCAATCCCGTATCGGTCAGATAGCCGAGCTTCTTACAACGGGCGTAGGCAATATAATGGATACGATCTTAAAGGCCATAGGAGTAGTATTTGACGGTATTGTAACCGGATTTCTTGCTATTATCTTTGCTCTGTATATCCTTCTTGCAAGAAAGACTCTTAAGAGGCAAGGGATAAAGCTGATGGAAAGGTACCTTAAACCTACCCTTAAAGATAAGGTGCTCTACGTTCTTTCGGTTCTTAACGATAGCTTTCATAAGTTTTTCGTGGGACAGTGTACCGAGGCCCTTATCCTTGGCGTTCTGTGTACCGTAGGTATGCTTATATTCCAATTTCCTTACGCTACCATGATTGGCGCGTTTATTGCTTTTACGGCTCTTATTCCCGTTGCAGGCGCGTATATCGGTGCGGGCGTTGGTGCGTTCATGATACTGACTGTATCGCCCATAAAGGCATTGCTGTTTATTGTGTTTATAGTTATCCTTCAGCAGCTTGAGGGTAATCTCATATACCCCAAGGTGGTGGGTTCGTCCATAGGCCTTCCCGGTATCTGGGTTCTTGCCGCCGTTACAATAGGTGGCGGTGTGATGGGCGTTGGCGGTATGCTTATAGGTGTGCCCGTTGCAGCGGCAATCTATCGTATTGTTAAGGAGGACGTAAATAACAAATGTCCTTTGACAACTACGGTAACAGTCCCTCCTCAAAAGAAGCCGACAGAAGTCAAGCCTAAAACTACGAAAAATAAGGTTAAATGAAAATTATCCCAAGACAGACCGGTCTGTCTTGGGATTTTATTTTAACAATTATGCCCTTGACATAATAGTCGATTTTTGGTACAATAAATAGATAATATGGTATCATGGAGGAGGTTCGGCATTTATGGGCAAAAGTTCACGTAAAAAGCTTGTGGTTGGCATTCTTGCTCATGTGGATGCCGGAAAGACCACTCTTTCCGAAAGCCTCCTTTATTTATCGGGTAAAATACGTAAATTAGGTAGGGTAGACCATCGCGATACCTATCTTGATACCAATCCTATTGAGAGAGAAAGAGGCATAACCGTCTTTTCAAAACAGGCAAGATTTACTGCCGCAGGTATGGACGTTGTGTTATTGGATACGCCCGGTCACGTGGATTTTTCGGCTGAAGCCGAGCGTACTCTTCAGGTGCTTGACTACGCCATACTTGTTATAAACGGTACTGACGGGGTGCAAAACCACACGCTTACTCTTTGGCAGTTACTAAAAACATACCGAGTGCCCACCTTTATTTTCGTTAATAAAATGGACCTTCCTTCTGCAGGAGAAGAGGGGATTGCCGCAGAGCTTCAGAAAAAGCTTGACCCCACTTGCTTTGCTATGTTCACAAACGAAAGTTTGCATGCAAGAAATGAAAGATTGGCAGTTTATTCCGAGTCCTTTCTTGAATCCTTCCTTGAAAGCGGTAATATTGACGATTATGCTGTTGCGGAGCTTATTGCAGAGAGAAAGCTCTTTCCCTGCTTTTTCGGTGCGGCCTTGCACCTTACGGGGGTAGAGGAGTTTATAAGCCGTCTTGCTCTTTGGACGTTGGACCCTGCTTACGGAGAGACCTTCGGTGCGAAGGTTTATAAGATTTCCAGAAATTTCAGCGGCGGCGTTCAGGGTGGCGGAAACCGAATCACATTTATGAAGATAGTGGGCGGAAGTCTTTCCGTACGAGATGAGATAAGATACGTTCGTGAGGACGGTACTCCCGTAACCGAAAAGGTGTCTCAGATACGTCTTTATTCGGGTGATAAATTTGAACAAGTCGATGCTGTTTATTCGGGTGATATATGCGGCGTTATCGGCTTGAGCGGCACCTATGCAGGTCAGGGGTTGGGGGACGAGCCTGATGCATCACGTCCCGTTCTTGAGCCCGTTTTGACATATAAGTTGATTTTGCCCGAGGGGTGTGACGAAAGGCTGTTTTATCCTAAGCTCAAACAGCTTGAGGAGGAAGAGCCTGCCCTCCATCTGGTATGGAAAGAGGAACTTCGTGAAATACACGCTCAGCTTATGGGTGAGGTTCAGATAGATATTCTAAAACGTCTGATTAAAGAACGATTCGATATTGACGTATCGGTGGGCACGGGTAAGATCCTTTATAAAGAAACTCTCATCGAGCCCGTAGTTGGTGTAGGACATTTTGAGCCCTTGCGCCATTATGCGGAAGTGCATCTTCTTTTGGAACCTCTCCCTCAGGGAAGCGGAAGAGTTTACGATACCCAATGCTCCGAGGACGTCCTTGAAAGAAATTGGCAAAGGCTTGTCCTTTCGCACTTGAGCGAAAAGGAGCATAAAGGCGTGCTCATGGGGGCGCCCCTTACCGACGTAAAGATAACTCTTCTTACGGGAAAAGCGCATAAAAAGCACACCGAAGGTGGAGATTTCCGTGAGGCTACCTGGAGAGCTGTCAGACAGGGGCTTATGATGGGAAAATCTCAGCTTCTTGAACCGTTTTATAAATACCGTATGGAGTTGCCCTCCGAATATACGGGAAGAGCCATAAACGACCTTCAGATAAGAAACGCAGAGTTTAAAATCGAGCACTCTGACGGAGAGCTTACCGTCATAGTCGGCAGGGTACCGGTATCCGAGATGCGGGACTACTTTACCGAGCTTAACGCATATACCAAAGGTTTTGGACGGCTTTTCTGTACCTTTGACGGATATTTTCCCTGTCACGATACACAAAGCGTTTTGGAGTCCGTTACCTATTTCCCCGAGGCAGATATTGATAATCCCCCTCATTCCGTTTTTTGTGAGCACGGAGCAGGATTCGTAGTTCCCTGGGACGAGGTGTCAAAATATATGCATCTTGAGAGTGGGTACGGTAAAAGGCCGAGAAACGATTCCGAATCCTTATTGGCGGCTCCCAAGACTATTGCAAGAAATTATCATATTGACGATAAAGAGCTTGAAGCCATAATGCTTCGTGAATTCGGCCCCATAAAACGGCGCCAGTACAGTGATGCAAAGGTAATTACTGCCGACGAGCAGAAAAAGTCAAAACAGAAAAAGCAAATACTCATTCTTGATGGATATAACCTTATTTTTCAATGGGATTTCCTTAAGGAAACCGCTGAGGATAATCTGGAGGTTGCCCGTGATATCCTTATGGATATAGTTGGGAATTACGTTTCATATACAAAGGCTGACGTTACCCTTGTTTTTGATGCCTATCTTGTAAAGGGTGGAAAGGGAAGCGACTTTGAAAGAGACGGCTACAAGGTGGTATATACCCAGCAGGATGAAACGGCAGATACCTATATTGAAAGGCTTTGCCATCAACTTGGCCCCAATTTCAACGTAAGAGTTGTAACCTCTGACCGATTAATAAGACTTTCTGCTATTCACGCAGGTGTGTTTAAAATGTCAGCAGAGGAATTTGAAGACGAGATACGCCGCATGAATACAGAAATTACCGAATATATAAAGAAGATTTCCGCAAAGGATATCGGATTTGGCAGAATAGGAGACATTGTTTAAAATGCCATACAAGAGAATTTTAACCGTACAGGATATTTCATGCTTTGGACAGTGCTCGGGGACGGTAGCGTTGCCCGTTCTTTCCGCCTGCGGTCTTGAAACCTGTATTATACCTTCCGCTGTGCTTTCTACCCATACCGGAGGATTTAAGAATTATACCTTCAGAGATTTAACGGAGGATATCCCCGCCATTGAGCGTCATTGGAAAGAGCTTGGTATAAAATTTGATGCTGTCTATGTGGGATATCTGGGTAATCACGAGCAGATCGACGACGTTAAGGAGATGTTTTCAAGCCTTCTCGTTCCCGGTGGTAAGATAATCGTTGACCCCGCCATGGGAGATAACGGAGTGCTTTACGACGGATTTGACAACGAGCATGTTGAAGAAATGAAAAAGCTCTGCTACGAGGCACACGCCCTTCTTCCCAATATAACCGAGGCTTGCTTACTTACCGATACTCCTTATAAAGAAATACACGATGAGGCTTACGTAAAAGAGCTGATTGATAAACTTGCAGTTTTTGGCGCGGAAAATATCGTATTGACGGGTGTTTGCCCCTCAGCGGAAGAAACGGGCGTTGCCATAATGTCTGAAGGTGAACTGACCTTATATATGCACCACCGCATAAATAAAGTGTTTATGGGGACGGGTGACGTTTATTCTGCAGTAGTTGCCGGAGCTTGGGTAAGAGGCCGTGATTTTAAGTGGTCCGCTCAGCTTGCCGCAGATTTTACTCTTAAATGTATTGACAAAACCTTTTCCGATCCCGATCATTGGTATGGGGTTAAATTTGAAAGAGCGTTGCCTTATCTTATTTATAAATTAAACTCCTGAAAGTTATTGACAATCATATCTTTTTGTGTTATAATCTCATTGAAAATTACAGCGGAGGATAGTTTCCGTGAACGATAGATCCATACCCTTTTACAACGTAATAATGAAGTGCAGCTCCTATGAAGATAAGCCCATATCTTTGCCTGAAGGATATACCTTTTCCCCTTATAAAATGGGTTTTGGTAAGTATTGGGCAGAAATGGAGTATGGTGTCGGGGACTTTGCATCGGTAGTGGATGCCGAAAAGTATTTCTGCGAGAGTCTTTTACCCGAACTTGCGTTAAATCCTGAAAAGGGCGTATTCATCCTTAATAAAGAGGGTATTCCCGTAGGCTCATGTCTTTCCTGGTTCCATCCCAAGGGCGAGGGAGAAGCCGCATCCTTGCATTGGGCGGTTGTTTCACCTTTTGAGCAGGGGAAAGGCCTTGGTCGCGCCGCTTGCAGTATGGCGCTGAAACTTCATGCCGATAAAGGGGAGTTGCCCGTATATCTGCACACTCAGCCTTGGAGTTGGCCGGCGATGCTCCTATATGTTTCTTTAGGATTCAAGGTGCAGATGACAGATACTTTTTCCAAATATGAAAATCAGTACTCTCAGGCCATGGCTACCCTTAAATCGGTTATGCCCGAAGAACAGTACAGAGTACTTGAAATAAATTCAGAAAATTAATATTTACTATACGGAGGTTATTATTATGGCAAACAAATACGCAGGTACCCAGACTGAGAAGAATCTCGAAGCCGCTTTTGCAGGCGAATCTCAGGCCAGAAACAAGTATACATACTTTGCTTCTAAGGCAAAGAAGGAAGGCTTTGAGCAGATAGCTGCCCTTTTCCTTAAGACTGCCGATAACGAAAAAGAACATGCGAAACTGTGGTTTAAGGAGCTTGAGGGCATAGGCGACACTGCCGCAAACCTCGCTGCTGCGGCTGACGGCGAAAACTACGAGTGGACCGATATGTACGACGGTTTTGCAAAGACTGCTGAAGAAGAAGGCTTCCCTGTACTTGCCGCTAAATTCCGCATGGTTGCAGCTATTGAAAAGCATCACGAAGAACGTTATCGCGCTCTTCTCAAGAACGTTGAGATGGCAGAAGTATTTACCAAGAGTGAGGTTAAGGTTTGGGAATGCCGTAACTGCGGTCACATTATGGTTGGCACCAAGGCTCCTGAAATTTGTCCCGTTTGCGTTCATCCCCAGAGTTATTTTGAACTTCACGCAGAAAACTATTAATAGTATACAGTGAATAAATAATCCACCCGCATCACAGCGGGTGGATTATTTATTTTAATTGGTTTTATTAGCATCTAATTTTTCAAAACGGTGTATCCAATCGGTTTTCAGCAAACAGAATCCAAATATAAGTGTGCTTATACTCCAGGTTACGGGATATGCCGTGAATATAGTTTCTATGTTGGGGAAGAAGTTAAGCATTACAGTTACGTATATTATTCTGATAATGCACCAAGCTGCCAGCATGGTATACATGGGTACTTTTGCGTTTCCCGAGCCTCGCATAACACCTGCAGCGCAGTGAGAAAAAGCAAGGACACAGTAAAAAAGGGACTCAGTTCTGGCTTGTCTTACTCCGAAGGATATTACTTCGGGATTATCGTTAAACATAGAAATAAGCTGGGGTGCAAACAAGTATATCAGCAATCCTACTACTTCAGCAAGTATTACAGAGCATATTATACCCAATAGAGCGCCCTTTTTAACTCTGTCGTATTTCTTTGCGCCGAGATTTTGTCCCACAAATGTGGATATGGCCATTGAGAAACAGGTTATAGGTAAGAATGCGAAGCCCTCTACCTTGAAATAAGACCCACAGCCCGCCATTGCAAAATCTCCAAATCCGTTAATGTTGCTCTGTACAACTACGTTTGCAACGGCTATTATGGAGTTCTGAATACCGGAGGGAAGACCGAATCTGATAATGTCTTTAAGACTTTCCTTATCAATTTTAATGTCCTTGATAAATATTTTTGCGGGGGAGTCAACGTTGAGTAATCTTCTGTAAGCCAGGCATACACTTACTCCTTGCGCTATAGTCGTTGCAAAAGCTGCTGACCAAACACCCCATTTAAACACTCCCACAAAGAGAAGGTCAAGGATAATATTGGTGATCGATGATGTGATAAGGTAATAAAGGGGATGTTTGCTGTCACCCGTAGCTTGAAGAATGCTTACCGCTACGTTATACATAACCATGAATATGGCGCCCAGAAAATACACTCTGAAATATGATACCGAATTGGGTAATACGTTATCGGGCGTATCCATCCACTTTAATATTGTGGGAGTGGTGAGAATTCCGAATATGGTAAGGAAAATGCCCACAATAACTCCTGTAGCAACCGCCGTGTGCATAACCTTTTTCATTCTGTCAGTTTCTTTTGCGCCAAAATGCTTTGCTATAACTACACCTGCACCCGCAGATACGCCGCCGAAGAAGCCTACGAGCATAAATATAAGGCTACCCGAAGAGGTAACCGCCGCAAGGGCAGATTCGTCCATGAAGTGTCCTACGATGAGTGCGTCAACGGTATTATAGAGCTGCTGAAAAAGGTTTCCAAGAAACAACGGAAAGGCAAATTTGAGCAGATTTTTCCAGATAGAGCCTTCTAACATAGAGGTGTTTCGTTCTTTCACCTGTTAACTCCTTTTATTAGACGTCTTTTTTTACTGAATTTCAATATAAAGATGACAGTTCCCATAAGCGGGAAAAGCATACCGCTAAGCATTCCGACTTTCATTCCCAACTGCTCGGGCATTATTCCGAGTTTTTGCGCTATGATATGGGCGGCAGGGAGGCTTATTACAGCATCTGTAATTATGCCTACTGCTTGTGGCCCTATCGATGCGCCAAGATCTCCTCCGGCGGCTAAAATTGCGTAAAGAGCTACTCCTCCCAAAGGGAATTTCTCCGCCCCCAGAATAAGGGTGCCCGGCCATAGCATAGCTGTACATAAGCCGGTCATGGCGCATGCAATAAGACTAAGTACGGGGTAGGGCGAAATGGCTGCAATTAAATAGCATATCGATGCCCCCATAAAGCTCAAGAGCATTATTTTTTCTATGTTGCTGCCATATTTCGAATAGAGAGTTCTGCCAAGTCCAAGTGCAAGGGAAAATACAGCTACACCGAAAATATCACCCCATATTTTAGGTATGTTTAATGCCTGTTCCAGATATCCGGAGCTCCACTGCGCCATTGTGCATTCCGCAGAGCCCCCTAAGAATATTATAATGACGCAAAGCCAGAGTTGTTTTTTTCTTGAATAACTCTGTAACCCCGGTTATCTTTGATGTATTTTCGGGCTTTGGAACGTCGGTTTGACTGAATGTAATAGCTGATGTGATAGGTATAAGAATAAACAGCAAAGTCAGATATTGCCAATTATCCGCCCCGAAAACGTGGATGAACAGCGTTGTGACAATTATGACTCCAACTGAGCCCCAAGCGAATACAGAATGAAGCCTACTCATCTCTCTGTCGGGATCTTTTGAGGGAACGGCTGCAATTATGGGACTTAAAAGCACTTCTGCCAAACCTGCAGCCATTGAAAAGATAACAGTACCGAGTGAGAGGCCTAAGTAAACGTTAGAGGGGAACAACAACGGAGCGCCCGTATATATGAGTATGCCTAAAGCCGCCGTTACGGGAATGAGTTTTACAGTCAGCGGAATATTAAATTTTGATGAAAAGAAAGAGAATACCAAATCTATTACAAGCTGAGTAATGAAATTTGTAAAAACCAGCAGTCCCAGAAGAGAATATGATATTCCGTAAAGCTCTCGGAAGGTTATAAAAAGAAAAGGAGATATATTTCCTACTACCGATATTGTAAGACTTGTTGTATAGCAGGCAAATTTGAGTCTTGAATAAGGATTTTCCATCTTTGCTCCTCGAAAGGTTTTATATAAAAAGAAACCGAATACCATCAGTATGGTATTCGGAAATGTGGTGCCGGTGGCGGGGGTCGAACCCGCACGGTATCGCTACCAACGGATTTTGAGTCCGTCACGTCTGCCAATTCCATCACACCGGCGTATATTCAGACAGATTTTCTGTCTTGAACATTCTATCACAATTCACACTGAAAATCAAGACTATAGCCTTGCTTTTCATAAAAACTTAACAAACAGCATTTATTTATATAATCGCCCCTGATAAGCACCCCGTTTTTCCATTTCTCTGTGAAATGCATTGAGTACTTCCCATTTGTGTTCCGACCATTTGGGGGCTATTAACATCCCGTGCGGGCTGTCGCCGGTTAAACGGTGTATGATTGTATTTTTAGGCAAATGCTCAATGGACGTAATTAAAACATCGATATACTCCTCTTGTGTAAGTGTTTCAAACTGTCCCTGCATATAACAGTCTGCAAGGTCTGTATCCTTAAGAACGTGGAGAAGCTGAAGCTTTATTCCGTCAGGCTCAAAAGCAGAAACGTATTTAACGGTATCTATCATATCCTCTTTGGTTTCTCCGGGAAGCCCGAGTATTATATGCACTATATATTCAATACCTTCGTTTTTAAGGTCGCGAACCGCTTTTTCGTATACGGAGTTGTCGTATCCACGTCTGATAAATTGAGCAGAACTCTCATTTGAAGTCTGAAGCCCTAATTCTACCCATACAGGCTTGATTTTATTTAGTTTTGATATAAGGGCAACAGTTTCTTCAGGCAGACAGTCGGGACGGGTTGCTATTGACAGGGCTACGATATCGGGATGATTTATAGCCTCGGTAAAAATCTTTTCAAGGTAAGGGAGGGGAGCGTAAGTGTTTGTAAATGCTTGAAAATATGCGATATATTTTCCGTCTTTTTGTTTTTTGTTGAGTAACTTTTTACCTTCTTCTATCTGTTCTGTAATGGACATCTTGGGGCTTTGAGCAAATTCTCCGGAGCCACCCTTACTGCAAAAAATACATCCGCGGTGTCCGAGGGTACCGTCTCTGTTTGGGCAGGTCATTCCGCCGTTAAGGGCTATTCTGTATACTTTTTGTCCGAATCTCTCTTTAAGGGCAGTGTTAAGAGAGTTGTAGTTTTTTATAAAGTCAGGCACCGTTGACACCTCCTTCTGTTGACAAAGCATAAATTATATGGTATGATATTTTTACGAAAGGAATGATATAAATGTTTATAGATCTGGTTAAAAAAAGTCGCAGTATAAGATGCTTTGACCAAAGCAGAAAAATTACCCGTGAGGAACTTGAAGAGCTTGTTGAGCACGTTAGGTACGCGCCCTCGTCTATCAATCTTCAGGCATTAAAGTTCACTCTTGTGTATGAAGAGGAAGAGGTTAATAAAATACAGTCAATAACCCGCTGGGCAGGCCTTATAAAGGATACCGTATTGCCTCCCGAGGGGCATCGTCCGACTGCGTTTATTATAATATCTTTGGATACGTCAATATCAGAAAACGAGCATTTGTTCCTTAAAGATGTAGGCATAACTGCTCAGACAATTATGCTTGCCGCGGCCGAAAGGGAATTAGGTGGCTGTATCCTTGCCGCGTTTGACCCTGCTAAGGCTTCGGAAATACTTTCTTTGCCGTCCAATTTGAAGCCCGAGCTGTGTCTTGCCTTGGGCAAACCGCAAGATAAGGTAGTGATTACCGAATGTGTTGACGGTGACGTCAGATACTCCAGAAAAGACGGGGTTCAGTACGTCCCCAAACGCAGTCTTAAGGAAATTATAACCAACAAATAATTTATTCGGGATATACTGTGTTATGGGCGCCGAAATCGGAAATGACCTCGTCAAGAAACTTCTTTGCGTAGGCTTTTGCACCTTCAAGATCCATATCACTGTAATTACCGCAATCTTTTGGAGCTGCGCCGGGAATTGCTCCCTCAAACTTGCAGATAAATTCCATAGTTTCTTTGAGTAAGCGATAAATATCCTTGGGGGTAAGGTTGCCCTTCATCAGTAAATAAAAACCCGTGCGGCATCCCATAGGACCAAAGTATACTATGAGGTCTTTCATCTCGTTGTCATTTCTCATAAATGTGGCCGCAAGATGCTCGACAGCGTGAGCGGTGCCCGTATTCATCACGGGTTCTCTGTTGGGCTTTGTGAATCGCAAATCAAAGGTGGTAACAATATCTCCGCCAACAGAATCGGTTCTCGAAACGTATACTCCGGGAATAAGTTTGTTATGGTCTATAGTGAAAGAGGGTATCTTTTCCATAATTAAATACTTCCTTACGATATTATGCGGCAGGAGATAATCTCTCTGCCGTATTTTATTATACATTTACTTTGGAGAAATGTCAAGTAAGGTAGGGCATGGTTTGTGGATTTTAGGAAATATTTTACTTGTAAGGCACTATTTTGTGCAATTTTTTGAATTATTCGTTTACGGTATTGCTTTAAGCGTAAGCATGTGGTATAATATTCTATTGAAAGGACGTATAACACA
Organism: Eubacteriales bacterium; assembly: GCA_045542755.1. Classification (GTDB taxonomy): domain Bacteria; phylum Bacillota; class Clostridia; order Oscillospirales; family UBA644; genus JAZQLP01. The sequence goes on from JAZQLP010000058.1 coordinate 12,774, forward strand.
CTATGCTTGAACTTAAGAATATAACCCGTGTCGTTGATACGGGCAGAAAAATATTAGACGATTTATCCGTTAAGATTCCTGAGGGCGGTCTTACCGTTATTACGGGACATAACGGTAGTGGTAAGACATCTCTTGCAAAAATAATTGCGGGAACTGATGATCCTACCGATGGAAAAATTATTTTTAACGGGGAAGATATAACTTCTCTGGACGTTACTGAAAGAGCGAAGAAAGGAATCGCTTTTGCTTTCCAGCAACCCGTAAGATTTAAGGGTATAAGCGTAAGAGGTATTCTTTCTCTTGCATTGGGTAATGACAATGAAGAGGAGATTTCTGCGGCTCTTGTCAAGGTAGGTCTCCAGCCCGAAAAATACCTTGACCGTGACGTGGACGCCCATCTTTCCGGTGGAGAAATGAAGCGTATAGAGATAGCCAGCGTTCTTTTGCGTAAAGCAAGACTGTCTATTTTTGACGAGCCTGAAGCGGGAATCGATATTTGGAGCTTTAAAGAGCTTGTTTCTACCTTTGAAGCCCTTAAAAAGGAAACTAAAGGCACTATAATTATAATTTCCCATCAGGAAAGAATACTTTCCGCTGCAGATAATATTATCGTAATGGAATCGGGACATATTGCAGATATAGGCACAAGGGATGAAATTTACCCCAAGCTGTTCTGTGATACGGGATGTCCCTTCAGAGAGAAGGTGACCTTATGATAAAGAAGACCACAGAAGAACTTCTGGAAATAGTTTCCGACCTTAAGGTTGACGGTTCTTTGGATGCATCCTTTGACGGTGCTTATAACATAAGGGAAGACTGCAAAAGCGTTGCTCGCAGATCTACCGAAAATATAAAAATAGAATCAAATGATGACGGAAGCGGTATTAAGATTATTATAAAGCCCAATACTAAGGGTGAGAAGGCTTATATCCCTGCTTGTATAACCCAATCAAATGTTGACGATTTGGTTTATAATGATTTTATCGTTGGCGAAAATGCTGACGTTACCATAATCGCAGGCTGCGGCGTTCACTCCGATACGGGTGAGCTTTCCCGCCATAACGGTATTCACAGATTTTTCCTGGACAAGGGTGCAAAGGTTCTTTATATTGAAAAGCACGTGGGTACAGGAAAAGAATTAGGCGACAGACAGATAAATCCCGTTACCGAGATATATCTTGAAGAGGATGCCGTTATTGAAATGGATACTCTGCAACTTGGCGGCGTTACTTATTCTGATAGAAAAACCACTGCCAGAATGCACGCCAGATCCAAGATCTTTATTCGTGAAAGAATACTTACCGATCGTGACGAGGTTGCTAAAACCCATTTTGACGTTGACGTTATGGGAGAGGACGCCTCTGTTAGCCTTGTTTCACGTTCTGTTGCAAAGGGTCATTCTTATCAGGCCTATTATTCTAATATAACGGGCAATGCCAAATGTTCCGGACATTCCGAGTGCGACGGTATTCTGGTAGGTGGCGGTAAAATTACCGCGACTCCTTCTCTTATCGCTAACACTCCCGATGCCGCCCTTATACATGAGGCCGCTATAGGAAAAATAGCAGGTGAGCAGATTCTCAAGCTCCGTACTCTCGGACTTACTGAGGAAGAGGCAGAGGCTGCTATAATAAACGGATTCCTTAGATAAAATATGATAATTAAAGAACGGTACGACAATTGTCGTACCGTTCTTTTTATTGTTTTTTAGATTTCTTCTTGTTTCTGTGTTATTGAGGTTTCCGCATCAATACTCAGATCAACTATCTCTCCGCTGACCTTTTGCCATAGCTTTGCGTAGGCGGGGGAGAGGACTGCCATTTTGGTATATGACTCAGGGCTGTCCTCGTCGGTCTTATCTGCCAATGCAAAGACTTTCATCGTTTTTATAAGGTATATGGGATCAATAAAGGCGTTTTTAATACCTGCTGTCAGGATCATGCCCAATATAGCGCCGAGTATTACCGTTATAACGGTGGCATCAGTTACGAGCAACGTAAGGGTAATGCAGAGCGCAATGAGTATAACGCCGATTATCGCAACCGAGAGAAGTATTTTACGGGTTATTCTGTAGGTATCTACAAGAAATACCTGTCTATTTCTGAAAAACACACCGACGCTGTGAGCCAGAGTCTTTTCCTGCATCTGTGCGGGTTTTGCGAATATTTGAGCAACACATGCAGAGGTGATGAAGGAAAGATATATCGCCGCTTCTTTGATTACGGTTTTCTTCATTCCTTCATTTGGAGGTGTTGCCCCTCGGGAGGATTCTACGGAATCAAATATCCGTCGGTAAAGTTCTTTTACGGAATTGGCTGCTTCCAACTCTTTTGCTTTATAATGTGCAAAAGTGGGGAAGAGGTCCAGAACCTCTATATCTGCCGCTTTAAGGAGATCCACGGGTAAATGTTCCGTCCTGAGGGCCTCTTGTATGGCATAGAGATGCCCTGCAATTATTCTGTGTCCGAAGAAATATTTAGCCATTGGATAAATGAATGGACATAGAATAAACCATAAAATAAGCCCTGTTGAAGCTGGGCCTTCGCCTATGGCTGAAAGTCCTATATGCAGTAATAAAAACAGTATAAGGGCAATAAGCGCCGATACAAAGCAAAGGGCAAATTTCAGCCAGGCGTAAACCAGTGTTTTTCTGTATAGAGTGAATGTTTTCATCGAAACATGCCTCCAAAGAATTTAGCCGTTAATGCAATTTTTAAGGGTGGCTCTTACAGCTCCCTTTCCTTTACACATATCTTCAAAGAGCTTTTCAATCTTTTCGCCCATACCTGCGGCATAGAGGTCAAGACCGAAAATGGTGGTGTTCTGAAGTATGGGTCTTATCTTTTCGCCGTAACCGTCGGTGTTTTCGGAGAGGGTAAGTCCATCAATGTAAGGAACTACCGCTTCAAGCATAGGATCGGGGGATACTTCAAACTTGTTGCCGTCATCGTCTATGCCCATAAGATATCTGCACCAGCCTGCAAATATTGCGGGTATCATCTTAAGACTGTGATGGTCGAGACCCTCTTTTTCCTGATAAGCCTTAACTGTTTGACCAAATCTGATAGCTAATTTCTGGGAAGTATCGGTAGCAATTCTCTGGGGAGTATCGGGCATAAAGGGGTTGGGAATTCTCTTGTTTACAACCTCATCAATGAAGGCTTTGGGGGAGATTATACCGGGGTCAACAACTACGGGAAGACCCTCTTCGTAACCTACCTTGTTAACAAGGGCCTTAAGCTCCTCGTCCTTCATTTCCTCGGATATTTTGGTGTAACCAAGCAGACATCCGAATACTGCCAAAGCAGTATGAAGGGGATTGAGACAGGTGCAAACCTTCATTCTTTCAACTCTGTCTACGGTTTCTCTATCGGTGTACTTTACACCTGCGCTTATCTTATCGAGAGGAATTTTTCCGTTGGGGAAGAGGTCTTCCATAATAAGGTATTCTGCTTCCTCTGCGTTTACGAAGGGGGCGGTATAGCTGCCTTTGGAAGTTACAATAATATCGGTATCCTCAAATCCACACTCTTCAAGCATGTTCTTTACACCTGAGTCGGGTCTGGGGGTGATTTTATCTATCATGGATATGGGGAATGCTACACCGTTTACAGGATCGTTTATATAATTGGTAAAGCCCTTAGCTGCAACACCGGCCTCTTCCCACTTTGCTGCAAATTCGGCAATAGCTGCCTTGAGTTTATCACCGTTGTGAGAGCAGTTATCCATACTAACGAGAGCTACGGGTGTTGCGCCATTCTCGTATCTATGAAGAAGAAGCGCTGCAACCTTACCCATATAGCTTACAGGCGCGGAGGGACCGTTATTTAAGTCAGCTTCTACTGCGGGAGCAAATTCTCCCTTTGCATTTTTAAGGCTGTAGCCCTTTTCGGTAATGGTAAATGATGCCATTTTGAGAGTGGTTGCTTCAAAAGCCTTTTTAAGCTCATTCCAATCGTTAAGGGTGCTATCAAGAATATAGGAATCTGCAACGCTTCCGATTATCTGCTTTTCAATAGAGCCGTCTGCTTTAAGGGTTACTGCAACGGACATATCATCAAAGGGTTTGAAAGCCTTGGTAACGATTTCCTCGTCAAATCCTTCTGCTGTAAGAATGCCGGTTTTTACCATACCCTTATTAAGAAGGTCCTCGCAAAGGCGAGCGGTAAACGCTCTGAAAATATTACCGCAACCGAAGTGTACCCATTCGGGAGCTTCCTTTGTAGCCTTTATCATTTCATTTCTGTCGTAGGCAGGAACAGCAAAGCCTTTTTCCTTCCACGCCGTAGTGTTGGCTGAAAATTCTGCGAATTTCATTGTTATCCTCCATAAAATTTATATGAATTTAAGTAAATAGAGTACAATTAGGTGAAGGGGATAGAATAGGTAAAATAAATATCCCATAGGTCGGGGGCAACCTCTTTTTCCGTTGTAAATGAAGATGAATATCAAAGAGACAAGCCCGAATAAATGAATTGGTGATGACAGTCCGTAAACCAGAGTGCCTTTCAAGAAACTGTTATACCATTCTGCGAATATGTATAAAAGATAGGCTCCTCCGAGAAAAAGAACCTGCTTTGGCGTGCTCTTTTTTGCGTGGTATAAAGCTATTATCATAAGTACGCCGAGCCAGTTCCAGTCGGTATAAAAATACTGCGCCTGGTACATACAAATTAGATAGGCTAAAAGTCTGGTAAGAGGCACTTTTGTCTTCTTTTCAAGGATTTCTCCCAAAGTAAGAGCAAGAACACCCAAAAATATGGTAAAAATTACGTTTGATGGATAATATGGCTTATCGGGAGTAAGATTAAAAGCCAACCTGTAGGGTAATTCGGATATTACTGCGAATATCAACAGTCTTAGGAGGTACCTGAACTTATTCCTGGTTTTTTCAAAGCCCTCTGCGGCAAAAAATGCCATTATTGGCATGGTTAGACGGCCAATAATCCTTAACATTGTGGTTTGTGGGAAGAATATATACCCAACGTGGTCAATAACCATTGCGATTATGGCTATTAACTTGATTGCAAATGCTGACATATTATTGTGCTTAAAGCTTGGAAAATGCTTCTCTTATAGACGATACGCCTATAAGTTCTATGCCGTATCTTTTACGGGGGAGTTTGTTTCTTGCAGGGTACAGGCAACGTTTGAATCCGAAGCTCTCGGCTTCTTCGATTCTTTTATCAAGATGAGCTACATTTCTTACTTCGCCGGCCAATCCTAATTCTCCGATAAGTATTGTGTCATCGGGGATAATAAAGTCTTTTAGGGCTGAGGCCATTGCCGTAGCGATAGCTAGATCCGCCGCAGGCTCCGAGATTCTCAGGCCACCGATAACGTTAAGGTAAACGTCGGAGTTTCCAAAGTATAGCCCGCAACGTTTTTCCAAAACAGCAATAAGCAAGTTTAGTCTGTTATAGTCAAATCCCGTTGATGTTCTTCTTGGTGCAGGGAAGGGAGTCTGTGATACAAGACTCTGTATTTCGGCTATAATAGGACGAGTACCTTCAAGTGTGCATACCGTGGCTATGCCCGATATGTTTTCAGGTTTACCGTCAAGAAACAGTCTGGAGGGATTCTCTATTTCAAGAAGTCCTTCACCTGTCATTTCAAAAACGCCTATTTCATTGGTGGAGCCAAAACGGTTTTTTACAGCGCGAAGTATACGGCAATCAAGGTTGCGTTCTCCTTCAAAATAGAGAACGGTATCTACCATGTGTTCCATTACTTTTGGGCCTGCAATAGAGCCTTCTTTATTGACGTGACCAACAATGAATACGGGTACGGAAGTCGTTTTGCAGGTACGCATAAGAGATGCTGTACATTCTTTTACCTGAGTTACGCTCCCGGGTGAAGATGTGACGGCAGGGTGAGAAACGGTCTGTATGGAGTCTATAATAACCAGATCAGGCTTTCCCTTTTCGATAATGGCGCAAATCTCCTCAATATCGGTTTCGGTAATAATAAAGAGATTTGGGTTGTCAACGCCGATTCTTTCAGCTCTCATTTTGAGCTGAGCAGGGGATTCCTCTCCTGCAACGTAATATATTACCTTATCTTTAGGCAATGTCTTGCAGGTTTGGAGAAGTACGGTGGATTTTCCTATACCCGGCTCACCGCTGAGAAGTACAAGGGATCCGAGAACGAGTCCGCCGCCGAGAACTCTGTCAAGTTCGCCGATACCCGTGGAGGTCCGCTTTTCAAGGGCAGGGTCCAAGGTCATAAGAGATATGGGGGTGGCCGACGTCAGAGTTGATATGGGCTTTTTTACGGAAGGCTCTGCTCTCTGTACCTCTTCGGTAAGAGTGTTCCAGGCTCCGCAGCCCATACATTTGCCCGACCATTTAGGACTTACGTAGCCGCATTCGGTGCATACGTATACGGTTTTTGTTTTATCTTTTTGCGCCATAAGTCTTTCCCCTGTGTCAATATTTCTTATCTTTTATTATAACATAGAATATGTGTTTTGAAAAGATATTTAAGGTAATGTTCCTTTTTTATTCATAAACGGAATGTCGGGATGAAGACAGCCTTGTAAAAGCTCTTATTTTTTTAATAATATCGGGGAATCTATTGACAAATTACTCTTTATGTGGTAAAATAACCAGTGTGACATAAAGGAACTTGATTCTTTGAAAATCTTTGAATTTGTTTTGGGTCGCATAAGGCGGCTTGTGGAGATTTTTTATGAAGGTTTTACTTTATTGTGACGTTCACGATAAAACCGTGAGCGACGATACTCTCAAGGCGGTGGAGTCGAGAGTTCGTGTTCTTACCGCCGCAAATATCCCTTATACTTTGAATCCTAACGACGACTACGATATAATGGAGATTGACCCTGCCTATTTTCTTAATCCGTTTCCTCTTTCGGAAGCAAGAAAAAAAGGCGCAGCAATCGTTGTGAACGCTCATTACGTTAAAAAAGACAGAGCGGGCGCAATATCTTTTTCCGTAAAAGGGGATAAGGTTCTTAAACCTGTTCTTACTGCTCTTTTACAGAAGAATGATACTATTGTCGTTCCTTCCGAATATTCCGCTCAACAGCTTAGGGATTCGGGGATTAAGAATAACATAGTCTCTATTCCTCGCTCGGTAATTTCTGAAAGTACTTCTCGTATACAGCGTAACGTTCGTACCTTTAGGCGTTTCTTTTCCCTTGGGGATGAGAAGGTGGCCGTAGGTATCGGTCCCATGACCAAGGAGAACGGCTTTGAGGATTTTATTCTTCTTGCAAAACGGCTTCCCCAGCATAAGTTTATATGGATGGGCGGCATTTACGCTTCCGAAGTAATTTCTTCTATATCGGCTTCTCTTACTAAAGATATTCCTTCGAATATGAGTTGCGTCCGATTGGTTTCACGTGAGGTCTTTTGGGGCGGTCTTGCAGGGGCAGATACTGTACTTTTTCCCTCTGAAGATATGACCGTTTATACCGACGTGATTCAGGCTATGGCATTGGGTGGCCTTTGTATATTAAGAGAGCAACCTCTTTATGCTGAGTTTGCAAAGGAAAGAGAAAATTGCATTATTGCAGCTAATTTTGATGATTTCTATTCAAAAGTTGAATACTATATCGGTGTTGGTAGTGATAAGATCCGTCAGTCTGCAAAACAGACAGGCGCTTCATACAAGTCTGACGTGATAGGGGAAAGGTACAAAACCCTTTACTCAAACGTTATGTCTGAACTGGTTATGAGCAGAATTGAGTCATATGCGGAGCTTCACGAAAGACCGGATGCTCTTAATATAGGCCTCTTTTCAGAGACTTATCCTCCCGACGTTAACGGCGTTGCCGTATCGGTTCGTACCCTGAGAAATCAGCTTCTTGCTATGGGCCATAACGTGTACGTGATTACTCCTGCTTCAGATACCAAGCTTTTCGGTACTGAATTTAACAGTGGTATTCTTCGTATTCCCGCTATTAAGCTCAAAAAACTGTACGGTTACAGGCTCGGACAACCTTTAAGTGCTGTCGCTATGAATTATATCAAGAAAATGAAACTCCACGTTATTCATAATAACGGTGAGGTATCTATGCGTCTATTGGCAGAAATGGCGGCGAAAAAGTACGGAATCCCTATGGTTTATACCTACCATACGATGATAGAGGATTATACCCATTATGTGGATAAGGGCGGGTATTTTGAAGATACTGCCAAAAGAATAGTAAACGGGTATACCAGAAGGATGTCGGAGCATTACAACAGACTTATTGCTCCCACCGAAAAGACAGAAAAGGCTCTTTTGCGCTTCGGAGTTAAAAAGCCCATAGACATTATTCCCACGGGAATAGATACCCAACGTTTACGTCCCGAGAATGTAGATAGTGAAAAACTCTCTGAAATCAAAAAAACTCTCGGCATCGAGAATTGTTTTACCCTATGCTACGTTGGACGCCTGGCTCCCGAAAAAAATGTGTCCTTTATATTGGACAACATTAAGAAAGCAAATGACGCTGTCGGTGGGTTAAAGTTCGTTATAACGGGATACGGTCCCTCTGAGGCGGATTTGAAAGCTCAGGTAAAGGAATTGGGTCTTGAGTCAATAGTCGTATTTGCAGGTAAGCAAAAGCCCGAAGAGATACAGTATTACTTCGCTTTGGGAGATGCGTTCGTTACTGCATCCACCTCTGAAACCCAAGGCTTGACCTACATCGAGGCTATGGGTGCGGGTGTGCCCGTAATTGCAAGGTTTGACGAGTGTCTTTCTAACGTTCTTATTCAAGACGTGACAGGGTTTGAATTTACCGATGGAGACAGCTTCGTTAAAGAAGTCGTTGCCTTTAAGAATCTTTCTTCCGAAAAGAGGGAAGAGTTAAGAAACAGTGTTCTTGCAAAAGCCGAAGAATATTCGTTGGAAAATTTCGGTGCTAAGATCGTAAAGTCCTATACAGCGGCTATACGGGACAAGCGTGCCGGAAATAAAATATACTGAAAATAAATTATTCATAAACTGGAGGAACTCTAAATGTATTATGTTGGTGTAGACCTCGGCGGTACTAATATTGCTGTCGGCATAGTTACCTACGAGGGTAAGATCATCGCAAAGAAGTCCGTAAAAACCATGGCAGACCGTCCTTTTGAGGAAATCATTAAGGATATGGCAGACTGCACTCTTTCTCTTCTTAAGGAAAATAATATTTCCCTTGATGAAGTTAAGAGTATCGGTATCGGCTCTCCCGGTTCCCTTGATACCGAAAACGGCGTTCTTGTTTATGCAAACAATTTCCAGAACGGCCGTAACATACCCATGAAGGCTATTCTTCAGAAGTATATAGACAAGCCCGTTTATATCGGCAACGACGCAAACGTTGCAGCTCTCGGTGAGGTTATTGCCGGTGCGGCTAAGGGTTACAAAAACGCTGTAATGATCACTCTCGGTACCGGCGTTGGCGGCGGTATCGTTATCAACGGCGAAATATACGAAGGTCAGTATTCCGCAGGCGCAGAAATGGGCCATATCGTAGTTGTTCATAACGGTGAACAGTGTTCTTGCGGCAGAAAGGGCTGTTGGGAAGCGTATGCTTCTGCTACCGCTCTTATCAGACAGACCAAGGCTGCTATGGAAGCTCATCCCGAATCCCTTATGACCAAGGTCGCAGAGGCTGAAGGTAAGGTAAGCGGCAGAACTGCTTTTGATGCTGCAAAGAAGGGCGACGAAGTAGCTCTTGACGTTGTTAAGAACTATATCGAGTACATAGCTGAAGGCCTCGTTGACATTGTTAACGTATTCAGACCCGAAGTTATCCTTATCGGTGGCGGTATCTGTAACGAAGGTGATTATCTCCTTAATCCTCTTAAGGCCTTCGTTAACACCAATACTTACGGCGGTGGACTCCATCCCGAGCAGAAGATTGCTATTGCTGCTCTCGGTAACGACGCAGGTATTATCGGTGCTGCTCTTCTTAAGAGATAAGTTAAAAAAACAATTTTGATTCTAATCGAAGAAACGCTATCCGAAAGATAGCGTTTCTTCTCTAAATTTGCCTGAAATATACGGTGTGATATGCGAGAAGTAAAAATAGGTCGCAACGACGGCGGCCAGCGACTTGACAGGTTCATGGAAAAGAAATTTCCAACCATGCCCAAGAGTCTTATTCAGAAATATTTGCGACTCAAATGTGTAAGAGTGAACGGCGTAAAACAACCAAAGGGTAATACTATGCTCTTTGAGGGTGACGTGCTGAACTTTTATATCAGCGACGAATTTTTTGGTGGGGCAGAGGCAGAGAAAATAAAGAAGGATAGCTTTTTGTCTGTAAAGCCCTCTTTTGCCGTGGCATATGAGGATGAAAATGTTTTAATAGTGGATAAACCTGCGGGTTTAATATCCCAGAGCGACGACAAGGAGAGCTACAATACTCTCGCAAATCATGTAAAGGCGTATCTGTATAATAAAGGCGAATATGACCCGCAGAGTGAACAGGCATTTGCTCCTGCGCTTTGCAACCGCCTTGACAAAAATACCCAGGGACTGGTTATTGCAGCAAAAAATGCGGAATCCTTGCGTATATTGAACCTCAAAATAAAAAACAGAGAAGTTAAAAAAAGCTATCTTTGTCTTGTTTATGGAGTTATGCCCAAAAAGAGTGATACGCTCTATGCTTGGCTTAAAAAGGATTCTACGGAAAATATTGTAAAAGTAACGGCGGATAAAAAGAACGGGTCGAAGGAAATAATAACATCCTACGAGGTTTTGGCCACCGACGGCAAAGTCTCTCTTTTGCGTATAGGATTACAGACCGGAAGAACCCACCAGATACGCGCGCATATGGCTTTTATCGGTCATCCTCTTTTGGGGGATACAAAGTACGGAACCAAGGATAAAGACTGCCCTTTTATGTATCAGGCGCTGGCCTCGGTGGAACTTGAATTCGCTTTTAAGGGCGAGTCAACGGCTCTTGATTATCTCAACGGAAAGAAAATAACAACCACCCCGTTTTTTTCTTCATATACGGGTTTTTCGTTTGAATTAAAAAATCTTCAAAAGTAAACAAAAATTCATATAAAACACTTGACAAAATTCTGCAAATAGTATATTATTATTACATAAAAGTCTGTTGCCGAAGTGCAGTCTCCGTTTTTACGTTTATTTTTGCCGCGGCAATTGATTTTTTTCTTTATTTATATATATTCCCCGCTAAGGAATATGAGGCGGCAGTAGCCTCCGCTTCCACAGAGTGTATATGACTGTGGTGTATAAAAAATACAGTATTCAGATGGGAGATAGATAGATGGCAGATGCGATCATCAGACTTGAAGATATTTCAGTCGCATTTGACGGCGAGGTAATTCTCGACAAAATCAATCTTGAAATAAAGGATAAGGAATTCGTAACATTACTGGGTCCAAGTGGATGCGGTAAGACCACCACTCTGCGCATAATTGGCGGTTTTACACATCAGGATAGCGGTAATGTTTTTTTTGCAGGTAAATGTATAAATGCATTACCTCCTTATAAGCGTTCCGTAAACACCGTGTTTCAGAAGTACGCGCTGTTTCCCCATTTGAACGTTTTTGAGAATATAGCTTTCGGCCTGCGTCTTAAAAAGATACCCGAAAAGGAAATCGTTAAGCAGGTAAAGGAAATGCTTTCCCTGGTTAACCTTAAGGGCTTTGAACGTCGTAAGATTACCACCCTTTCGGGCGGTCAGCAGCAGCGTGTGGCAATAGCTCGCGCTCTGATTAATCAGCCTAAGGTTCTGCTTTTGGACGAGCCTCTTGGTGCTCTTGACCTTAAGCTTCGTAAGGATATGCAGGTTGAACTTAAGAATATACAGAAGCGTACGGGTATTACCTTTATTTACGTCACCCATGACCAGGAAGAGGCTCTTTCCATGTCTGTTACCGTGGTTGTAATGACTGATGGACGTATTCAGCAGATAGGTACGCCTACGGATATTTATAACGAGCCCATAGACGTAGTTGTCCGTCCCGAGGACGTTGACGTTGTAGCGCCCGAAAAGGGTATGCTTCAGGGTACGGTTACTTCCGTTACCTTCAAGGGCGTGCATTATGAAATAATAGTTGATATAAACGGCTTTAAGTGGATGATTCAGTCTACCGACTACGTGGCTGAAGGTCAGCATATAGGCCTTTATATTGAGCCCGATGCCATTCATATAATGAAGAAGTCCGAGTATTCCAACTGCTTCGGCGACTATTCTTCCTTCTCCGATGAACTTGAAAAACTTTCTGAACCCGAGCCTGAGGAGGACGAAGAATGAAAAGAACAAAGCCTCCCGTTCGTAAAGGCAGTTCATTTTTCGCATCTTTAGCGGCAACTCCCCACGTCGTGTGGATGGTGCTCTTTATAGTTGCCCCTCTGTTATTCGTTATCTATTATGCCTTTACCGACGTTAACGGTCAGTTTACGCTTGATAATATTTTTGCTCTCGGTAACCATACCGAAACCTTCCTTTTATCTGTTTCGATGTCGGTTATTGCTACCTTTTTATGCCTTATAATTGGCTATCCTTTGGCATATTTTATTGCTAAAATGAAGCCCCGTACCCAGAAGATTATTATGCTCTTGCTGATGCTTCCCATGTGGATGAATCTTCTTATCAGAACCTATTCTATGATGGCGCTTCTTGATGACGGCGGTTTTCTTAATAATTTTATTATGCGATTGGGTTTTGACCCCGTGCATATCGTAGGTACAGCACCTGCCGTTGTTTTTGGTATGGTTTATAATTTCCTGCCATATATGGTTCTGCCCATACATTCTGTAGTTTCTAAAATGGATACCAGATATATAGAAGCAGCAGGGGATTTGGGGTGTAACGGCTTTCGTACTCTTACCAGAGTTATTTTGCCCTTGTCTACTTCGGGTATAATATCCGGTATTACAATGGTGTTCGTCCCCTCAATATCCACCTTCTATATTTCTCAGAAGCTGGGCGGCGGTACCTTTGATCTTATAGGCGATACCATTGAGCGTCAGTTCCAGAATCCCGTTACCTATAACGTGGGCGCGGCTATATCTTTAGTTATGATGATACTCATTCTTATTTCTATGGCTATAATGAACCGCTTTTCCGACGATGAAGGGACGGTGATAGTATGAAGGTGTTTTCCAAGACCTACGTGGCCCTCGTTCTGGCCGTATTGTATATTCCCATACTCATCTTGATGCTCTTTTCCTTTAACAGCACAAACAATACGGGTGTTTTTACCGGCTTTTCTTTGTACTGGTATAAAGAGCTTTTTCGTAACGCTGAAACCTTTGATGCCCTGAAGAATACCCTCATTCTCGCTGTTTCTTCGGCTGTTATATCTACCCTTATCGGAACTGCGGCATCTTTGGGTCTTGACCGTATGCGCTCTAAATTCCTTCGCACTACGGTTAATTCAGTTACCAATATCCCTATGATGAACCCTGATATTGTTACGGGTATTTCCATGATGTTGCTTTTTGTGTTTGTTGGCACCGCAGTCGGTTCCACCGAAAAGCTGAACTTCTGGACTTTGCTTATAGCGCACGTTACTTTTAATCTGCCTTACGTTATTCTTAATATAACCCCCAAATTCCGTCAGATGGACAGACATCTTCCCGAGGCGGCTCTTGATTTGGGGTGTACGCCTTCTCAGTCGTTTTTTAAGGTTGAGCTGCCCTTTATTATGCCGGGTGTCATTACTGGCTTTATAATGGCATTTACCCTTTCTCTTGACGACTTTGTTATTTCGTATTTCTGTTCGGGAAGTGACTTCCAGACCCTTCCCATACTCATATATTCTATGACAAAGAAAGAGGTAACTCCCGATATTTACGCTCTTTCTACCTTAATGATAATCGCTATATTGGCTCTTCTTATACTCTCTAATCTTTCTTCAGACAGAGAGGACGGGCTCCGTAGTAAGTTTGATGATGTTCGCAGTCGTGTACGTGAGCGCATACAGACCCGTCGTGAGGAGAAAAGAAAGGGGAGTGGGGCTGAATAATGAAAAAACTTAACCGTTACCTTATAGTTCCCGCTCTTTTTTTGTTTTTGATTTTTTGCTTTGGCGCTTGCGGTGATAATGATACCGTAACTCTTAACGTGTATAACTGGGGTGAGTATATTTCCGATGGCTCCGAAGAGTCTTTTGACGTCAATGCGGCCTTTGAGGAATACTACTACGAAACCTTCGGGCAAAGGGTAGAGGTGAATTACACCACCTTCGCATCCAACGAGGATATGTATGCAAAGATTCGAAGCGGTGCTACCAGCTACGACGTTATCATCCCTTCAGACTATATGATTCAGCGCATGATGAATGAGGATATGCTGGAACCCTTGGATTTTTCCAATATACCTAATGCGGTGCATATTGCAGAAGAATTTCTGAACCCTTACTATGATCCCGATAACCTTTACTCTGTTCCTTATACTTATGGAATAGTTGGTATTATTTATAATACAAAAATGGTTGACGAGGCTGATATCGGCTCTTGGGATTTGATGTGGAATGAAAAATACCAAGGCAAGATTCTTCAGTTCAACAACGCACGAGATGCTTTCGGTACGGCCATGTATTATCAGAATATCGATGTTAATACCACCGACAGAAGCGAGTGGGAGATAGCTCTTGAATATCTTATAGCCCAAAAGCCCCTTGTTCAGGGATACGTAATGGATGAAGTCTTTAATAAGATGAAAGGCGAGTCTGCGGCTATAGCACCCTATTATGCAGGCGACTATCTTACTATGTACGACAGTAACGATGCATTGTCGTTCTTTTATCCCCAAGAGGGTACGAACGTTTTTGTTGACGCTATGTGCATCCCGAAGGGTTCTCGAAATAAGGATGTTGCAGAAGCATATATAAACTTTATGCTTACCGAAGAGGTGGCTGTTGCAAATGCCGAGTATATCGGCTATGCCTGCCCCAACAATCTGGTTCGAGAGAACGAGGAATATATCGCTTATATGGTTGATTGGCACGAGGATGCAATGGATATTCTTTATCCCGACCTTTCTACCCTGGAAACCACTCCTTACCGTGCTCTTGATGCGGATACTCAGGAGATTCAAAACGAGCTTTGGGAAAGTCTGAAGATTGAATCCTCCGTTGGAAGTTCAATACACGTGGTTGCCCTTGTGATAGTAATAGTTTGTGCCGCGTTCTTTATTTGGAGATTCATCGTAAAAAGGTATAGATCGCAATACTAAGATTGAAAAGACCACCGCATTTGCGGTGGTCTTAACTATTTATTCTTTTATTATTACCGGAGTGTTGTTTACGTTTGTTTGATTAGCTCCTTCGTACTCATACATAACCCAGTCGAACTCTCCGCTGGTTATTACGGAGTCGCAGTATTCGCATTGGCCTGCGCTTGTTACGGTGGTGGGTGCTCCGCAGTTGGGACAGTTCGTGGTACTGTGGTTGCTCATATTAACGTCTGTCTTTATGCCGTTTTTACGGATAAAACCAATCATATAGCCCAGCTCGTATTCGGCATCCTTGTTGCCTTTTATTAGCTCACCGCTTTTTTCGTCTATGATGTAGTCACCCATACGGGCTTTAATAAATACTGTCAAATATTCGTAGTCCTTATCCCTAACATATCTGTTCAGGTAGGCTTCTTTTATGTTAACACGCTCGATTACGTTTATTCTGCCTAACCTTTTGTACTCTTCAAGCTGAAGCTCGTGCTGTCTGAAAAGCTCTTCTTTTTCAAAGGGCCTTATTTTTGACCAGTCTCTCGTAGTCCACGCCGTTTGGAGGGTCATGAAAGTTTCTTTTGTCCAGGCCAAAAACTTTTCGGCGTTGAAATTCGGGTCTGTCTTTTTAAGCGCAGCTTCTATTTCCTGGGTGTTGTCTTTTATAAAGGGCAAGGTTTTTTGCACTGTAGTCGGTATTGCTGATCCACTGCCGGATGAACCGTTTTTTCTTTTGTTGCGTGCGCCTAATACTGTGACTATAAGAACTATTGCGATTATGATAACGATTGCAGGAATGTCAGGAGAACCGTCATCTTCAAAGTAATAATCATCGTCCGAATAGCCGTAATCCCATTCCCATCCTGAATCCCAACTGCCGCTATCCCAATCGCTACCTCCGCCCCAATCACTGCCGCCGTAATCGTTTGTGTTTCCTACGTCAAGAGGCATCGCTGCAAAAATAGGCGTTGTCAGCAGGATAGCCGATATTATTAATGTGAAAGTAATCATAATTATGCGTTTCATATGTATAATTCCTTTCTTAGATTTCCTCTTTCTTAACTTTAATTCCAATGCTTTGAAGAGTTGTTCTTATTCTATTTACGGGGAAGCCCACCACGTTGTAATAATCCCCGATAAGCTCCTCAACGAATTTGCCCGCAATCCCTTGAACTGCATACCCTCCTGCCTTATCGTATGGTTCATCGCAGGAGATGTATTCTTCAATTTCTTGCTCCGTCAGGGGGCGGAATCTTACTACTGTGGTTTCTGAAAATGAGATTGTGTTTTTATCCTTAATAACTGTAACGCCTGTTATTACTTTGTGGGATATACCGGACAACATGCTTATCATTCTTCTTGCGTCGTCCTTGTCTTTGGGTTTTCCAAGAACCTCGTTGTTAGCAATAACTACGGTATCGCAACCTATTACTACTGAATCTTTGTGGTCTTTTGCGATACTCAATGCCTTTCTTGAAGAAAGTATAAGCGGAATTTCATCCGTGGGAACGTTATTATCAATGCTCTCGTCGGCAGAAGAGGGGATAACCGTAAAATCATCTGTTATCTTTTTTATAAGCTCAATGCGACGGGGAGAGGCAGATGCTAATATTACCGTAATGTTCACGTCCTTTGTTTTTATTGGGAGATTAAGCGAATTTTTTTAATAATACTTCTCGTAATTGAGTAGCCGTGTCGTAAACTTTATCACTTAGCTGTAAAAGTCGCTCTTTTGATTGGTGGCCCCATGATACGAATATGCAGTCTGCTCCAATACTTTTTGCTACTGCCATATCGTGGTCAGTATCGCCTATAAGAAGGGGAGTTTTAAGGTTATGTTCTGCCATAAGCTTTTTGCCTATGCCTTCTTTTCCCGATGCCATGTAGTCGCTTAAGCCGTAAATTTGATCGATATATTCAGATATTCCGAGATTTCTTGAATATTCTTCCAGCATTTTTTGCTCACAAGCAGAAAGAATATACATCTTAACGTTCTTTTTGTGAAGTTCTTCAAGTAATTCCTTTATTCCCAATTTTAAGGTGCAGTTTTGGGTTGCTTTATTGTATCTTTCTATATATTCTTCCGACATTGCCTTAAAATCCTCTTTTTCAAGGTCAAATCCTGCCTTTATGTAATAATCTCTTATGGGAAAACCAAAGATTTCCTTGTATTGGTCAAGATTGGGTAAGGGGCTGTGACCTCTCACAGTAAGCATGTCGTTTAGTAATGAGAAACATACCTCAAGGTCATCGTAAAGCGTGCCGTTGAAGTCCCAGATGATACTGTCGTATTTCACGATAATCCTCCATAACCTCGGGTGGTGATTTTTATCTTTACAATTATTATATACGAAAACTGAATTTATGTCAATAGTTGAGCATAAAAGCCGATTATAAAAAAATAGAGGAAAAGGGAAGAATCCTGCGTATCTTATAATATCGACTTTTTTAGGAAGGGGTAAAGTTATGGCATATTTGTTTGACGAGGACTTCTTGGCACAGCTCAGATTGAAGTGTGATATAGAAAACGTTGTTTCCAGATACGTGCAGTTAAAGCGGGCAGGTAGCAGTATAATCGGTCTTTGTCCTTTTCACAATGAAAAAACTCCTTCCTTCCACGTTAGACCCGATAAGGGGTATTTCCACTGCTTTGGCTGCGGTGCTGGCGGTGACGTTATAAGCTTTGTTATGCGAATGGAAAACCTTTCGTATCAGGAGGCTGTTGTTCAGCTTGCTGAAAGTGTTGGTATGGAGATTCCCAAGCGAGAGGGATATTCTGGAGAGGCGGCGCAAAGGCGAAAAGCTATTTTTGAAATGAACCGAAAAGCCGCACGCTTTTTTTATGACGAGCTTAAATCCCCTCGAGGAAAGGATGCCCTTGCTTATTTCCATAACCGTGGACTCACAGATAAGACTATAACCCGATTCGGCTTGGGATATTCTCCCGATTCTTGGGACAGTTTGTTTAAATATCTGGTAGCAGAAGGGTATAAAATAGAGGATATAAAAGCCTCGGGGCTTGTTACCGTATCCCAAAAAGAGGACGGGAAATCGGCTCGTATCTTTGACCGTTTCAGAAACCGCGTTATGTTTCCCATAATTGACCAAAAGGGTAACGTTATCGGCTTTGGCGGCAGAACTATGGGGAATGACGTAGCTAAATATCTGAATACCGCTGAAACGTCAGTGTTTAAAAAGGGACAGAATCTGTATGCAATAAATATTGCAAAGTCATCCCAAGAAAAAGGCCTTATACTTTGCGAAGGGTATATGGACGTTATTGCTTTGCATCAGGCAGGCTTCTCAAACGCCGTCGCAACTCTCGGAACTGCTCTTACGCCACAGCAGGCGAAGCTTATAAAGCGTATAACCTCTGACGTAGTTCTCTGCTACGACAGTGACGAAGCTGGAAGAAATGCTACCAAGAGGGCGATAGATATTCTTTCAAACGAGGAAATCAGGGTGAAGGTGATTACCGTTACCGGAGGGAAAGACCCTGACGAATTTATAAAGACCCACGGGGCCGCAAGTTTCCGTAAACTTATTGAGGGCGGTGTTAACCGAGTTGATTATAAGCTTAATGAGATACGGGGACGCTACAGTATTGATATTCCCGAAGAAAAAGTAGAATGTATGAAGGAAATGGTTGCTGTCCTTGCCGGCTTGAGAAATAAAATCGAGCTCGAAATCTATATTAAGCGAGTCTCGGAACAAATGGAAATATCTGCCGAAAGTATACAGGCTGAAATAAATGTATATCTTCGTAGGCTTTCTATGAAGAGAGCTAATGACGAAAAACGTAAAACGGTAAACGATACGGTGCGTCCCGCTGATAAGGTAAACCCTCAGCGCTCTCAGAATCCCAGGGCGGCTGCGGCTGAAGATGCGGTTATTACCGTAATGCTTAACAGTCCCGAATACCTATCCGACATAACGGGTATTTTGTCGGCTGACGACTTTGTAACTGATTTTAACAGGAAAGTCTTTTTGCTTTTAAGTGAAAAAATTCCTCTTAATACTACTGCAGAGCCAATATTACTCCTAGCTCAGGAGCTGAATCCCGATGAGATGGGAAAGCTTACGGCTATGGTGAAGGAAGACAGGGCTCTCAGTATAGATAAATCAAGAGTTGCTCTTATATGTAAACGGCTACAAGACGAAAAGGTTAAGAGTCTTGCTTCCGGAATGAAAGGCATCAGTGATTCAGAGCTTGATGCTGCCTTGAACAGGATAAAGAACAATAAGGGCTGATTAAAATGTGTGTGTTAAAAAGAAAGGATTGATAATATGGAACTTGCTGAGAAGAAACAAATGCTAAGAGATCTCATTGAAAAGGGTAAGCAGAAAAAGGTGCTTACTTACAATGAGGTAAGCGAGGTTTTAGATAAGGTTGAACTTACTCCCGAGCAGAAGTCCCTTTTTATGGAAGACCTTGCGGCTAACGACGTTGAAATTGAAGACGATTTTAATGCCGAGGATATCCCTGACCTTAAGGAAATAGAAGAAGAGGTTCAGGCACTTCCCATAGACCCCGAGGATATGGAGGCATTGCTCCAGTCTGAAGGTATTATTATTGACGACCCCGTAAAGGTATATCTTTATGAAATCGGTAAAATCCCTCTGCTTAAGCCCGATGAAGAGGCAAAGCTCGCTCAGAGTATAAGCAATGGTGATGAATTTGCAAAACAGCGTCTTAACGAAGCAAACCTTCGTCTTGTAGTAAGTATTGCAAAACGTTACGTGGGCAGAGGCCTTCTCTTCCTTGACCTTATTCAGGAGGGAAATCTTGGTCTTATAAAAGCTGTTGATAAGTTTGACCCCGATAAGGGATATAAGTTCTCCACCTATGCTACATGGTGGATAAGACAGGCTATTACCAGAGCTATTGCCGACCAGGCTCGTACCATAAGAATACCCGTTCATATGGTTGAAACCATTAATCGTCTTTCCAAGGCTGAAAAGCAGCTTATGCAGGAACTTGGCCGTCAGCCCCACGCTGACGAACTTGCAGAAGAGCTGGGTATGCCTACCGATAAGGTAAGAGAAATAATGAAGGTCGCTCAGGAGCCCGTTTCTCTTGAGGCACCTGTTGGTGAGGAAGAGGATTCTCACCTTGGTGACTTTGTTGCTGACTCTGATATTCCTTCTCCTCAGGACGTTGCTTCCCAGACCCTTCTTAAGGAGGAATTGAGCGAGGTTCTTAAAACTCTTTCAGACAGAGAAGCAAGAGTTCTTCGCTTAAGATTCGGTCTTGATGACGGACGTACCCGTACCCTTGAGGAAGTAGGACGCGAGTTTAAGGTTACCCGTGAAAGAATCAGACAGATTGAAGCAAAAGCGCTCCGTAAGCTTCGTCATCCCAGCCGTAGCAAACGTCTGAAGGACTTCCTTGATTAATTGGAGGCAGAATGAGAATTCTCGCAGTTGACCTTGGTCTTGCCCGTACCGGAATAGCCATAAGTGACCCTACTGGAACGTTGGCAACCCCCAGATGCGTTTTTGAGGGGTATGGACGTACGCGCCTCACAAATGCCGTAAAGGAACTTATAGAGCAGGAAGGGGTAGAGAAGGTTATCGTTGGTTACCCCGAGCGTACCGACGGAAAAGAAAGCGAAATGGCCCAGAAAGCCGTGTCTTTTGCGACCTTTCTTTCAAAGCGCACTCCCGTTCCCGTTGAGCTTGTTAATGAAGCCTACACTACGGTAATCGCAACGGCTAAATTGCATGACCAGGATATAAAGGTAAAAGACCAGCGCTCAAAGATAGATATGGCCGCTGCAGCGGTACTCCTTCAGGGCTATCTTGATGCTATGGATAGATGAGTAACATATACTTAAATTAATAAAGACTTACTTAAACGTAAATCTGCCGCAGAAGGTATTACTTCTGCGGCAGTCGTTTTTATTTTATTGACCAGTTTATGGGTTCCATTCCTTTTGAAATAAGGAATTCGTTGCATTTTGAAAAGTGTCTGCAACCGAAAAATCCGTTATATGCGGAAAGGGGAGAGGGGTGAACTGATGTAAGTATTTTATGTATAGGATTAGTTATAAGTGCCGTTTTGCTTCTGGCGTTTGCTCCCCAAAGTATAAACACTATGGGAGTTTCTCTTTCGTTAAGCTTCTTTATAACCGTATCTGTATATATTTCCCAACCCATACCTTTGTGGCTGTTTGGCTGTGCTTCTCTCACAGTAAGAGCTGTATTTAGCAGCAATACGCCCTGCTTTGCCCAGTCGGTAAGCTCTCCGTGCGAGGGTGGTTGAATACCCAGGTCAGAATTAATCTCTTTAAATATGTTTATCAGAGAAGGGGGCGGCTGGATTCCTTTTTGTACCGAAAAGCAAAGACCGTGTGCCTGTCCTGCGCCGTGGTATGGGTCTTGGCCGATAATAACAGCTTTTACTTTTCCGTAGGGGGTGTACTTTTGGGCGTTAAAGATATCGTGCATATCGGGATATATGGTTTTTGACGAGTATTCGCTTTTTAAAAATGCACGGAGTTTTTTGTAATAATCCTTTTCAAATTCTCCATTCATTACTTGATCCCAATCGTTTCCGAAAAATACCATTTTTGTACTCCTTTACGGTATGATTTTAGTCAAAATCCTATCTGATAATTTACAAAGATACATTGCGGGGATTGATAACGCCATCCACAGCACTGAATATAAAAGGCAAATCTGCCCCATAAAGTTAAAGGGAACGCCTGAATAATCCCATACCCGCAGTCCTAAAGCTATATTTACAACTGAACCAATAATGAACTCGACTGCAGTTATTACAATCCCACATAATACGGCGGCAAGTACAAGAGATTTTTTACCTATCCATCTATATATAATATCTATTGCAATAAAACAAAGTCCTCCTGCAACGAACATGCTGGGATGGGTAAAGCCCCTCCATAAAAGCTCGATAAGCTGATAGGCAACTCCGCCCAGGATAAAGAAAACAATCTTCTTGATAACCCACATAAACTCTCCCGAGATAATAAAATTACTACATTATTATTTCGGGGTAGAGGTGTTAAATACCGCCATAATATGTAAAGCGTATTATACTGTATAAATTATAGCCTATTGGTGTGGAAAATTCACAAAAAATCCCAAAATTAAATGTGAACTTTTTGGGTTTGCTATTGCAAAAAATATTTTATGTGGTATAATATTTACAAGAAGAGCGGGAAACCGCTCTTCTTAAAGTTTAATTGATGAAATTTGAACGAACGGAGATCGAAATGAACGTTGTAGAGATTACCGAACAACTGGTTCGTTCCATAACCGATAAACTTGGGCTTATCTTATGGAACGTAGAATTTAAAAAAGAAGGCGCAGATTATATTCTTCGCGTAAGCATTGACAGGGACGAGGGCGTATCGATAACCGATTGCGAGAACGTTTCAAACGAACTTAATCCTCTTCTTGACGAAGCAGACCCTATACAGCAGAGTTATTGCCTCGAGGTTACTTCCGCAGGCCTTATAAGAGACCTTAAAACCGATGCTCATATTTTGAAGTTTATCGGAAAAGCCGTAACGGTAAAGCTTTATAAACCCGTCAACGGAACCAAAACCTATGAGGGTGTTATGGTATCATATGAGGATAAGATACTTACCCTTGACGTTGATGGTGAACAGATTGATTTCCCCCGCGACGATATTGCTAAGATAACTATTGACCTTATATAAAAGCTATTACATTGATTGAAAGGAATTACGAGCCAAATGAACAACAAAGAGTTTTTTGAAGCTCTCAACCTTCTTGAGAAGGAAAAGGGCATACCCAAAGAG
Organism: Eubacteriales bacterium; assembly: GCA_045542755.1. Classification (GTDB taxonomy): domain Bacteria; phylum Bacillota; class Clostridia; order Oscillospirales; family UBA644; genus JAZQLP01. The sequence continues at coordinate 35,712 of JAZQLP010000058.1, forward strand.
TATATGTATGAAAAGATCAAGGCTGCAATGGCGGCCGCGATAAAGCGTGACAGAAACGTTCCCGCAGAGTGCGTTGAAGCAGACTTCAACGAGCAGAAGCGTAAGATAAGAGTATATATCAAGAAGCTTGTTGCAGAAGAGGTAATGAACGATAGCTGTGAAATTTCTCTTTCCGAAGCACGCGACATTAACCCCAGATACCAGGTAGGCGACTATGTTGAGTACGACGTTGACCCCATCACTGTTGGAAGAATCGCTGCGAAAATCGGTAAGAACGTTATCGTTCAGGCTATTCAGGATGCTGTTAAGGGTTCCATTATTAAGGAATTTGAAGGCATTACCGGCAACATAATAACCGGTAAGGTAAGAAGAATAGAAAAGAACAAAACTGCATTTATTCAGTACGGAAAGTACGAGATTCCTCTTCTTTACAAAGAACAGATTCCCGGTGAAGAAATTCACGTGGGTGAATATATAAAGGTTCTCGTTTCCGACATTCGCAGAAGTGCAAAGGGCCAGGATATTCTCATCACCCGTCTTGGCGGCGACTTTATCCGTAAGCTCTTTGAAATAGAGGTTCCTGAAATTCAGGAAGGCTCCGTTAAGATTATGGCCGTTGCCCGTGAGGCAGGCTCCAGAACCAAGGTTGCTGTTTATTCCGAACCCGAAATGAACATTGACCCTGTAGGATCTTGTATAGGACCTTCTCAGACCAGAATTTCATCAATAATCGGTAATCTTAAGGGCGAAAACATTGACCTTATTAAGTACTACGACGATCCCTGCAAGTTCGTTGCTTCCTCTCTCTCTCCCGCACACGTTGAGGTAGAAGAGATTGATCCCCTTGAAAAGACCGTTAAGGTTTCCGTAAGCGCTGATAAACTGTCACTCGCAATCGGAAAAGCAGGCCAGAACGTTAGACTTGCCGCAAAGCTTACAGGTTATAAGATTGATATTCTTGGCAGATAATCTTTGCAGTAATACACACCTTTTTCAGTTCTGTATCATATGCGTAAAAGGATGAGCGTAAAGTGAAAAAGACTCCCGAGCAAAAGGGCAAAGGCGCTTTTGTCCGAATGTGCGCTTCCTGTGGTAAACGTCAGCACAGAGATGCGATGTTCCGTATAATGGCTTCCGATGACGGAGCAAGACTTTGTCTTGATTTTCAGGCGGAAGAGAATGTTAAAAGCGGAAAAAGCTCCTATATATGCAAAAATGAATTTTGCGTTGCCAAAGCGGAAAAATCACACCGACCCGAAAAACTTATCGGTTGTTCCGCCAACGGCTTATTATACGAGTCAATAAAAGAACATATGAATCAATAAGGAGTTATTTTGGAACAGAAATTTTATTCCTTTTTAGGCTTGGCAAGGCGGGCAGGTAAAGTATTGCTCGGCTATGATATGCTGGAAAGGTACAGAGGCAAGATCTATGCGGCGGTCACGGCATCAGATGCCGCCGAAAGGACTTTAAGAAATGTAGAAAGGCTTTGTGCGGACGTTGAGTGTATACGCACCGATTGCACAAAAGCCGAATTGGGAAAGCTTTTGGGCGTAAGAGAGGTTTCCGTGGCCGGTATAACCGACAAGGGCTTTGCAGAACAAATAATTTTGAATGCGAGAAGGAGTAAGTGATGAGTTTGAATTCTAAATACAGAATGCGTGATATAAGCAAGGATTTTGATCTCAAAATCAACAAGATTCAGGAGATTTTGGCTAAATTTGAGTCAGGTGTTGACGCTGAAACCTATAAATCTATGAAAGTGCTTACCGACGAAGAGGTTGGTATTATATTCGATTACCTTACTCAGACTAACAAGGTAACCGATATGAAGCTTTTCTTTGACGATTGCGTAAGAGAAAAAGAAGAGCGTGAAAAGAAGGTGGCTGAAGAAAAAGCTGCGGCTGAGAGAGCTGCCAAGGAAGCTGAAGAAAAGGCTGCCGCTGAAGAAAAGGCTCGTAAGGAAGAAGAAGCGAGAAAGGCTGCCGAAAAGAAGGCTCAGGAAGAAAAAGAGGAGCAGATGAAGAGAGAACAGGCTCAGAAAAAGCTTGCAGCTCAGAAGGCAAAAGATACTGCTCAGCAGTTTGCAAAGCCTTCCTTCGGTACAAAGCCCTCTGTAAAAGAAGAAACTAAGCAGGTAAAAGATAAACAGCGTCCCACTACCGTGACCGTTCCTTCCAGAAAGATTGAGGAACCCGCAGTAGTTGTAGCAAAGGATGACGCTGATAGTAGCATCGTTGCAAAGAGAAACGTAAAGGTTGTTGATACCCGTTCCTCTAACAACGTTAATGTTGAAAAATACAACGCTAAGTTTGACGATATTGCCGAAGGCGCGAAGTTTAAGAAAGATTACGGCAAATCAAAGCAGAAGATAAAGAGTGGTAAGGAAAACAGAAAGAAGACCTCTCAGGCCCTCAAGGAAGAAGAGATGGCAAAGCTTCGCCGTATGGAACAGTACGAAAAGGATAAGAAGAAGCATCTGAGCAATGTTGTTCTTCCCGAATCTCTTTCCGTAAGCGAATTGGCTGCAAGACTCCGCATGACAAATGCAGATGTTGTTAAAAAGCTTATGCTTCTCGGTATAATGGCAAGCGCGTCGCAGATAATAGACTACGATACCGCCGCTCTTGTTGCTGAAGAACTTGGTGCGAAGGTATCTAAGGAAGTTGTTGTTACCATTGAAGAACAGCTTATTGACGACACTGAGGATGCTGATGAAAATCTTGTTCCCAGAAGCCCTGTCGTAGTTGTAATGGGTCACGTTGACCATGGTAAGACTTCTCTTCTTGACGCTATCAGACATACCAGCGTAGTTACCGGTGAAGCCGGTGGTATTACTCAGCATATCGGCGCTTATACCGTAAATCTTAACGATAGAAATATAACCTTCCTCGACACCCCCGGTCACGCGGCATTTACTTCTATGCGTGCAAGAGGTGCTCAGGTAACCGACGTTGTAATACTCGTTGTTGCTGCAGACGACGGCATTATGCCCCAGACTGTAGAAGCTATAAACCATGCACAGGCTGCAAACGTTCCTATCGTTGTTGCCGTTAACAAGATGGATAAGCCTACCGCAAATTACGATAGAGTTCTCCAGAATCTTACAGAGCATAATCTCGTTCCCGAAGATTGGGGCGGAGATACTATATGCGTTCCTGTATCAGCTATGCAGAAGACCGGTATTGACCAGCTTCTCGAAATGGTACTTCTTGTTGCAGATATGAAGGAACTTAAGGCTAACCCCAACAGAGAAGCAAAGGGTACCGTTATCGAGGCTAAGCTTGATAAGGGTAGAGGTCCCGTTGCTACCGTGCTTGTTCAGAACGGTACTCTCCATATGGGCGATATCGTTGTTGCTGGTATGTCCGTTGGTAAGGTTAGAACCATGGTTGACGATAAGGGCAAGAGAATTACAGAAGCCGGTCCTTCTACTCCCGTTGAGCTTGTAGGACTTTCCGAAGTTCCCAATGCCGGTGATATATTCCACGTTGTTAACAACGAACGTATGGCAAGAGAACTCGTTGAAGAAAGAAAGCACGCCCATAAGGAAGAAGAGTTCAAGGAGAGAGCAAACGTATCTCTTGATGACCTTTTCGCCCAGATCCAGCAGGGTAGCGTTAAGAATCTTAACGTTATTATTAAAGCTGACGTTCAGGGTTCTGTTGAAGCGCTTAGAGCTTCTCTTGTTAAACTGTCCAATGAGGAAGTAAAGGTAAATGCTATTCACTGCGCAGTTGGCGGTGTAACCGAATCTGACGTTATTCTTGCTATGGCATCCAAAGCTATTATCGTGGGCTTTAACGTCCGTCCCGATTCCAATGCTAAGAATATGGCTGACAAGGAAAAGATCGATATCAGACTTTACAGAATAATCTACGACTGTATCGAAGAAATCGAAGCTGCTATGAAGGGTATGCTTGCTCCCAAGTTCAGAGAAGTTGTTCTTGGATACGCAGAAGTTAGAACTACTTTCCGTGTTTCCGGCGTAGGCACCATTGCGGGATGTTACGTAAAGCAGGGTAAGATCGCAAGAAACGCAGAAGTTCGTCTTACCAGAGATAATATCGTTATTCATCAGGGTAAACTTGATTCTCTTAAGCGTTTCAAGGATGATGCACGCGAAGTTGCCGAAGGCTATGAATGCGGTGTAGGACTTGAAAATTATAACGACATTAAAGAGGGCGATATTATAGAAGCCTTCATTAATGAAGAAATCAAACAGTAATCGGAGGTATCGGAATGCCTTCCAGAAACCGTTCAAACTATAAAAACCAGAGATTTGAGGGCGAGCTCCGCAACGAGCTTGCCTCCATTATCCGTGGTATAAAGGATCCCCGTATTCCCGAGATGTGTACCGTTGTAAACGTTGAAGCGTCTCCTGATAGAAGCTTTGCAACCGTTTTTGTGAGCTTTCTTGGGGAGTATGACGAAATAGAGGTCAGACGCGGCTTAAAGTCAGCCAAGGGCTTTATTCGTAAAAAACTCGGCGAAAGAATGTCTATAAGAGTTGTTCCCGACTTATCATTTGTTATTGATAAGAGTATGGCTCACGGCGCTCGTATTGACCAGCTTCTCGGCCAGATAAACGCAGGGGCTCATTCTTCGGATAACGACGAGGAAACTTTGGAGGATTAATATGTCTATAGGGTCATCCAAAATATTATTGGATATGCTTTCCCGTGACAACGTAATGATAATAACTCATCGCAGTCCTGACGGCGACACCGTAGGTACGGCCTACGCCTTAAAGCGAGTGTTTGAAAACCGCGGCAAAAGCGCAACCGTAGTATGCTCCGACGAGATAGGTAAAAGGCTTCGTTTTATTTCAGACGGAGCCTATAAACTTGATGAGCCTACTGATATTGGGTGCGTCATAGCTGTGGATACCGCAACTGTGGACCTTATGGGTGAGAAACTTAAAAAGTATGCGGATAAGGTTGACTATTGTATAGATCATCACATTACCAATACAAACTACGCAAAGTGTACGTTTTTGAATTCTTCTGCATCTTCTACGGGAGAATATCTGTATGATTTACTAAAAGAAGCAAAGGTTGAAATTGATGGCTACATAGCGGAAAAACTTTACGCCGCAATAGCCTTTGATACCGGCTGCTTTAAATATTCAAACGTTACTCCTCATACCCATATGGTTGCTGCCGAGCTTCTCGAATACGGTATGAATTTTGAGGATATAAATAGGCGTCTTTTTGATATCGCGTCTTTTGAGCAACTTAAAATAGAGCAGGAAGTACTTATGGCTGTTGAAAGATACAGGGATAATACTGTTACTATTCTGGTTCTTACACAGGATATGCTCAAGAAGGTGGGAACAGATATTGATATTGACGGTCTTACTGCCATTACCCGCCGTATCGAGGGTACTCTTATCGGTATTTCCATAAGAGAAATGTCCGATGGCGTTATTAAGGTGTCTTTCAGATCAATGGATGATAGGGTAGATGTATCTAAAATCGCTGCAAAATTTGGCGGTGGTGGACACAAGCGCGCTTCCGGGTGTTCTTTTAACGCCCCCATTGATGAGGTGAAGAATAGGATACTTGACGGCGTATTTGAAGAGTGGAATAAGGTTTTTGGTGAAGAATAATGATAATACCGGTAAATAAGCCTGCAGGAATGACCTCTCAGAGCGTTGTTGCAAGAATAAAAAGAATGTTTAGGGAGCAGGGAAAGGTCGTTAAAATAGGTCACAGTGGCACTCTTGACCCTATGTGTACGGGTGTATTGCCTATACTTACGGATAGAGATACCAAATTAGCAGACCTCTTACCCTCGGATAAAAGATATTCTGCCGGACTGTTGCTTGGAAAAGAAACGGATACAGAGGACGTGACGGGGGAAATTATAAACGAATATCCCGTTACTGTTAAGGAAGCGGACGTTACGGCTGCCGCTTCTTGTTTTGTAGGTAAAATTCTCCAGGTACCACCTATGTATTCTGCCATAAAGGTTGGGGGCCAGAGGCTTTACGATCTTGCAAGAGCCGGGGTAACGGTAGAAAGAAAAGCAAGGGAAATAACAGTATATTCACTTGGCGTCAAAAAAGGCATATCTGAATTTGAATACGACCTTGACGTGAAGTGTTCTTCCGGAACATACATAAGGACTCTTTGTGCGGATATTGGTAAAAGACTTGGCTGTGGCGGATGTATGTCATATCTCCAAAGGACGGAATCAAACGGCTTTAAGTTGGATAACTGTGTTACACTTGAAGAGTTATTTGAGGCCGTGATCAGGGGAGAGGAATCTAAATATTCTTATTCCTGTGAAAGGGTTTTTCAGCATCTTAATGCCGTAAGGCTTGATAATACGGCTGTAGATTATTATATAAACGGCGGAATTATAAACCGCCAACGTGTTTATCGAGAGGTCGGTGTAGAATCGGGACTCGTAAGAGTATACTCTCCTGAAAATATTTTTTTAGGACTTGGGTTAATGACAGAGGAAGGTCTCAAGGCCGAATGGCGAAGTGAAAGGTGATATAAATGTCTTGTATTGCTGTTGGGAATTTTGACGGTGTACATAGAGGGCACGTTAAGATAATCGGCACTGCCGCAAGTATTGCTAAAACTGAAAAAGTTTCTTGTGTCGTTGTTACTTTTAGTTCCAACACCAAAAGAGCATTGGGTAAAAAGGTGAATTATCTTACGGACAACGATTATAAGGAAAAGCTTATTCTTGATGCTGGTGCCGACAAAGTGGAATTTTTGGAATTTACCAAAGAAATCTCTTCCTTGAGTGGAGAGGATTTTATCCGTTTTTTAAAGGATAAATACAACCTTACCCATATTGTTT
>JAZQLP010000059.1:0-4607 GCA_045542755.1 Eubacteriales bacterium
TGGTCAGGCTCCATATGCTGGACTATAAGGTAGTCAGGCTTTCTGCCCTCGAGGGTGTTTTCAAGATTTGAGAGCCATTCGTCGCCAAAGGAAGCGTCAACGGTGTCGAAAACAGCGATCTTCTCATCCATAATAACGTAGGAGTTGTAGGCCATACCTTCGGGAACGATATACTGTCCCTCGAAGAGATCTACCTTGCGGTCGTTAACACCGATGTATTTAATATCATTTGTAATAAACATATTGCACCTCGCAGTATTAATACATACCTATAGTAACATAAAACGGGGCAGATTTCCACCCCGTTTTATATTTTTTAAAAGGAAATTTGAGAGAAATAAACTTCCCCCGCTTCTTTTTTTTCGATAAGTTCCGAGAAGGTAACAAGGGTGTATCCTTCGGAAATAAGATAAGGAATGACTTTTTCCATGGCAACCGCGGTGGATTCGTGGCAGTCGTGGCAAATGATTATATCTCCATCTTTGACCTTTTCTTTTATTTCTTCAAATACCTTGTCGGCAGAAAGGGTACTCCAGTCCATAGTATCGAGAGACCAGCCTGCAAAGCATATTCCGAGCCCTTTGCCAAGAGCTTTGATCCTGTCGTCAATGTCCCCGTAGGGAGCACGGACTACGGCGGGAGCTTTCCCCGTTATCTTTTTTATCATTTCGGCCGTTTTCGTAATATCGGAGAGAGCTTCCTCGTCTGTCATATAGGTGAGGGGGCCGTGGGAATATGTATGGTTGCCGATCTCGTTTCCCTCTTCGAATGCTCTTTTAACTGTTTCCTCGCCGCCTGCCATAGTGTTTCCTATAAGGAAAAATGTGGCACGAGCGCCGTTTTTCTTCAGAACATCAAGTATCCTCTCCGTATAGGGAGAGGGGCCATCGTCAAAGGTAAGGGCTATTCTTTTCATTTCAGTAAAGCTCCTTTGAAGCTTCTTTTATTTGCTTGTTCAGGCTTTCGGGGATGGGCTGAATATAGGTGGGCCAGCCCTCTGTGTCCTCGTCGATTATCTCGCTGTTCCAGTACCACGCCCCGTCGGTGTAGTAAAGATCTGTCCATGCGCAGATAAGACCGTCGCGGCTTATCTTTTTCAAGGTGCCGAAGACCTCTATATCGTCAAAAAACACGGTCTTGTCCTTTTCCATATCCTCCATGGAGTAGATATAGTCAAGCTCCTCTTCGGTCACGGTAATGGCATAGGTATATTCATCCTCCCAGTCCGGATGATTTACGGAAACGAACCAACTGTAGTTTTCATCATCCGCGTAATAGGATGTGGCGCCTTCAGAGCGGGATTCTTCTATAAAAAGATCGCCGTTCACATAGACTACGTCCCACGAATCGCACTCGATAGGGTGAACAATGTCCTCTTCGAGGTATTCGTCGCGGTTCAGAGTGTAGAAGAATATATCTGCAGGGGATTCAAGAAGCTTGTAGTCCTTGTCGGAATAACTTACAGTATCAGAAAACTGAAATTCCTTTTCCACAGTAAAGGTTCTCTCCCCGTCGGGAAATTTGAGAACGAGAGTTTCACCGTCGCACTCAAGAACTTTGATTTTTGTAGCTTTGAAAGGGATAAGATCGTATTTAAGCCGTATGATACCCTTTTCGCTGTCGTAAGTATACCCTTCGCAAAGGTCGGAATCATCAACGGGGTTGCCGCAGGCGCAGTAATAGCTGAAGGAGCCTTCGGATGAAAACTGAATGTATTCCGTATCTGCTTCAGTTGATCGAGTCCACCGGATGTCAACAAAGTCGCTTTCAAGCTCAAAATCGCCGTTCTGACAGGCACAAAGTGGGAATACAAGAAGAACGACTGCGAGAATAAGACAGGTTGTTTTTTTCATGGTCTCTGCTCCTTTTCGTATATCTGTCAGGGAAGAACGTTTCCTGCGGATTTGTATATGTCGTACCATTCGTCGCGGTCAAGGGTAACATCTGCCGCCTTCAGGCAGTCTTTAAGACGGCCGATGTTGGTCGTGCCTGTGACGGGACATATTTTCGCGGGATGGCGAAGTATCCAGGCTATGGCAACGGTGGTTTTTGAAACAGAGTATTTGTCGGCAATATTCTGAAGGGTCTCGTTAAGCTTTGGGAATTTTTCGCTGTCAATAAAGCACCCCTCGAAAAAGCCGTATTGTAAGGGTGACCAAGCCTGAACGGTAATACCCTTGAGGCGGCAATAGTCAAGGATGCCGCCGTCTCGCACCGTTGCAGAATCGTTATACATATTAACGTTAAATCCGGACTGTAAGACGGGCGCGTGCATAATGCCAAACTGGATCTGGTTCGCGCACAAGGGCATATGGAGTGCGCTCTGCAAAAGCTCCATCTGGTAAGGGTTCTGATTGGAAACACCGAAGCAGCGCACCTTTCCGTCAGCCTTCAGCTTATCAAAGGCGCGAGCTACCTCCTCGGGCTCCATGAGAGCATCGGGACGATGGAGAAGGAGAACGTCTATATAATCGGTGCCCAAGCGCTTAAGGCTTCCCTCAACAGAGGAAACGATATGATCGTATGAAAAGTCAAAAAGGCCGCGGGTGATTCCGCATTTCGTCTGAATTATAACGTCCTCTCGGTTAAGGGTGGAGATAGCCTTGCCGAAAACCGCTTCGCTTTGGCCGCCGCCGTATATGTCGGCGTGATCAAAAAAGTTTGCACCCTCCTCAAGGGCAGCATTAACGAAAGCAGAAGCCTCAGCCTCCGTCATACCGCTGATACGCATACAGCCCACTGCAACGGTGGGAACGGAAAGTCCGGTCTTTCCAAGCTGAATATTATACATAATGATCCTCATTTTGAGTTTTTTCCTAATTTATGTAATTATTATATCATATAGACACAATATAATATAGTATTTTTTGTAAAATTCAATTTGACGGTATACAAAGCCTTCCGCCTGCAAGCCAACGGTAAAATCGTTGGTTTCCCTTGTCGCCGCAACCTTTTGCAAATAAATTTCCCACGCTAAGAGGCAAACAGGGGCCGTTTTTCATTAAATATGCGCAAAACTTGTCGCTTGTGAGCAAAAAAAATAAAAATCATATTGAAAAACCGGAGAGCAGAATGTATAATATATGTGTATAAAAATCAAAAAAGGAGACTAGACCAATGAGCTTAGTTTATTCAAAAGAAGTTGAAAACATGTGCTGCGTTGCAAAGGGCCCCAACCACGGTCCCGCTCCCATTCCCGAAGAGGGCAAGTGGGTTCAGGCAAAGCAGATCACTGACATCTCTGCATACACCCACGGTGTGGGCTGGTGTGCTCCCCAGCAGGGCGCTTGCAAGCTTTCCCTCAACGTTAAGGAAGGTATCATCGAAGAGGCTCTTGTTGAGACTATCGGATGCTCCGGTATGACTCACTCTGCAGCTATGGCAGCTGAGATCCTCCCCGGCAAGACTCTCCTCGAGGCTCTTAACACAGACCTCGTTTGTGACGCTATCAACACAGCTATGCGTGAGCTTTTCCTCCAGATCGTATACGGCCGCAGCCAGTCCGCTTTCTCCGAGGGCGGTCTCGTAATCGGCGCAGGTATGGAAGACCTTGGTAAGGGCGAGCGTTCCATGGTTGGTACTATGTACGGTACTAAGGCAAAGGGCGTTCGTTACCTCGAAATGACAGAGGGCTACTGCACAAGAATGGCTCTCGATGAGGAAGATCAGGTTATCGGCTATGAGTTCGTATCTCTCGGCAAGATGACAGACTTCATCAAGAAGGGTATGGAGCCTAACGAAGCATACGAGAAGTCCAAGGGTACATACGGCAGATTTGCTGATGCTGTTAAGTACATCGATCCCCGTAAGGAATAATTGAAGGAGGAAATAACAATGGCTAAATTTGAAGGTTACGAAAGACGCGAGGCGAAGATCCTCGCCGCTCTCGCTGAATACGGCATTTCCTCTATCGATGAGTGCAAGGAAATCTGTGATGCAAAGGGTATCGACCCCTATAAGATCGTTGAAGAAACACAGCCTATCGCATTTGAGAACGCTAAGTGGGCATACACTGTAGGCGCTGCTATCGCAATCAAGAAGGGCTGCACAAAGGCTGCTGACGCTGCTGCCGCTATCGGTATCGGCCTCCAGGCTTTCTGTATCCCCGGTTCTGTTGCTGAAAACCGTAAGGTTGGTCTCGGCCACGGTAACCTCGGATCTATGCTCCTTTCTGAGGAGACAGAGTGCTTCTGCTTCCTCGCAGGCCACGAGTCCTTCGCAGCTGCAGAGGGCGCTATCAAGATCGCTCTCAACGCTAACAAGGTTAGAACACAGCCCCTGCGCGTTATCCTTAACGGTCTCGGCAAGGATGCTGCAATGATCATCTCCAGAATCAACGGCTTTACATACGTTCAGACCGAGTTCGACCCCGCAACTGAGGAAGTTAAGGTAGTAAGCCAGAAGGCATACTCCAACGGTCCCCGCGCTGACGTTAAGTGCTACGGTTCTGACAGCGTACCCGAGGGCGTTGCTATCATGAGACTCGAGAACGTAGGCGTTTCCATCACAGGTAACTCCACTAACCCCACTCGTTTCCAGCACCCCGTTGCAGGTACATATAAGAAGTGGGCAAACGAGAACGGCGTTAAGTACTTCTCCGTTGCATC
>JAZQLP010000060.1:0-6787 GCA_045542755.1 Eubacteriales bacterium
ACGGAAAATATGGCAAGTACGGTAAATACGGTAAAAAATACGCATACGGTCACAGATATGGCTACGGCTACGGCTACGGCGGTTACGGATATGGTTATGGCCATTATCCCCAGAAGGAAACAAAGGGCGAAGAATAAGTCAGAGGGAGGAGCATATGAAAAAAGCTACAGAGCTTATTGATTTCCATGCTCATATACTTCCCGGAGCCGATCACGGCTCAAGGGATATAGAAACCTCTCTTTCTCAGCTTTCCATACTTAAAAAAGCAGGCGTTGAGGCAGTATGTGCCACTCCTCATTTTTATCCTCAGAAGGATAGCGTGGCATCCTTTCTCGAGAGAAGAGAAGGGTGCGCGAAGGCTCTTTTCTCTTCTGTGGGGGAAGAGTGTATCCCAAAGATACTTCTCGGTGCCGAGGTCCTTGTTTGCCCAGGGATCGACCATATGGAAGATCTCTCAAAGCTTTGCATCGAAGGAACTGACGTGATACTCCTTGAAATGCCTTTTTCCACCTTCAACGACAGCCTTGTGGAGACTGTTGCAAAAATCTCTCGGATGGGCCTTACGGTAGTCATGGCTCATATTGACAGATATCCTATGAGCGATATAATGAAGCTTTGCAGCGAGTGCGATGTGCTTTATCAGCTCAACGGCGAGACTGTGTCTACTATGAAGGGCAGAAAAAAGGCTGACAAAATAGTGTCACTTTTGCCTGTTGTTGCCATCGGCAGCGATATACACGGCGCCGATAAAAGAGCAGTGAAGAATTTTCTCGGTCTTGCAAAGAGATTTGAAAAGGCAGGGATAGACCATTATGGTGAAACTTGTGCCCTACTTGAAAACGCAAAAGTACTTTGAATTTAAATTATTATTGAAATCCGCCATTTGGGCGGATTTCTTCATTTTGTTCAACGTTTCAAATTTCAGTTTGTCGGGGAGTTTGCAAGCCGAGCGAAACGCCAATCACGTGTCATCCTGAGCGGAGCGAATATCATAGTATGATATTCGCGAAGTCGAACCCGACCCATGGGAGGGGGCCCCATAGGGGCGGGATCTACAATATTTGATAGGCGCTATCGAAAACTCTTCGTAGATCCCGACCGAGGATAAAACCTCGGTCGCCCCTTCGGGGTTCGACTCCGTCGTCTCGTAAACGAGCCGCCTCCGCTCAGGATGACATACAGACGGGCGTTTGCCGTAATTTCAATCCCCCCATAAATCCGAATTTAGCTAATATAAAAGTTACAGAGGATGCTTAGGTTGAGTAATCTTCATTTTAAAACATACTATAAACCTAATCCTCCTATAATTTTCCCAATTTCATTGACTTTGCGGGCAGAAAATGGTACGATTACTTTGTAAAATAATATCAAGGAGGGACTTATGAAAATAATCGATCCCGACAAGAAGCACGGTATAGTACATAGATACCCTACAGAGCATAATCCTGCAAGATATAACGCGTGGCCCACGGTTTGTAAGGACGACAACGGCGTACTCTATGCAACCGCATCGGGACTGCGACTTTCCCACGTTGACCCCTGCGGTAAAAACGTTATGTGGGTAAGCTTTGACGAGGGTGAGAGCTGGACTCCTCCCGTTATCGTAAATGACTCTAACTTTGATGACCGCGATACGGGTATCATAAACCTTGGTAACGGAAAGATGCTTATGTCATGGTTCACAAGCGTTTATGAAAACCATCTTGACCATATGCAGGAGCAGGATTGGATGAATGCTGCCGATAAGGCGATAATCAGCGGATGGAGCGGATATTGGAAGACTCTTCCCGAAGAAAAGGCGAAGGAGGAGTGGGGCTCATTTGTAAAGCTTTCCGATGATAACGGTGTTACTTGGGGCGAGAATATCAGAGTCCCCGTAACAAGCCCCCACGGTCCCTGTGTAGGTGCAGACGGCACTATCTATTATCTCGGAAAGACTATGACCGCCGAGCATCCCTACGGTCCCGACGTTGAGTGCCATAAGAGTACAGACGGCGGATATACATGGGAATACTGCGGAACAGTTCCCGATTTTGAGGGCTTTGCTCCCAATCAGGTTCACGAGCCTCATATTATAGAGCTTCCGGGCGGCCGCCTTCTCGGAGCGCTCAGAGTAAACGGCAGAGCAGAGGCTCCCGTAGACTCCACATATCTTACATATTCCGACGATAAGGGTAAGACATGGTCCGTTCCCAAGTGTATGGGAATAGACGGAATGCCTCCCCACTTTATGATCCATTCCTCAGGCGCTCTCATTCTCAGCTATAGCTGCAGAAACTGGGGCATTATGTCAGAGCGTGCTGTAGTCAGCTACGACGGCGGCGAAACATGGACTGAGGATTATTGCCTTGATGACAGGATCAATTACGATAAGCAGAGAGATATGGGCTACCCCGCAACGGTTGAGCTTTCCGACGGCTCTCTTCTTACAGTATATTATCAGGCCCTTCCCGATGATTGGCATACAAGTATACTTTATACCAAGTGGCGCCTTGGCGATGCAAAGTGAGAAAGGACAGAAAAAATGAAAATTATAAGACCCGAGGCCGAGCACGGCATAGTACATAGATATAAGGGCGACCATAATCCCTTCAAGTATAACGCGTGGCCCTCTCTTGCAATTGGCGATAACGGATGGCTTTATGCGGTGGCATCAGGACTCCGTATGTCCCACGTTGACCACGCAGGTAAGAATATTATGTGGGTAAGCTTCAACGAGGGTAAGACTTGGACTCCTCCCATCGTTGTGTACGATTCAAGAATCGATGATCGCGACCCCGGTATCCTTAACCTCGGCGGCGGCAAGATGCTTATGTCCTGGTATACCGATAATTACGATACATATCTTGATCATATGCAGGAGCAGACCTGGCTCAATCCCGGTGATAAGGCTATGATGGCAGGCTACAGCAAGTACTGGCATACCCTTACCGATGAGGAGTATAACGAGGAGAAGGGCTCATATGTAAGCCTTTCCAAGGATAACGGCGTAACTTGGGGCGAGAGAGTAAGACTTAACGTTCATTCTCCCCACGGCCCTTGCCGCTGTAAGGACGGCACTCTCGTTTATATGGGCAAGAGATTCGAGCCCGACTATGCCTTTGATAACGATTTCGTTTGCTATACAAGCAGTGACGACGGCGCAACTTGGGAGTACGCAGGTCAGGTGCCTATGGGCGAGGATTGCGACTACGGCCAGATGTACGAGGCTCATCAGATCGAGCTTCCCTCAGGCAGAATCCTCGGCGGCATCCGCGTAAACGGCAGAAAGGACAGCCCCTCCGATTCCGTATACGTAACCTATTCCGACGATAAGGGTAAGACATGGTCTACACCTAAGTGCATCGGAGTTGACGGAATGCCTCCTCACTTTATGGTACATTCCTCAGGAGCCGTTATCTGCAGCTATTCCTGCCGCACGTGGGGACAGATCTCCGAGCGAGCAGTAGTAAGCTACGACGGGGGCGAAACATGGGAAGAGGATTATATCCTTAACGATAATATCAATTATGAGGGTCAGCGCGATATGGGCTACCCCGCAACGGTAGAGCTTCCCGACGGAAGCCTCTATACCATCTATTATCAGGCCCTCCCCGAGGACTGGCACACAAGTATTCTTTCTACAAGATGGAAATTGAATAAGTAATTTTCAAAAACCGCAGGGGAAACCCTGCGGTTTTTGGAAAGTATTGTAATATGGAAACACGAAAAGAGATACGTCTTAAAAAATACGATTACAGTTCTTGCGGTGGTTATTTCCTTACGATATGTACGCAAGAAAGACGAAATTATTTTTGGTGCAATGTAGGGGCGACCATTGGTCGTCCTCAAAACGTGGAATTATCGCCTTGCGGAAAAATAGCAGAAGAAGCTATAAATAAAATACCTCAAATTTATCCTTCTATTAAGGTTGATAGGTATGTTATAATGCCGGACCATATACATTTGTTGTTAATAATTTGTGCAGATGAAAGCGGACGACCAATGGTCGCTCCTACAATGTCGAGGGTAGTGCAACAAATGAAGGGTTACGTAACCAAGCGTATAGGCAAATCAATATGGCAGAAATTATTTACGGATCATATCATCCGCAATCGCGAGGATTACGAGGAACACGTAAAATACATCCACGAAAACCCGATGCGGTGGTACTATGAGGAAACGCAGGACAAAAAAGCTTTTTAACATAAATTTTTCTGCATAAACCAATAGTCAAAAGCACAAAATAAGGTATATATGTTTTGTTGGAAATAACGATATTGGAAATATATTGAAAAAAATACCAAAAAGCCTTGAAATCATTGATTTGTTACTATAAAATAGAGTTGGAATTATGCAATTTCTACAAGGAAATAATAAATTTATATAACACGGAGGATAACCCCAATGGAAAACGGAAAAGTAAGAGTTGGTATCATCGGTTGCGGCGGTATTGCTAACGGTAAGCACCTTCCCGGTCTTAAGTCTGTACCTGAGGTAGAGATGGTTGCTTTCTGCGATATCATCGTTGAAAGAGCTGAGGCTGCTTGCAAGGCTTACGGCACTGCTGACGCTAAGTTCTATGAAAACTATAAGGACCTTCTCGCAGACGAGTCCATCGACGTAGTTCACGTATGTACTCCCAATATCTCCCACAGCTTTATTACAGTTGATGCTCTTGAGGCAGGCAAGCACGTAATGTGCGAGAAGCCCATGGCTATCAACTCCGAAGAGGCTCTCAAGATGCTTGAGGCTGCAAAGAGAACAGGTAAGAAGCTCTCCATCGGTTATCAGAACCGTCAGAGACCCGATTCTCTCTATCTTAAGGATATCTGCGATCGCGGCGATCTCGGCGAGATCTACTATGCAAAGGCTCACGCTATCCGTCGTCGTTTCGTTCCCACATGGGGCGTATTCCTTAAGGAAGACGAGCAGGGCGGCGGTCCCCTCATTGATATCGGAACACACGCTCTTGACCTTACTCTCTGGACAATGAACAACTATAAGCCCAAGTACTGTGTTGGTACAACTTATCATAAGTTCCGCTACCAGACAAACACAGCTAACGCAGTAGGCGACTGGAATCCCGATGAGTTCACAGTTGAGGACTCCGCATTCGGCTTCGTTGTAATGGAAAACGGCGCAACTATCGTTCTTGAGTCTGCATGGGCGCTCAACTCTCTTGACGTAAGAGAGGCAAAGACAACTCTTTGCGGTACCCAGGGCGGTGCTGACATGGTTGACGGTCTCCGCATCAACGGCGTTGACAACAACAGAATGTTCACAAAGACTATCGAGCTTGGTGCAGGCGGCGTAGACTTCTACTCCGGCAACTCCGGCGGCGCTCCTCACGAGAGAGAAGCATATCAGTGGATCCACTGCATCATCGACGATACAGAGCCCCTCGTTCTTCCCGAGCAGGCATACGTTGTAACTCAGATCCTTGAGGGTATCTACGAGTCTGCAAAGACAGGCAAGGCTGTATACTTCGACTAATTCGGGAATATCTGACAGGCGCGAACAAAAAGAGAAAATATATAATGAAATGTAGTCTGTTATAGACTTGCAGGTGTTTTTGTTGAAATCCTTGCGGATTTCCTCGATTCTTTTTAAATCTCTTTTTTAGCCGCGCTCACGACCCTCGACGTATATGTATACGCCTCACGGGTCGCGATCACGTCTTCGCATCCCGTCATCTATCCCCTTCGATTTTTGTGTATTTAATGCCCGTGTGCCTTCGGGTACTCGGGTGCAACTTTTTGAAAGGTTCTTAATATTATGAAACTTTGCGTACTTGCAAACCTTTATGCAAACCTCACCCTTGATGAAACACTTGCAAAGCTGAAGGGCCTCGGCGTTGAGGCTGTAGAGATCGGCGCAGGCGGATTCCCCGGAAAGGCTCATTGCGATCCCGAAAAGCTTCTTAACGATGAGAAAGCGCTTCAGGAGTTCGTTGACACATTCAAGAAGTATGATATTGAGCTTGCGGCTCTTGCTTGCCACGGCAATGCTGTTCACCCCGATAAGGCTATCGCTGAGTCCTTCCATAAGGACTTTGTAAACGCAGTTCTTCTCGCTGAGAAGGTAGGCGTTGATACAATCATCACATTCTCCGGCTGTCCCGGCGGATGCAAAGAGGATAAGACTCCCAACTGGGTAACCTGCCCTTGGCCCGATGACTTCCTCGGTGTTCTTGATTACCAGTGGAACGAGGTTCTCATTCCTTACTGGAAGGAGACTGCAGCATTTGCAGAGGCTCACGGCGTTAAGAAGATCGCATTCGAGATGCACCCCGGCTTCTGCGTATATAACCCCGAGACTCTTATGAGACTCAGAAATGCAGTAAGCCCCGTTCTCGGCGCAAACTTTGACCCCTCTCACCTTGTATGGCAGGGCATCGATCCCGTAGCGGCAATCCGTTACCTTGGCGACGCTATCTATCACTTCCATGCTAAGGATAATAAGATCGACGATATTAACACAAGCGTAAACGGCGTTCTTGATACAAAGCACTACGGCGACGAGCTGAACCGTGCATGGGTATTCCGCGCAGTAGGCTACGGCCACGACCAGAAGTGGTGGAAGGATATCTGCTCCGCACTCCGTCTTGTTGGTTACGATAAGGTTATGTCCATCGAGCACGAGGACAGCCTTATGTCCATCGACGAGGGACTTTGTAAGGCAATCGAGTGCCTCGCACCCTGCATCATCCATGAACCTAAGCCCACGACTATGGCTTGGGCGTGAAAAAAAGCACCTTCGGGTGCTTTTTTTCAGCTAAATTCGCTTTCGGCGAGCTAAATTGACC
>JAZQLP010000061.1:0-34323 GCA_045542755.1 Eubacteriales bacterium
CCTCTTTTATGCCCATTTTATGTACGTAAGAACCGGGATCGGTATGGTAGGAAGCATGGAACGCACCTATAACGCAGGACATGGGCTCTGCCAAAGAACCGTAGAAAAATGCGTCGCCCTTATAATCGAGTAAGCAATCCATTTCCAAAGTTTCGTGAGGGATGATAACGTAGGTAGCGTCACCGCCGATATTGCAGAAGGAATATCCGGGGGCAGCGTAAACGTTGGAAGGATGATTCATGGCGGGCTGAATGGAGAACTTAGCGCCTTCCTTGTACTTGTCCTTGTACATAGCGCCCACCTTTATTATTTCGCCGCAGAATTCGTGTCCTAAAATTACGGGGTTTTCTGCAACGTCGTTGGGTATTCGCTTGTGGTCGGGACCAAGAGATGCGGCCTTATATGAAGACATACAAAGGCTGTCCGAAATAACTCTGGCCAAAATTTCGTTTTCCTTGATTTCAGGAAGCTCAAACTCTTCCAGTCTGAAATCGTTTTTGCCGTAAAGACGGCAGGCAATAGTTTTCATTATCTGAATACTCCTTTTTGAGTGGGGAATCACATTATTATTTATCTTTTTTTATAAAAGGCTCTTTCTTTACCCGAAGATCTTTAAAAAATCCACTGAGCTCTGCCGCACACTCCTCGGCAAGAACGCCTTTTTCTATTTCGGGTAGGTGGTTAAAGGGCTGAACGGATAAATCCGTCATGCCACCCACGGCTCCAAAACGCTTGTCCGTAGCCCCGAACACAACCCTCTTTATTCGGGAATTGACTATGGCGCCGTAGCACATGGCGCAAGGCTCCAGAGTAACGTAAAGGGTACAATCAAAAAGCCTCCACCCGCCTTTTTTCAGACAAGCTCTGTGTATGGCTTCAAGTTCTGCGTGACAGAGGGCGTTTTTCTTCTTTTCTCTGCGGTTTCTTCCCGAAGAAATCACCTTTCCGTCGCAAACGACCACAGCACCTACGGGGACTTCCCCCTCTGCGGCGGCCGCCTTTGCTCTGAGAAGAGCCTTTTTCATAAAGTATTCGTCGTCACGGATAGTTTTCATTTTCTGTTATCTTCTCTTACGGTAAGGTGTATGCGCTTTGGATAAACGTCCATAAACGCAAGGTTAACGTCGTAAAGCACGTCCAATTCGCCGCCCTTATCGGATATGGTATTCTTTATCCTTTTGCAGGTGCTGAAAAGGGGCGGGAGAGTGCATCCGGGCGCAATGGCCGTATCGTAGGTTTTTGAATTGTCGTTTACTAGATATATGGGCATAAGACGGTCTACCAAGAGAGAAACCGATTCCTCTCCTTTTGCCGTAATGCTGAAAAGGTCGCTGTCGGAACCTTTATCCACCAACTTATTTTCAGCTCTTATCTCAACGCTGTCGCCGTTGCGTATCATTTTTGCTTCCGCAAAAATATGTACCTCTTCGGTCTTATCCTCGTAAAGGGTCAACTCGGCAAGTACCCTCTTGGCCCTCTTTTTCGTCTTTATGCCGCTCTCTGTTGGCATAGATTCTATATTCATAAGTTTCCTCGTTATACTATTTATTGAGTCCTGCCTTTATAAGCTTGGCAAGGAGTTCCCCGTAGCTCATACCACCCTTAATAAATAGCTGGGGGTACATACTTGTGGGGGTAAAGCCGGGAAGAGTGTTTATCTCATTAATATAAACCTTTTCTTCGCCGTCCATAAAAAAGTCTACACGGGCAAGACCATTGCAGGAGCAGGCCTTGTAGGCGCGAATAGCTTTCCCGCGGATCTCCTCTGCTTTTTCGGGAGAAATATCGGCGGGTATCATATTATAGGATTCTGCGTTATCGTATTTTGAAGAAAAGCTAAAGAACTTCTCCGCCGACATAACTCTGCCAACGGTGGAGGCAATAGGCTCATCTGTGGAACCAAGCACGGCCACTTCAAGCTCCTTTACACCCTGAAGAGCCTTTTCAACTATTATAAGGCTATCCACAGCTATGGCTGTTTCCACGGCAGATGAGAGTTCTTCTTCGGATTCGCACATGGTTATACCTACGGACGAACCTGCTCGGGAAGGCTTTACGAACACAGGAAGACCCAAGTCATTCTTGATTCTGGCAAGTATCTCTTCCCCGAAACGGGCATACTCACCCGCCGTAAAGGTTATCCAGGGAGCGTGAGCAAGACCAATCTGCTCAAAGACCCTATTTGCTGAAACCTTCTCCATACAAAGGGCAGAGGAAAGAACTCCGCATCCAACGTAGGGAATTTCAAGGCACTCAAGAAGGCCCTGAACGGTACCGTCCTCGCCGTTCTTTCCGTGAAGAACGGGGAAAACCATATCAACACAAAGAGGATTTCCGTCAGCTTCAAGGCAACCCTTTGCAAGGTCGGCCTTCACGGCTTTGTTGGAAGGGGAGTTAACCCACTCGCCGCTCTTTATGTCGGCAAGAGAGGCCTGGGTGAGAAACCATTTTCCGTCCTCGGTAATGCCTATTTTAATTACGTCGTAATCCTTTAAATTATCTATTACGTTGCAGGCGGAAGAGCACGAAACTTTATATTCGGTGGATTTGCCGCCAAACAAAACTGCTATGGTCATAGAGTTTTCCTTTCAATTATGGTTTATACCGTATACTACTCTGTCCACCCCGCTGTAATCAAGACATACGGTGACATTTTCATATCCGTTTTCTCTCATTATATTCTTAATTGCTTCAGACTGTCCCTTTCCGCACTCAAAGAAAAGATACCCGCCTTTTTTGAGGAGTGCTTTTCCCAAAGGGATTATATGACGGTAGAAGTCCAAACCGTCTTCTCCACCCAAAAGGGCGTTGTGGGGCTCACGAAGAACGTCTTTTGTAAGGTCTTCCATTTCATCATCTCTGATATAAGGGGGATTTGACAGTATGAAATCATATTTTTTGTCAGACAGTCGGGTCACAGATTCATCTTCAAAAATATCTCCGAGAATGAATTCAGGCAAATTCTTCTCGTAAAAAGAATCTCCATAGAGGAGCTTTTTGCAGTTTTTCTCAAAAACTTCTCCCGCGCCCTGAGATATATCGAGAGCAGTTAACAATACTTTGCGGTTTAAAGCTACTGTAATACCTATACAACCCGAACCCGAACATAAATCAAGGACGCTATCACCGTCTTTGAGATACTCGAGAGCCTTTTCCACAAGAACTTCCGTATCAAAGCGAGGGATGAGAACGCTCTGGTCAACGTAAAAATCGTATCCGAAGAAGGGGGCGATACCCGTTATATACTGGGGCGGCTCACCCGAAGCAAGACGGTTGATACCCTCTTCAATAAGGCAAAGAGTATCTGCTGATGCGGCTATGTTCTCGTTCCCGAAAAACGAAAAGGCGGAAGGGCGGCAACCAAGATAATATCCCGCAAGCTCCTTTAGGGAGGATTGAGCAAAGGGAACGGCTTCCTTTTCAAGAAAAGCCGTTGCCTCTTTAAACATATCCTTGCTAAAGCCCTTTTGTTTATCTGTAAAGGTAAAGATACTCATTTCGTATACGCGCAATCTTTGTCTATCACGCCGTCATCACCCATAAGGGACTGTGTAAGAGCAACAATAGCAACTTCTATCATTTCATCCTCGGGTTCTGCTGTAGTCAGCTTTTGCATTGCCTTACCGGGAGCGCTGATAACGGTAGTAAACCAATTATCGTGTCTGCCGGCGTATCGGATAAACTCAAAGCTTATTCCCGCAACTACGGGAAGGAGCAATATTTTGATAACCACGCGAAGCACGGGATTGCTCCAGGTAATAAATGAGCCGAAAAGTATGCTTATGATAAGAACGAGGAAAATAAACGAAGTACCGCATCTGGGATGAAGGCGGCTGAACCGTCTTACGTTTTCAACGGTAAGCTCTTCGTTTGCCTCAAAACAGAATATTGCCTTATGCTCCGCACCGTGGTACTGGAAAAGGCGCTTGATATCCTTCATTTTAGATACCAGGGCAACGTAAGCGATAAATAGCCCAATTCGGATAAGTCCTTCAATAAGGGAACGAAAAATTCCCAACTCAAGGCCCAGCTTTTCAGTAAGAAGCCAAACCACGGCTGTGGGAAGAACCATAAAAAGGCCCATGGCAATAACGATCCCCAAAACCATAGAGATCGCCATAATTATGCCTTCCATGACCTTGTTACCTTTGGTTTCTTCTTCAAGGCCTGCCAAAGAAGCAGATCTGGTAAGAGCTCCGTATCCTGTAAGCAGACTGGTAACGAAGGAAACACAGCCTCTTATAATTGGAAGTTTAAAAAACTTATATTTATTTACAGCGTAGTCTGCCTTTATATCCTCGGTAACAATGCCGCCGTCAGGCTGCCTTACGGCAAGAACGCATCTTTTGGGAGAGCGCATCATTATGCCCTCCATAACCGCCTGTCCGCCTACGCTGGCGTAACAAGCCTTCTTTTTATCCTTACTCATTATTTTTCCTTTCAATCCTAATGTGGTGTATGAATTGCTTCAGGGTGCTTCAAATTTCTCTTAGATAAGTTTTTAGGCAATTTCTCGGGGAAGGAAATAACAACGGTGGTTCCCTTGCCTTCCTTACTGTATATATCCAGATATCCGCCGTGGAGATTTATTATACTGTCGCTTATAGCTAGTCCTAAGCCCGACCCGGGCACGTTTGATCTTCCCTTATAGAAACGGGTCTTGATATAAGGCAGATCTTCTTCTCTTATGCCCTCACCTTTATCGGCAACGGTCAGAGCATAACCGCCCTCTATCCTTTCGGCAAAGACGTTTATCTCGGAGTTATCGTAAGAATGCTTTATGGCGTTATCCACCACGTTGACGAATACCTGCTTTATTCTTGCATCGTCGCCTTCGCAGGGCATCTGCCCCGACTGTCCGTGGTATATGAGCTTAATGCCTCTTTTTGCCGCCTTTTCCTTAAATACCAGCACGGTTTCCGCCATAATCTCGGAAACGTCCACGTTTTTTATGGAAAGGGTAACCTTTCCGCTTTGTATCTTTGAATAATCAAGAAGCTCTTCCACCATATTGGAAAGTCTGTCAGCCTCGGAAGCGATAACGCCCAATCCCATTTTTATGGTTTCGTTATCCTCCTCAGGGTCGCAGGACATCAGAGTTTCATTCCAACCCTTAATGGCCGTAAGAGGCGTTCGGAGCTCGTGGGAAACGGATGAAATAAAGTCGTTTTTCATCTGGTCGATCTTGGAAAGGTCTGCGGCCATATTATTGATACTGTCGGTAAGCTCGCCTATTTCGTCGTCCTGCTTTTTATCTATTCTGGCAGTAAAGTCACCCTTTGAAATAGTTTTTGCCGTAACGGCTATTTCTCTGATGGGGTTAACTATGGACTTTATAAAATAGGTTCCAGACAGAGCCATTACGCCTATCATCAATGCTCCGAGAACAAGAGTAACAACAATAAAAACGGCCTTCTGAACGTTTACCTGGGCAAGGGACGAAGCGAGTCTTACGCTACCGAGTATATTGCCTACCCCATCCTCAAGAGGAGCAGTATAAACCACCAAGCTTTCACCCGTGGCAATATCTCTGATTCTGTCTATGACGGGAACAGAGGTAAGATATACCTCTTCTCCTGAATAATATCCTGCCGTAGATGCCACCATATGGCCGTCGGTAGCAAATATCTGTACTTTAAGATTTTCGTAATCCACAGCAATGGAAAGAACGTCCTTTGCAGTAGCACCGAAATCATAGTTGTTTTCTTTTATGTATTCTGAAAAATACTTCTGAATGAGGGAGCCTTGGCTCTGGAGATAGTTATCAACAGAAGAGTCTATACTGTTACCCGAAAGAGCAATTACCGCAACCTCAACTATAACCAGGGCAATAATTATAATGGATAGGATATTGGTGATCCATCTGCCCGTTATTGAGTTCATCTTCATAGCTATACGCACAGGGATACACCTTCCTTCCATATACTGAAATTCTCTTTATTCTTCGCCGTTACTCCATCTGTAACCGTAATTCCACTCGGTTTTTATATACTTGGGAGCCTTTGCTGATTCTTCTATCTTTACTCGCAGGCGACGAATATTTACGTTTACTATATCGGGGTCGCCGTAAAAATCCTCGCCCCAAACACCCTGCAATATCTCTTCTCTTGTAAGAGGGGTATCAGGATGTTCAAGGAAGAATTTAAGGATGTTAACCTCTGTGGGAGTAAGGTCAAGGGGCTTTCCGTTTTTATAAAAGCTGTTTGTTCTGGTATCACGGGAGAAGGGTGAGCCTTCATAAGAATAAATGGCAGAACTCTTCTTAGGAGCCTCGGTCTGGCCTCTCGATGAGGAAGCAACAGACTCTACTCTTCTGCAAAGAGCGTCTGCTTTCGCTATAAGGATAGCGGGAGAAAAGGGTTTTTTGACGTAATCGTCTGCACCCGAGCCGTAGCCCGAAAGCATATCCTCGTCAAGGTCCTTTGCCGAAAGCATGATTATGCCCATGTTACGGTTCTTTTCTCTCAGACGTCTGCATACCTGAAATCCGTCTATGTCGGGGAGCATAATATCAAGTATAGCAAGGATTATATCGGGATTTTCCTCAAACACCTTAAGAGCCGCGCGGCCGCAATCTGCCTCGTGAACCGTATATCCTGCTCTTTTAAAATTAATGACCAAAAGATCTCTTATGGATTTTTCGTCGTCCATTATAAGAACGTTTTTCATTTTGCGCTTATTCCTTTCAATTAGGATGCGGTTATTATACCTGTTGCGGTGATACTGTCTTTAAGCTCACCGATAGGTATAAGCTTCTGATATGCCTCTGCGGATATCTGAGGATTAACGATATAGCTCAGATAGGTATCCGTTTTGCTTATATGTAAAAGCTGTGTATTCTTATCTGCGGGAGCTGAGGAGGATGCAACAACGGAGAAAAGAAGCTCTTTTTGCCCGTTTTCCGCTACGTAGTAGAAGAGCATATTATCGGAGCTGTCCAGATATACGGCAATGTCCGTATAATAAGAGGGGTTCTTAATAGTTATATAATAACCCAAATCCGTATTCAAATAGCAAGAAAAATCGTATACGGAGGAATTTTCTTCCACATAGTACCAAGAGCAGGTGTACTGGAGCATTTCCTTACTCAGGGAGCTTACGGCGTTCTTTATGTCGGCAGATATTTTGCTCTCATCTGTCACATCACTTACGGGATATTCCACAACGCCGTCACCGTCTATATCCTGGGCTATGGCGTTTCCGTAATAAAGGAACTTATCAACTATGCCGTAAGACTTATCAATGGAGAGATTTACGGGAACAAGAGCGTCGCCACTCCAAACAAGGATCTCAGTACTTTTAAGCATAGATCCCTGCTTTGAGGTGATATATACAGCCGAAGAGCCGTCCGCAGTCTCGCCCTTTTCAATTCGGTAACAGGTGTCGGTATTTGTTAGATAAGCACTTCCCGAAAGGGACCTAAAGGTTTGCAGATTAAAATCATATACAAGACAGTTTGCGGTGGAACGAATGGCAGATATACTGGTGTAAGTAATATTGAGTATCTCATTTACGCCGTCGTTATTAAAGTCGGAACAAAGAAAATCGTGGTAGTCTGCCATATGCCCGGGCATATATCCCCCAGTTTGCTGATTGTAATAAATCAAGGTCATGGTGGAGGGATAATATTCGGTAAGGGCGCTGTACCCTATAATTATTTCGTCAATTCCATCCCCCGTCATATCTCCGAACTCTATCTTGTCTATACTGTCGGATAGACCGTTGACTACACCCATAAGAGCAAAGTCCCCATTTTTCTCCTCTCTGAGAATAATGGTCTTTACCGTCTTTCCCGAAGCCACCAAGGGAACGTAGCTGACTATAGCCTCGGCCATTTCGTCACCGTTCAGATCTCTGAAAATTATAGGATTGAGGTAGTTGCCTCGGGATGCATAAGCCAGGGAATAGTTGTTACTTGAGTACTCTTCAACGAACTCATATACTGCCGATTCCCTGTCGGAACGCTCCGGATAACGGAGATTTATGTCCCCCGAACCCGAAAAAGAGCATCCGTAAAGGAAAAAGAGGCAGAGTAATCCGGCAAGCAACAACAGTGTCGCTTTCTTGTAATTAACCATTTACTCCACCTCCGAAAGTTCAATATTTAATTTTAGGCAGAAAGCCTTAAGCGTTTTCTGCAGAGATTACGTAATAATATACGGGCTGTCCACCGTTTATAACGGTGATTTCCACAGAATCACCAATAGCTGCCTGCAGTACTTCTGCTGCGGCATTTGCTTCGGCCTCGTCAATGCCTTCGCCATAGAAAAGGGTGATGTAATCCTTATCCTTGATATCTTCGGCTATCTGCGCAAGGCACTCTTCACGGGAATCACAAACGTACTTGACGTCGTTTTCAACAAGACCGAGAATCTGGCCTTCCTTGATTTCCATGCCGTCAAAGGAGCTGTCTCTTGCAGCAAAGGTAAGCTTTGCGGTGGTAACCTTCTTCATCGCTTCCTTCATTGCGGCTGTATTGTCAGCCTCTTCAGCATCGCAGTCAAATGCCAACATAGCGCTTATGCCCTGAGGAATGGTGTGGGTCTTGAGAACCACAACCTTCTTATCGGTAACTATAGCCTCGGCCTGCTTTGCAGCCATGTAGATATTCTTGTTGTTAGGGAGAACGTAAACTATCTCAGCGGGAGTTCTGTTAATAGCGGAGATAATATCCTCGGTAGAGGGGTTCATTGTCTGACCGCCTTCAACCATGCTGTCAACGCCAAGGTCGTTAAATACGGCAACCATACCCTCACCTGCGGCTACGGAAACGAAACCGTACTTCTTTTCGGGAGGCAAGGGTGCCTCTTCCTGGGGCTGGGCTTCTTCCTGCTTTATGGTCATTTCGGAATGCTGATTTCTCATATTCTCGATTTTAACCATCGACAGGGAACCGCACTTAAGCGCCTGGGTAAGAACCTTACCGGGAACGTTGGTATGAACGTGGAACTTAACAAAGGTGTCATCGTCAACGAATACAACGCTGTCACCAACGCCGTCTATATAAGAGTGAAGACCTGCTATCTTTTCGTCGGTGCAGGAGTCATCCTTATCAACTATACACTCGGTGCAGTATGCAAATCTTATATCACCGGTGGACACGGAACCGAAATCGGCGGAAGAATTGGTACCGGCAGATACGGGAGAAACGGCCTTAGCCATGCCCTCGCCCTTGGCAACCATAGTCATACCCTCAAAGATAACGGTAAAGCCCATGCCTCCTGCGTCCACAACGTTTGCCTGCTTGAGAACGGGGAGCATTTCGGGAGTCTTTGAAAGGATATCGTGACACTCACAAAGAAGGGCTCCGAAGAAGCCTGCGACGTCGTCGGTTTCATCATACTGGGGAGCAATCTGGGCAGCCTTTTCTGCCATAACTCTCATAACGGTGAGCACAGTACCCTCAGTAGGATGTCTTACGGCTTTATAAGCAGCCTCTACACCGCCTGCGAATGCAGCAGCAACGGTCTGGAGGTCAGCCTCGTCCTTTCCGGCAAGAGCCTTGGAAAAGCCCCTGAAAAAGAGAGAAAGAATAACGCCCGAGTTACCTCTGCCTCCGCGGAGAAGAGCAGCGGCTACCTTTGCCGAACATTCGGAAAGGTTACCCGAGAAACCTTCCATCTCACGTCTGCCTGCAGACATGGTAAGGCTCATGTTTATACCCGTATCGCCGTCGGGAACGGGGAATATGTTAAGACTGTTTATTTCTTCTTTTTTACTTTCAAGCAAATTTGCAGCGGAAATAACCATTTCCCTGTAGATTTTACCGTTTACCATTGATCTGTCTCCTTATTTTGTATTAACCTTATCAACGTAAACGTTTACGCTTTTAACGTTGAAGCCCGTCATATCCTCTACCGTATAAGCAACCTTGTGAATGATGCTGTCGGTAATAGCGGGGATGTTTATTCCATATACGACCATAATGTGAAGGTCAATTATTATTTCGTTATTCTCGCAACGGACATGGATACCCTTGTCGTTTGAATCCTTCTTAAAAAGGCTCCAGAACTCCTCCGTAGCGTTTTTTGATTCCATGCCTGCGATGCCGAAACATTTGCTGGCAACGATAGAGGTTATGCTGTTGATTACCTCTTCGTCTATAGAAACTGTACCGTTTTTGTTGTTTTTTATCAGCATGGTCAATCTCCATTCTATAAAATATATTTTGACTTGTATTATTTATGGTACGCAAAATACCATTCTTTATTATACAGTAAGCGGGCTCTCAATTCAATGTTATTTCTTTGATATTTTAACGAACTTTGCATAAACAATGCTCAAAACAGGCATTTTTATGGTTTTTTTATTAAAATAGGGCCGCGCTTTCTCCGTACATTATATTATACCATATATTATCTTTTATGTCAAGTGATGTTCCGTTTGAGCCAAAAGGCCAAAGTTTCCAAAATGTCAAATTAGCCACTTGACAAAGACCGCTATATATAGTATAATAATATACGTGATAAAATACCCTTGGTATTGTCCTTAATATATTTTCGCAACTGCACCGATTTTAAGCTGTTAGCCGAGAACGGATGCTTTACATAAAAATATACTCGTGATTAATTTGGTATCGAATATTGTTTTTAGGTGACCGTATATAAAGGCCGTCCGGGATTTTATCTTAATTATATAGATTGGAGGTACTCACCGGATGGGTACTACAGGCACGATCATACTGGCCGCCGTAGTAGGCGTCGTATGCGTCTTCGTCGGCTTTGCACTCGGAATCCTTTGGCGCAAAAAGGTTGCTGAAGCAACCATAGGCTCCGCAGAAGAAAAGGCAAGAAACATTGTTAACGAAGCAATTAAAACTGCTGAAACAAAGCAGAAAGAAGCCTTGCTTGAAGCAAAAGAGGAAATCCACAGAAACAGAACCGAAGCAGAAAAAGAAATACGCGACAGACGAAATGAAGTCCAGCGTATGGAAAAGCGCATCATTCAAAAAGAAGAAGTTTTAGACAAAAGAGCAGAGGCTTTTGAGCAGAAAGAACTCAATCTTGCAAAGAAGCTTGCTGAAACCGAAAAGAAGAGTCTTGAAATCGACGAAATCAAGGTTCAGCAGCTTGCAGCTCTCGAACAGATCAGCGGCTTGACCGTAGAAAAGGCAAGAGAATACATCCTTGCAAATCTGGAAAGCGAGTTGGCTCACGAAAAAGCCCTTTACATTAAGGAAGCAGAACAGAGAGCAAAGGAAGAAGCAGAGGACAAAGCAAAGCACGTTCTCACCCTTGCTATTCAGAAATGCGCTTCCGACCACGTTTCTCAGGCTACCGTATCGGTAGTAGCGCTTCCCAACGATGAAATGAAGGGAAGAATCATCGGACGTGAAGGCAGAAACATCAAGGCCCTTGAAAATCTTACGGGCGTTGACGTAATAATTGACGATACCCCTGAAACGATCACCCTTTCAAGCTTTGATATCGCTAGAAGAGAGGTTGCAAGAATCGCTCTTGAAAACCTTATTCAGGACGGCAGAATCCATCCCACCAGAGTCGGTGATATGGTTGAAAAAGCTCGCAAAGAGGTTGACAGCACCATCAGAAAAGAAGGCGAAAGAGCAATATTCGAGACTGGTATCCACGGTATCCATCCCGAACTTATCAAGCTCCTCGGCCGTCTCCATTACAGAACGTCCTACGGACAGAACGTTCTCAATCACGCCATCGAGGTTTCCCACATTGCGGGACTTCTGGCGGGAGAACTTAAAATTGACGTTAATTCGGCAAAGAGAGCCGGTCTTCTCCACGATATAGGAAAGGCTCTTGACCAGAACACCGAAGGTTCTCATATTTCCATAGGTGTAGAACTGGCCCGTAAATATAAAGAGAGCGAAAAGATCGTTCACGCAATCGAAGCTCACCACGGCGACGTAGAGGCAAAGACCTTGCTGGCAGCTATTATTCAGGCAGCCGACGCAATCTCCGCTGCCCGTCCCGGTGCAAGAAGAGAGGATATAGAAAACTATATCAAGCGTCTTGAAAAGCTTGAAGGAATCGCAAACGATTTCGGCGGCGTAGAAAGATCCTTCGCAATTCAGGCAGGCCGTGAGATCAGAGTTATGGTTCGTCCCGAAGAGATCTCCGACGATGCAATGGTTATCCTGGCTCGCGATATTGCAAACAGGATCGAAAACGAGCTTGAATACCCCGGCCAGATCAAGATAAACGTTATAAGAGAAAGCAAAGCTGTCGAATACGCAAAGTAAGTATTGATGGCATAAAGGGTAGACTGCCATCGAAAGATGTCAGTCTGCCTTTTCATATATAAACAAAAGGAGAAACACATAATGCAGAAAAAATGGCTCCACTTCGCGTGGATAATCCCCGTCCTTCTCGTGGTTGCCGTATTCTTCTTTAACTGTTTTTACAGCATAGGAGAAACAGAAAAAGGCGTAGTCACAACCTTCGGCAAGGTAACCGCAATACAGGATGCGGGTCTTAACTTTAAGCTTCCCGACCCCATTCAGCACGTGGAAAAGGTGGACATGACCACCAGAAAACTCAGCCTGGGATATACCGAAACCGGCTTTGGTCAAGCAGTATCCACAAGCGATGCAAAAATGATAACCGGCGACTACAACGTTGTTGCTGTAGACTTCTTTATGGAATGGAAGGTATCCGATCCCCAGAAGTTCCTTTATAGTTCAGAGGATCCGATATCCATACTCTCCAATATCGCCAAGGCTGCGGCCAGAGACGTTATAGGTTCCTACGACGTTGATAACGTCCTTACCGACGGAAAGGTTGCCATTCAGTCAAGCGTAAAAGAACTTATGGCAGAAAAACTTACCGAATACGATATCGGTATACAGATACTGGAAGTAAAGATTCAGGATGCAGAGCCTCCCACACAGGAAGTTATCGCCGCATTCAAGGACGTTGAAACGGCAAAACAACAAATGGAAACGGCTATAAATCAGGCAACTGCTTACCAGAACACAGTTATCCCCGAAGCTAACGCAGAAGCCGACAAGATACTTAAGGATGCAGAAGCCTATAAGCAGGAAAGGATCAACGCCGCAGAGGGTGACGTTGCAAAGTTTAAGGAGATGTATGCACAATACGCCCTTAACCCCGACGTAACCAGAAAACGCCTTTACCTTGAAATGATAGAGGATATTCTCCCCGGAGTTGACCTTTATATAGAAACCTCTGACGGCAATACCCTTAACGTGCTGCCCTTGGACAGCTTTGTAAACGGCAATGAGGAAGGAGGAGTAAGATAATGACTAAGAAAGCTAAATTATCCCTTATAATCGCAGGCATAATAGTTGCTCTTGCAGTTATTCTTATCGCCTCCACCGCATACACCGTGGCTGAAGACCAGTACGGTATCGTAAGACAGTTTGGAAAAGTAGTTTCCATAAAAGATGAAGCAGGTATTTATATAAAGATACCCTTTATGGAGGACGTTTCCTATCTTCCCAAAAATCTTTTGGTTTACGACGTAACCCCCTCCGACGTACTTACCTCAGATAAAAAGGCGTTGGTAATAGATAGTTACGTTGTATGGAAGATAACCGATCCCCTTACCTTCGTTCAATCCATAGGTACCGTTGACGAAATGGAAAGCCGTCTTGACGCGGCGACATTCAGCGTTGTAAAGAATACCATGGGTACCATGGAGCAGACCAGCATTATTCAGTCCGGAGCTTCCGAAAACAGCCGTAACGAAGTAAACGGCCTTATTACCGAAATGGTAAATCAGCAGGTAACAAGCGAATACGGCGTTAAGGTAATGTCCATAGAAATCAAAAAGCTTGACCTTCCCGAGGACAACGAGGCCGCAGTATATGAAAGAATGATTTCCGAAAGACAGCAGATGGCGGCAAAGTACATCGCCGAAGGCGAACTTGAAGCCTCCGTTATCAGAAACGACACCGATAAGCAGGCCGCTATTATCATAAGCGAAGCCTCTGCCGAAGCCGAAAAGCTCAAGGGTGAGGGTGAAGCCGAATATATGAGAATAATTGCCGAAGCTTATGCAACTCCCGATCAGGTGGAATTTTATGAGTTTTACCGCTCACTGGAAGCAATGAGAATAGCGATGGCTAATCAGAATAACGAAAAGAGAGTTCTTATCCTTTCTCAGGATTCCTTTATTGCACAGATGTTTGTGGGTGAATGACCCACGGGTCAATAACCCACGGGTGAATAAGCCCTATAAAGTAAAGAGCCGTCAAGAAGGCGGCTCTTTACTTGTATGTATCTGAGGCACAAAAAATGTGACTTTTTTATAAATCACTCTGCTAAAGTATTGACAATCGGTTTTTTTTGTGCTATGATACACTCACAGTAATATAGGAGACGCAAAGGCAATGAAGACTAACATTTTCGCTGCATACTTTTTTTACTTTTACTTTTATTTTGCATCCGCAACCGAGAAGTAAAAGTGATTTGTGCTGCAAATGTTCGTTAATGTGAACAATGCTCTCTTTCATATTTTGAATGAGTTCCGCAGTGACTGGTCACTGACGGAGCATTTTTTTTTGTTATAAATAAACCTTTATATATTCGGAGGAAACTGAAATGATTGCGGTACTTAAACACAATGCAACACCCCAGCAACAGGAAAACCTGATTAATTGGCTTAAAGGTATGAACATCGGAGTTCATATTTCCGAAGGTGAATACCAGACCGTTCTCGGCCTGATAGGCGACACCTCCAAGATTGATATTGACCTGCTGGAAGGTCTGGACGTTATTGAAAGAGTTACCAGAATTACCGAGCCCTATAAAAAGGCAAACAGAAAATTCCATCCCGACGATTCGGTTATCGACGTTGGTGGCGTTAAGATAGGCGGCGGCCATTTTGCCATTATAGCGGGCCCCTGTTCCGTTGAAAGCGAAGAGCAGATTATCGAAGTTGCTAAAAGAGTAAAGGCCGGAGGCGCTACCCTTCTCCGCGGCGGTGCATTCAAGCCCAGAACCTCTCCTTACGACTTCCAGGGTCTTAAAGCAGAAGGCATAGAACTTCTTCTTGAAGCCAAAAAAGAAACGGGCCTCCCCATAGTAACCGAAATAATGAATGCCGCCCACCTTCCCCTCTTTGAAGATGTTGACCTGATCCAGGTAGGCGCAAGAAACATGCAGAACTTTGAGCTTCTCAAGGAGCTTGGAAAAACAGATAAGCCCATACTCCTCAAGAGAGGTCTTGCAAACACCATAAAAGAGTGGCTTATGAGTGCCGAGTACATTATGGCAGGAGGTAACGAAAAGGTTATTCTCTGTGAAAGAGGTATAAGAACCTACGAGTCATACACCAGAAACACTCTGGACATCTCTGCAGTACCCGCCCTTCATGAGCTTACCCATCTTCCCGTTATCGTTGACCCCTCTCATGCCTGCGGTATAGCACGTATGGTATCACCCATGGCTTGCGCGGCGGCTGCCTGCGGAGCAGACGGTCTTATGATAGAGGTTCACAACAATCCCAAGTTGGCCCTCTGTGACGGCGCACAGTCCCTTACTCCCGACCAATTTGACGACGTGGCCATGAAGGTCAGACAAATACTTAACGTTGTAAACGGAAAATAATATTCCGAACACAACCACCTTTCAAAGGAAGAATTAATTATGAATATCGGTGTAGTAGGCCTCGGTCTTATAGGAGGCTCCCTTGCAAAAAGCGCGAAGAAAAATACAGATCACAAAGTTTTAGGAACAGACAGATCAAAGCCAGTCCTTGATTACGCTCTGTTAAGCGGTGTTATAGACGGTGAACTAAATACAAAGACCTTAAAGGACTGCGACGTAGTTTTTCTTTCCCTATATCCCGAAGCTACGATAAAATATATAGAAGATAACGCAAAGCATTTCAAAAAAGACAGTATAGTTATTGACTGCGCAGGCACTAAAAGGGCCGTCTGCAAAAAGGGTTTTGCCCTTGCGGAAGAAAACGGCTTCCATTTTATCGGTGGCCATCCCATGGCGGGAACCCAATACTCGGGCATTAAATACGCCAAGGATACCATGTTCAAAAATGCCTGCTTCGTGCTTGTTCCCAAACACGAGGAGGACGTTTACGTTCTCGGCAAAGCCAGAGATGCGATAATAGAAATAGGCTTTGCCAAAATAACCGTTATGGATGCCGAAAAGCACGACAGACTCATTGCTTTCAGCTCACAGCTTGCCCACGTGGTTTCAAACGCATACGTTAAAAGCCCTTCGGCAAACGAGCACAAGGGAATCTCCGCGGGCAGCTACAAGGATATGACCAGAGTAGCATACCTTAACGAAAATATGTGGACGGAGCTGTTTATGGACAACGGCGATAACCTGACAAACGAGCTTGATATTCTCATAAAGGAGCTTACAAAATACCGCGACGCCATAAAGGCTAAGGACGAAGAAACCCTCCGCCTTCTCCTCAAGGAGGGCAGAGAGGCAAAAGAAAGGATAGACTCATGAGGACCCTCACAGTCAAAGCCTCAACCCAATATAAGGTTCATATAGAAAACGGACTTATTGACAGCATCGGCAAACATACAAGAGAAGTATCTTCTGCCGGTAAGGCTTTCATCGTTTCAGATACAAACGTTTATCCTCTTTACGGAGATAGGGTAAAAAAAAGCCTTTCCCAATACGGATTTACTGTTTCTGAGCATATTCTTCCCGCAGGAGAAGCATCAAAAACGCCCGAGAATATGATAAAGATAGTTGAAGCTTGTGCAGAAGCAGGGCTTACGAGGAGTGACCTTCTCGTTGCACTGGGAGGCGGTGTAGTAGGCGATATTACAGGGCTTTCAGCATCCCTTTACCAGAGAGGAACAGACTTTATCCAGATACCAACCACCCTTTTAGCCGCCGTTGACTCCTCTGTAGGCGGAAAGACAGCCGTTGATCTAAAGGCGGGAAAAAATCTTTTGGGCGCCTTCTATCAGCCCATAGCAGTTTTCTGCGACCCCGAAACCCTCAACACCCTTACCAACAGAGATTTCCACGACGGCTGCGCCGAGGTTATAAAGTATGCAGTGCTTAAGGGCGGCCGACTCTTGGAGTTGGTGAAAAAGGGAATTAAAGAGAACGCCGAGGAAGTAATTGAAATATGCGTAGGCATTAAACGTGATATCGTAGAGGCCGACGAATTTGACAGAGGCGAAAGAAAGCTCCTCAATCTCGGCCACACCATAGGTCACGCCATAGAAAAATCCAGCAATTTTTCCCTTACCCACGGAAGTGCCGTAGGCGCAGGTATGTGTATAATCGCAAGAGCTTGTTTGAAAAAAGGCATTTGTTCTTCAGATTTTCTCAACAGCCTGGAATCCCTTTGCAAAGAATACGACCTTCCAATAAACAGCGACATTTCCCCCGACCTGCTCTATTCGGCGGCTTGCTCGGATAAAAAGAGAGAACAGGACAGCTTAACTCTTATTCTTCCAAAGGATTTCGGCAACTGCGTAATGGAAAAGATTCAAGTCACCGACCTTAAGGAATATATCTTACTCGGAAAATTTTAAAGAGAGGACTCCCAAAAGGATGATTGCCACAGTTTCACCCGTAAAACTTTCAGGACAGGTTCAAGCCATAGCCTCAAAGTCATCGGCTCACAGATTGCTTATATGCGCAGCCCTTTCCCAAGAAGAGGTTACCATTCAGTGTAACGGAATATCAAAGGACATAGAAGCAACCTGCAGATGTCTTGAAGTCTTGGGAGCAAAAATCCTTCTTGACGAAGATAAAATCCGAGTAACACCCATAAAAAAAATCCCCACAGAAGAGACCGCCGTCCTCGATTGCGGAGAAAGCGGCTCCACCTTAAGATTTATGCTTCCCGTAGTTGCGGGACTTGGAAGAAAAGCAATTTTCAAGGCCTCGGGCAGACTTCCCCAAAGACCCCTTTCCCCGCTGTACGAAATCCTCGGTCATAAGGGCTGCACCCTCTCCGAAAAAGGTATATTTCCCTTTACCGTAGAAGGAAAAGCCATGGGTGGAGATTACGAAATCCCCGGCAACGTCAGCTCCCAATACATCACGGGATTACTCCTTATGCTACCGCTGGTTGGCGGTGGCTCGGTAAAGGTAACGGGAGAATTTGAATCCCGCTCCTACGTTGACATGACGGTGTCAGCAATGAGAAAAAGCGGCGTAGACGTTAAAGAAGATAACAATTTATATACAGTACCCAATTCCCCCTATACCCTTAAAGACTGCCACGCAGAGGGTGACTGGTCAAACGCCGCATTCTGGCTTTCGGCAGGAGCGTTGGGAAACGGCGTACAGATGACCGGACTTGACCCCGAATCGTTGCAGGGAGATAAAGAAATCACCTCCTTGCTTGAAAGATTTGGAGCAAAGGTGAAAATAGACCGAGAAATCTCCGTATCCCCCGCTCCCATGAAGGGAATCAAGATAGATGCAAAGAATATTCCCGACCTTGTTCCCGTCATTTCAGTAGTTGCTTGCGCCGCCGAAGGAGAAACGGTAATTTACAATGCATCCCGTTTAAGATTAAAAGAAAGTGACCGAATAGCTACCACAGTTGACCTTATAACCTCATTAGGCGGTAATGCAAAAGAAACCGACGACGGCTTGATAATAAGGGGCACGGGAGGTCTCAACGGAGGAAAGGTCAACTCTCATAACGACCACAGAATAGTAATGGCGGCGGCGGTAGCGTCGAACATATGCAAAACGCCCGTAATCATTGACGGTGCCGAAGCGAAAAACAAGTCTTATCCCACATTCTTCACCCATATGAAAACCTTGGGCGGAAATATTTTGGAGGATTAGTATGGCAGCAACATTTGGAGATAAAATTAAGGTTACTCTTTTCGGGCAGTCCCATTCAGAGGCAATGGGAGCCGTGGTTGACGGCGTACCCGCAGGGCTGAAAATAGACATGGAAGCCCTTGATAGATTCATGGCACGCAGAGCGCCCGGCGGAGAATTTGCCACCAAAAGAAAAGAAGCCGATAAGGTACGATTTATATCGGGCTTAGGCCCCGACGGACTCACCTGCGGCGCTCCCATTTGTATGATTATAGAAAATACGGATGCACGCTCCGCCGATTACGATAAGCTAAAAGCCCTTCCCAGACCTTCTCATTCCGATTACGCCGCATTTATCAAATATGGCGGACATAACGATATCAGAGGTGGAGGACAGTTTTCCGGCAGACTCACCGCCCCCATGTGTGCGGCAGGCTTTATATGTAAAACCTTGCTTGAACAGAAGGGCGTAAAGATAATCTCCCATATTTACGAAGTATACGGCGTACAGGACCAACACCTACCTCAGGAAAGCCCTTCCGAAGAACTTTTCCAAAAGCTCGCAACAAGCCACTTTGCCGTTATTGACGATAAAAAGGCAGAGCAAATGAAGGATGCCATAAAAGAAGCATCCTCCACAGCAGATTCCGTAGGCGGAATCACAGAGGTTGGCATCTACGGGCTGGAACCCGGACTTGGCGAACCCTTCTTTGGAAGTGTGGAAAGTCTTATATCCCAGACCATGTTTGCAGTTCCCGCGGTAAAGGGCATCGAATTCGGAGCAGGGTTTGACTTTGCAAAAATGAAGGGATCTCAGGCAAACGACCCCTTTATTACCGACAAAGAAGGAAAGCCCCTTCCCAAAACAAACAACTGCGGCGGAATCCTTGGTGGAATAACCTCGGGTATGCCCATAATATTCAGAGCCGTATTTAAGCCCACCCCCTCCATAGGAATTGAGCAGGATACTGTAAATCTGATGACGGGAAAGGCCGAAAAGCTCACCGTAACAGGCCGCCACGACCCCTGTATCCTCACAAGAACCCCTTCCGTATGCGAGGCGGCGGCGGCAATAGCCATAGTAAACTTAAACTAATTACAGAAAGAAGATACACATCATGGACATGAACGATTACAGAAACGATATTGATAAAATAGACAGAGAAATCGTTGAACTTTTCAAGAAAAGAATGGATACGGCAAAAAATATTGCCGAATATAAAAAACAGAACTCTCTTCCCATATACGACGGCGCAAGAGAAAGAGCTCTTCTGACCAAGGTAAGCGACCTTGCAGGCGAAGAGTATTCCCAGTATACCAGAGTCCTCTTCTCCACCATAATGAATCTGAGCCGTTCCTGCCAGATACAGACAACCTCACCCAAAAGTGCCCTTTCGGAAAAGATAAAGAAGGCTCTGGAAACCACCCCCAACCTTTTCCCCGAAAAAGCCACCGTTGCTTGTCAGGGAGTTGAGGGCGCATACTCTCAGCTTGCCTGCGAAAAGCTCTTTGCCGTACCCAACATCATGTTCTTCAATAGCTTTGACGGAGTTTTCAAGGCCGTAAATTCAGGTCTTTGCCGTTACGGTGTACTTCCCCTTGAAAACAGTACCGCAGGCTCGGTAAACAAGGTTTACGACCTTATGTCAAAGTACAAGTTCCATATCGTAAGAAGCATCCGTTGCAGAATAACCCACGAGCTTCTTGCAAAGCCGGGCACCAACCTTTCCGACATAAAGGAAATCATCTCCCACGAGCAGGCTCTTAACCAGTGCGCTCAGTTCCTTGCAGACCATAAAGACATAAAAATAACCATATGCGAAAATACCGCCGTTGCGGCAAAGACCGTGGCCGAATCGGACAGAACCGATATTGCGGCTATAGCATCCAGCACCTCTGCAAGACAGTACGGATTAAAGGTTATCGCGTCCGATATTCTGGATAACGGCGGCAACGATACCAGATTCATCTGCATTTCCAAGGAACCCGAAGTATATCCCGGCAGCGACAGAACAAGTATCAAGCTTATTCTCCCCCACCGTCCCGGCTCTCTGTATAACGTATTGGCAAGGTTTGCCTCACTGGGCGTTAACATAGTCAAGCTTGAAAGCCGCCCCATTCCCGGCAAGGATTTCGAGTTCATGTTCTACTTCGATATAGGCGTTTCCGTATACTCCCCCGCCCTTGCTGAACTTCTCTGCGAGCTTGAGCACGACGTTGACGAGTTGGTATATCTGGGCAGTTATTCGGAAATAGTATAAGAAAGGTCTGGCCGAAAAATGAAATTTGGTCTTTTGGGCGGAAGGCTGGGACATAGCTTTTCTCCCCAAATACACGCCCAACTGGCGGATTACGAATATAAGCTTTACCCAATGCCCGAAGACGAAGTGGAAGGTTGGATAAAGGCTTGTAACCTTAACGGCTTTAACGTTACCATTCCCTATAAAGAAAAGGTCTACGCCCTATGTGACGTACTCACCGACAGAGCAAAAAAAATAGGCTGTGTAAACACCGTAAAAAAGATGCCCGACGGCAAAATATACGGAGATAACACAGACTATTACGGCTTCAGCTATATGGTAAAAAAGCTGGGGGTAAAGATAAGGGATAGAAAAATTCTCATTATCGGTAGTGGAGGAACCGCAAAAACCGCAACCGCAGTTCTTACCGATATGGGGGCTAAAAAAATCGTTATCCTTTCAAGAAAAGATAATACGCCCGAAAATCTGAAAAAACATTCGGACACGGACGTATTGGTAAACGCCTCGCCCGTAGGGATGTACCCAAAGAACGGCGAATCCCCCGTTGACCTTGATTTCTTCCCCGATTGCAAGGGAATAATAGACGTTATATACAATCCTTCCCTTACAGAACTGCTTATTCAAGGGCAAAAGCGTGGTATTCCCTGCATAAACGGTCTTTCAATGCTGGTCGCCCAAGCTAAATTGGCATGTGAAATATTCACCGATACTAATATTGCAGAGTCAGAAATTGACCGTATTACCAAGGAAATAGAAAAGCAGACCAAGAATCTTATTCTCGTGGGTATGCCGGGATGCGGAAAGACCACCGCAGGCAAAAACCTTGCTCTACTAACGGGAAAAGAGTTCATTGATTCGGACGAAGTAATAAAGGCAACTGAAGGTAAATGCCCGTCGGAAATTATTAAATCTGAGGGCGAAAGGGTCTTCAGAGAAATAGAAACCCGCGTTCTTAAAGAAATATGCAAAGAAAGCGGAAAAATAATTGCCACGGGTGGCGGCGCAGTAACGATTCCCGAAAATCATGATATTATGCGCCAAAACGGTACAGTTATATTCCTTAAGCGCCCCATTGAAAGTCTGGACAAAAACGACAGGCCTCTGTCAACAGACCTACCGGCTCTTTACAAAAAGCGCCTTCCCCTGTATGAGGAATTTTCGGATGCAGAAATAGAGGGAAAAGAAAGTCCAACAGAAACTGCGGCGGCAATTTTGGCCGCCTGGGAGGAAAAGGTATGAAATTTCTTATTATAAACGGCCCCAACCTTAATATGCTTGGAATAAGAGAACCTGAAGTATACGGCAACAGAACCTTTAAGGATCTGGAAGGATTTATTGTATCGGCCTGCCATGAGGCAAACGTAGACTATAAGCTTTTCCAGTCAAATTACGAGGGTGAAATAGTAACCGAAATACAGAAGGCATACGAAACATTTGACGGCATAGTAATCAATCCCGCCGCATATACCCATACAAGCGTAGCCATTCTCGATGCCCTGAAGGCCGTGGGAATCCCCACCGTGGAAGTCCACATATCCGACATTTCCGCCCGCGAGGAATTCCGCAAATTCTCCTACGTATCCCTTTATGCCGAGAAGACCATAGCAGGACACGGTTTTGAAGGATACAGAGAAGCTATTCTCTATCTCAAAGAAAAACTTGAATCTACTTTTTGATAGTGATGGTATAGACCACTCTGTCATCAAAATCGGCATTTTCCGTATGGGCAGTTATACCTGCGGCACGGAGCATTTTTACCGTCTTTTCTATTGTGTTTAAACAGACCCTCATATCTCCGATATACCCCTTCGCCTTTGGTGGAGGGGATTTTTTTATAAGCATACGGATTCCGTCGGGAGTACCGTCAGAGGTGGCAAACAGACGCTCTGTATATCTCTCAAACTCCCCGATGCTCATATCCTTATCGGCGGCAACCTTTACCGCATCACTCATTACCTCGGGTGGAAGCTTCAAGAGTGCTCTTGCGTGTCGCTCTGAAAGACCGTATTTCAAAACCTCTTTCCGAACCAAGGGGGGAATACGTAAAAGCCGCAGCTTATTTGCCACCGCAGATTGGCTTTTTCCTATTCGGGCAGCGACCTCCCCTTGACTTAACCCAAGCTCATCAATAATGGCAGAAATCCCCTGAGCCTGTTCAAAGAAATCCAAATCTTTACGTTGCAAATTTTCAACGAGAGCAAGGATTGCGGAGCCCTCGTCATTAACGTCAATAACTATGCAGGGCACGCTCTTCAACCCTACCATTTTACAGGCGCGCAAACGTCTTTCCCCCGCAACAAGACGGTAAAGCCCATCTCCTTCATAGCATACGGTCAAGGGTTGTATAACTCCCAGCGCTCTGATACTCTGGGCAAGGCTGACAAGCTCGTCAAAATCAAAATATTTTCTGGGCTGCTGAGGGTTTGGTTTTATGGAGTCTATAGGAATAACTCTGAATATTTTTTTATCCCTTTCTTCATTATTTTCGCTCATTGATAAATCTCCTTTAAGGGTTGTTGTGTGTGGTATAATTATAACAGAATACCCCTTTTCTTTCAAGGAAAACCGTTCGTCATACATTTTCGGAATAAGCCTTTACACACCTAATTTTTCCATTACTCTTCCATATTCCACATTTTTTATTCTTCTTTTGTCGAAACAAAAAAAAGTGCCGTTCCTACTTGAACGGCACTTTTCTTATTCTTTTTCAAATCTGGGAGGTCTTTCTCCTCTTCTACTGAAGGGAGGTGGAGGGAAGGGAAAATTCTTCTCCGAGGGCAAAGACTCATCAGCCTCGGGGTTATCTCTGTATCTCTTTGCCTGAGTATTAAAGAGTTCAGCGTACTTACCGTTAAGCTGAATAAGCTCACGGTGACTACCGATTTCCACAATCTCTCCGTTTTCAAGGACGATTATAGTATCGGCAATGGTGGCGCTTGAAAGTCTGTGAGAAACGAATATTGTAGTCTTACTTCCCCTGAGCTGGTCAAATTGGGAGAATATTTCCTGTTCAGCCATGGGGTCAAGAGAGGCAGTGGGCTCGTCGAGGATCATTATATCCGAATCTCGGAAGAAGGCTCTGGACACGGCTATTTTCTGCCATTGGCCTATGGAAAGCTCAAGACCATTCTCCTCAAACTGTCTGGTAAGGGGTGTATCGTAGGAATTGGAGAGTTTTGCAATAAACTCGTTGGCACTGCTCTTTTCCGATGCCGCAACAATACCTTCACGGTCGTCTTTTCGCTCTATCTGACCAAAGCTGATATTTTCACCAACGGTAAAGGCGTACTTTCCAAAATCCTGGAAGATGATTCCGAAAACGCTGTATATATCTTCAGTGGCATACTCGCGAAT
The DNA here is from genome assembly GCA_045542755.1 of Eubacteriales bacterium. Taxonomy (GTDB): domain Bacteria; phylum Bacillota; class Clostridia; order Oscillospirales; family UBA644; genus JAZQLP01. The sequence goes on from JAZQLP010000061.1 coordinate 24,332, forward strand.
GTCGTGTCCGTCAAAGAGAATAACACCCTCCGTTGGGTCGTAAAGCCTGGTAAGCAATTTAAGCAGGGTGGTCTTTCCTGCCCCGTTCAAGCCTACGAGAACGGCGGTTTCGCCGCCCTTTATAGTAAGATTAATATTTTTAAGCACCTTTTTATCGGTACCGGGGTAGCAGAAGGACACATTCTTAAACTCTATAACGTGATTTATGTGTCTTTCCACCCGTCTGGGCTGAGCCAAAGAAGGAACAACTGTGGGCTTTTCCTCCATAAATGCTATCATATTGTCTATAAATAGGGTTCCTTCGTATATGCCCGCAGATGTGTTTACTATATCGGACACCCCTCCCGAAATGGAAAAGAGCGCGCCCGAGTAAAGATTGAAGTCACCAACGGAAAGAATTCCATCAAAAATGCCCTTTGCTATAAGAACAAGAACGGAACCGTTAACCGCTGTGTGAACCACATTAAGAGCCATTCCCCAAAAACTTTCGCCGTATATGAGGCTCTTTATGCCCTTAAAGTAATTATTAAACACCTCTTTATACTTTGCAATAAAGGTGTCGGCAAGATTGAAAAGCTTTATTTCCTTGACCATATCCTTGTTGACGATAAGGTTTGAGAAATAGTCCATCTGACGTCTGTCCTTTGAACGGCGACGGACGTAACCGAACATCTTCTTTCTGTAATGATAATGGATAATGGCGGAAGGAATGGCCATTACTATCAATACGCCGGGAGCCCAGCGGAGGAAACCGCCGAGAATAACAATATAGCTGACCAGACTGATAAATGCGGAAACTATGGAGAATGAGGCCTGGAGTACGCTTAAAGGACGGTTCCCCGCCTCCCTGTTTGCATTTTCAAGCTTTGAGTAAAATTCGGGCAAGTCAAAGGACGCAAGATCTATGGTCTTGGCTTTGTTCATAATTTTGAGTTTGATACTGTACACCAAAACCTCATTTGATATACGGTTTATCATATTGTTTGCAGAATGAATAAGCCTTACAGCCAACTGATATCCAAGCTGCAATACCAAAAGTCCGCCAAGAACCCAGAAATCGTCACCCAACTGTCCCGTGGCGGCCAACGCCAGATTATCAAGAAGAGCCTTAGATATATATGAGCCAATAACGGGGACGACACCGTTAAAGACGGCCATAAAGGTCATGAGTAAAAGTATCCAAGGCCGTGCATCCCAGACAAGTTTATAAATATAGAGCAATCTGCGGGCAGTATCCTTGATGCTTTTAAATATAAAGGGAATCCAGTCCTTCAGTTTTTCGGGTTTTTGTATGCGAATATCAGACCCTCTTGGAGGGGGCATTCCCATACCGCCAAAGCCACCCATTCCTCCGTACATATCTTTTCACTCCTTGTTTAAAATCGGAATAGCCGTAATAGTAGTAAACAATCTACTAAAGGGGGCCGTCGCAAATCATATTTGCAACAGCCCCCTTTTTCAGATACTTGTCTTTTATTTAATTATTCTACAAGACCGCTTCGTTCAATACTCTGTACGAAATATCTCTGGCAGAACAAGAACACGAGAAGAAGGGGTGCGATGAGGAGCAGAGATGCAGTATCAAGGAGGGTCGCCTGCTGGAGAGCATCGGCGGTGGTACTCTTTGTTACGTTCATAATGGTATTGGTGAGTATGGGTAACTCGGAGATAAGCATATCGTTGTAGGTGGTATCCGTCCACTGCCAGGTGAAGGCAAAGAGGAATACGGTGATCATCATGTTCATAGCGTTAGGAAGCATGATGACAAAGAAGGTTTTAAGATGGCCTGCGCCGTCTATGTAAGCGGAAGCTTCAAGTTCTTTAGGCATACCGCGGAAGAACTGACGCATCATGTAGATGTAAAGACCGTTCTTAAGACCCATACCCGTTGCAGACATCAGAACCAAGGGCCAGAAGGTATTCAGCAGGTTGAAACCAAACATATTGCTGAATATTTCGAACAAAGGAATGGTGATGGTCTGTGTGGGGATTATAAGGGTAAGTATAACACCGAAGAAGAGGACGTCAGAACCAAAGAACTTGAATCTCGCAAAGCCGTAACCAACGAAGGTGGAGATTGCAAGCTGGAAGACTGCAACTACCAGGGAGAGGATTGCGGTGTAGAGCAACGCAACCCAATAGTCCATACTGAGAAGAGCCTTCTCAATAAAGTAGGTAGAACCCTCTCTGGGTATATACATAACCGTAGAGTCGGTAATATCATTGGTGCTCATGAAAGAAACGATGAGCTTTACAATGAAGGGATACAGTATCATGAAGGAGATACCGAAGATGATTATAAAACGAAGAATTATCCAGCAGAATTTGCCAAGACCGTAGAGGTTAAGATTCTTTCTTCTCCATCTTGCCCACTCCATATCGGTCATCTTCTTGGGCTTAATTCTGTCCCAGAAGCTGGGGTTTTCAACAGTAACAACTTCGCCGTTGGGGGTAATGATTTCTTTTTCTTTCTTGAAAATAGACATTCTACTTACCTCCTTAATCTTGATATACGACAAGCTTCTTAACGAGAACCCAAGCTATGCCAACGAAGGCAAGAACAACGAGGGTATAAACCCAAGAAAGGGCAGAAGCAAGTTCGTAGGTTGCGGCGTTACCCATATATGTGTTGATATAAAGGATAGCGGCGTTGTCGGACTTAAGGAAGAGGTCGATAACCGTGTAGATGAGGTTAACGAGAATAAGGGGAGAAATCATGGGGAAGGATATCTTCCAGAAAACTTCCCAACCCGTAGCACCCTCAACCTTTGCGGCCTCGTACATACTGATTGAAATACCCTGAAGACCCGAAAGGAATACCAGCATCTGAACACCGGAAGAGGTGATAACCGAGTACAAACCGTCAATGGCGCCCAAAACTATACCCGAAAGAGTGGGATTATTAAGGGCAGAGGTAATAACCTCTCTGAGCTGGTTATAATTAAAGATGTTGGCTGCACCGGAGGCACTGGCTCCACCTACCTCCAGCTTTTCGCCGGAGTTGTAGGTGTCGAGCATAGAGCTCATTTCTTCAAATTCTCTCATAATACCCGTAGAAATAATAACGGGAATGAAGAATATAACACGGGCTACCGTTCTGCCAAGGAACTTCTGGTTAAGAACGTTTGCCATAAAGAATGCGAAGATAATGATAACGAATATCTGGGGAATGAGGGCCGTTACCGATTCGATAACGGTTCTCAAGAAGCCTTCTTCAACGAAGAGGGCCTGACGGTAGTTTTCCCAACCTACAAAAGAGGTCTGGAAACCTTTTCCCTTTACGATTTCGATTTCACTGAAGGAGTAAATGATAGACTGAACAAGCACGGGGATATACATTATTGCAAGACCGATTATGATAGGTAAGCAGAATACATATCCAAAAAGGCTGTTCTTTCTCTCGAGGGTCAGAAACGAAGCTTTTCTGGCCTTAACTGTTTTCTTTGCCTGTACGCTCATATGTTTTTAACCCCCTTACTCAAAAATTACATAGTCTTTTGCAGGAACGGTAATAATGGTACCGTCAGCTGCAGCGAACTGAATGTCGAAGGAATTGTAGTTTACGTAAACTGTGTACTGATCACCGTATACGGTCTTGTAAACGCTGTCTACCCAAACACGAGTATCTTCCTTAACTATCTTTCTACCTTCTCTGTAACCGGGATCACCGGGCTGGAGGTAGGTAACCTCACCGCCTGCAATATAAACTTTTCTATCATACATAGAATAGCCTTCATGCTGGGTAATGGGAAGAGAAGCAACCTTATCGAGAACAACCTTAACGGCGTTGTAAACCTCAAGTGCTGTGTCGTAAGAGTTGTTGTAGTTAAGTGAATACCAGTTGGTAAACGCGGTGTTGTAAAGGATCGTATCTTCTTCACCCATCCAACGGAAGTATACGTTACTACCGGTTTCTATACAGTAAAGAATAAGATCATCATAGTTTGCGTTGATATTAAATGCTTCGGGCGCGTAATATACGTAGCCGTGAAGAACCATCTGGATGAAGGGTATGGATTCCTTGGCGGAGAGATATTCGGAAGAGCCCATGGGCATATTGAGAATATGCTCTGCGAGATTCCAAGTGTAATCGTTACCGTTGTCAACCATAAGCTCGTAATCCTTAAAGACTTCAAGAGCCTGGAGCTGATACTCATAGGACTTGGTTCTGTTAACGTTACGGTTGGTCTTATAGTTGGAGTTGAGGTATTCGCCCATAGCGGCGAGAGATATCTGTCCGTTACCGATAATCTCTTCGTAAGAAGCCTCAAATGTTGCGGCCATTCCGGGAAGAATATCGGGAGAGATAATGGTTTTCTTGAAATCAGGGTCCTGAGAAAGAACACCGGAAGCAAGACTTCTTTCGTTAACAGTAGCAAGACGCATGTCAAGTCTACGGGCAGAATCCTGAGAGTAGTTAAAGCCGTCACTTACGGTATCTCTGTATACGTACTGCATATCAACGTTGGGGAAGAATCCGTAACCGTTTTCGGTACAGTACTCAACAAGAGAGGTAAGTTCTTTCTTGCTGCCGAGAAGGTCAAGAAGCTCAACCTCATTATAAGCGGTATTGTAGAAGCCGCCATTAGCCCAATAAAGATAACGTGCGTTTACGTTTTCTGCACCGTCGGCATTAAGCTTTTCAAGAATTTCAAGGACATCGGCATAGGAGGTGAGAGCCTTTTTCTTTACAGTGGGAACGCCCACTACAGATTCGGTCTTCTCAAAGCTTCCTACAAAGTCGATATAGAGCTGAGTAGCACCGTCAGAAATGGTTTCTGCGGGAAGCTTACCTGCTTCTATAAGATAATTTCTGTATTCTTCAGCATATTCGGAATAGGACTTTCCGCCTTCACCGAACATATAGCGAACAACGAAGTTTGCTATGGTTTCGTCCTTTGCAAGAACAACACCGGAACCGGAGGAATCGGTGGATGCTCCGCCTATGGACTGACCGCCGGAATAAGTACGGTAGTCACGCTCAGAATATACAAGGTCAAAGTTAAGAGAAGCAACGGGGTTGCTTACCTCGTTATAGGGTCTTGCGGAGATGAAGGCCTGAGCAGCACCGTCCTCAAGAACCATCATCATGCTTCCGCCCAACTTACCGTAGGAACCTTCGTCGGAATAATCACCTCTGTCGTATATACCAAAGCTGGAAAGAACGGGGGCAGACTGTCCGCTGAGGATTCCGGGGTTAAAGGTCTGGTCACTGCCGTAAACGCGGGCAGAATAAGCATCGGTGGTCATACCGCCGAAAAGGGGCATAACTGAACCCGAGCCGTCGGGAAGAATCATGTATTTGGTATCATCGGAAGTATCGCTTGCCTCTACGCCGCCGAAGGCTCTGTAGAAGTATATCTTATAGAGCTTCTGCTTTTCGGGAGCAAGGATCAATGATGTATCAACGTTAAGTGTAAGGCCGTTATCGTCAAGACTGATGTCTACGGGAATGGTGTACATAACCGCACGTTCAGGACCTGAGTAGTCAACCTTTTCCATTTCCTGCTTAAGCATTTCAACTGTAAAGCCAATAGCTGTGAGAGCGTTCTTAACGTTGTTCTTCTGCTTGGAGGTCAAGCTACGACCTATGTAAAGAGCTTCGTAGTCAAGTGTGGGATAGTATGCAAGATACTGTTCCTTAACCTCAAGAGAAAGAGAATCGGGTTCGTTAAGATTGTAGGAAGTCTGGATAGCCTTTTTATAGGTCTTGGCAGCTCCCGCATCGGGGATCTTTTCAATCTGCTCCATTATCCAGTTGTAGGTGCTTACCGTAAGAACGGGAGGAACGAGCTCCTTGTCGGGGTCGTTACCGATGGTATAAACGATTCTTATGGTATCGTCATCCATCTTCTTTATATAGAAGTTCTTATCAAGGTAGCAGTTTTCATAGAAGTTAAATTCAAATCTCTTGTTAAGAGAGTCATAAGCTTCTATTGTAAGGGGTGCATGGAGCTTACCACGCTTATCATCGGCTGTGGTGCTCAGTTCGTTACCGTCAGCCTTTACAGCGTTGGTGGGGTCGGAATGGTAAATCATTCCGGTTTCCTTGTCATATACGGCAATGGAAGTATCGTCAAAGTCAAAATAGAGAATGTAATTGTCGTTTTCAATTACGTTTCTCATTCCGACTATACCCAACTTCTTGTTTACGTCGTTCTTTCCGGAACCGCCTCTTACGGCTTCATAATCGGAAGGATCCATTACGTTATCAAGGCTGCCGTCAAGGAGCTCAAGAATGTGAGCCTCTCTCTCTTCGTCCGAAACATATCCGGAAGAAGTAGTTGCTTTATCGCAGGATGAGAGGAGTACCGATAATGCAGCAAAGAGAACTGCAAAAACGGTGATCATTAAAAACTTTTTGATCTTCATAATCTTTCCTCCTCCTTATTCATTTATTCTGAACGAGATTTCAGTCCAGAGCGAAGAAGCAAAGCCGGTTACCTGCTGTACAAGGAAAACGATAAGCACGATAATAAACGCAATAATCAGTATACCGACTATTGAAAGAATCGTCGTGGCAATACCCTTTTTAACCGAGTACTGATGAGTGGTTATCATTCCAAGGAAGATCTCTATGTAAGCAATAACTACGCCCATAGAATTTACGGTAGTAAATACGCTGGAGGACTCCAAGGGAAGATAATGGCTAAGAGGTACGGCTATAAAGTTACAAATTGTAAGGGGCAGAGTACCTACTGCTGTGGCAACGAAGATGTCACCGAACTTACCGTCACCGTCCATAAGAGAGGAGAAGCACCAGTTAGCAACAGTCCACAGAATGTAGGGAAGAATTGCAACGCCAACTTCAATGACAACGTTCAGGCTAAGCTGTTCAGCTACGCTTGTATACATATATCCGAGAAGCTGTCTCTTAAATACTGCAGAGAAGGCAAGAAGAATCATGAGCAATACGGCAGTATTGACAGATTTTCTTTTGGGGTCATTTTTCAGGTCGTAATATCCGTCGAAGGGATGGATAAGAACGTAAAATGCGTAAGGAAGCTTTTTGAAAGCATCAGCGATACATTCTCCGATTGTCTTAAATACCTTTTTTACTGCTGTCATTATCTTCTACCTCCTTTCTTTTTTCTTCTCTTGCTCTTTCTTGTCTTAACCAAGAAGTAGAGAACGAACAAACCTATAACAAGCACTATAGCACTGATAGCTATCAGAGCGAAGTTCTCTTCCATAGAAGCTCTCTGGAGCTCTTTGAAAGCCTGGGAGTAATAAGTGGTTTCGTTTGCAACCTCGAAGTAATCAAGAGCGTTCTGATAGTGATCGAGTCTTGTATCATCATAATACAGGGTCATAGCGGTACGCATTTCAGCCTTACCGAGACCGATGTAAGCGATATACATATTAGAGTTATAAGCTATAACGTCTTTCCAATACTCAGAGGAAACGTCGTATTCACCGGCGATATGAGAATCGAGAGCATTGAATACGGTCTTGGCGTAATCGGTCATTTCATAGACAACGATGGACTTGGTACCAACGTCGGAAACAACCACATGGTCGCCATTAATTACCAGGGAGTAGGGTGTGCTGGTTCTACCCTGCTGGCTACCCTTACCGCCACTGATGAAGATAAGGTTACAGTCGTTATCGTAAACGAAGAATCTGCCGCTTCTCTGGTCGAGAATAATGAAACAGCCGTTATCGTAAGAATCTGCGTCTACTATCTGAGGAGTGGTTTCAAGGGTGAAATCCAGGTCGCCGATTACGGGGAAGATACCGTTTCTACGGAGAATATCTATACCCGAGGTGTTAAGCTTGGAAACAGGAGGAGTATCAGGTTCGCTAAGACTTGTCGCAGCAGATACGAGACTTGCCGATTCTATTGTGGAAATCGTAACGTACATGAATCCTCTGTAGTCCTGAGCAATATTGTTATATTCGGTAGGAACGTAGGTAACGAGCTTCTTTCTCTGCTCATCGGTAGCCAACATTCTCCAGAACCAATCCATGGGGTTCATTTCAACCTTAGGAGCACCGACAAAGTTGGTAAACATACCGGTATTGTCAAGTTCCATTATACCGCGGTTAACGGCGTAAGCAATTACCTGCATACCGCCAGCACGGTCAACTACAAGCTTAAGGGGCTTGAAGATATAGCTCTTTCCGAGAATGGATACCTTTACAGACTGGTATACCTGCTTTACGTAACCGTTGATATCACATACGACTATACGTCTGTTCTGAGTATCTGCTACGTAAATGAGTCCGTCTTCGGTAACGTATATACCCGAAGGCTGATTAAAGCTGTAAGCGTTAGCTGCAGTCATTTCGGGGTCGATGGAAGGATTACCGAGAGCGTCGTACTTATTCTTGTCAAGCTCGGGGATAACGTATCCGGGAGCATCAGCAGTAGCAGGGGTGTTCTTCAAGCTTCTGATGGTCTGCTTTACCTTATAGTTTTCGTCAAGAACGATAATCTGGTTACCGCCTCTGTCAAGAACGTATACATAGCCGTTTCTCTCAAAGAGGTCAACGGGCTCATAGGTAAGGATATCAGCGCCGATATCCTCTGCCCCGAGAGTCTTAATGTGCGCGTAAGCCACAGGGGCTTCTACGGGAGTAGCGTAAAAGTCATAAATATAAGAGTCTACGATTTCGTCATTGGTCGTTACGGCCGCCATGGGAAGGACGCAAAGGGGAATGACAATAAGCATCGTAAGAATAAGGGCGAAAGCCGATTTAAATATCTTTTTCATCTTTCCGCCTCCTTAGTCTTTCATACCCGATGTTGCCATCGTTTCAACTATGTTACTCTGTGTTATAACGAAGACTATAACGGGAACGGACATCATTACTATCTGTATTGCCATGGAAACGCCCGTTCTGGCAACACCTGCGCCGGAGATCTGACCCAACGCATAGGAAAGGGTTTTAAGTTCTTCGCGATAGATGTAAATACTTGAGCCCTGATTCCAGAAGTTCTGAACGGCGAAAACTATAAGAGTCAGCCATCCGGGTTTGATGGAGGGCATCAGTATGTTAAAGAATATTCTGAACTCTCCTGCGCCGTCGATACGGGCAGCCTCAAGAACGGTATCAGGGAACTGGTCCATATACTGCTTGATGAGGTAGAGGGAGAAGGAAGAACCGAGGGCGGGAATAAGAATAGCGTAGAATGTATCTATCCAACCAAGGTTTGCCATTATAATATAGTTGGCAATGGTAGATGCGGTGGATGTAAACATAAGGGACATGGAGGAAATCTGGAAGATGAACTCACGGCCCTTGAACTGACGCTTGGAAAGGGGGTACGCTGCCAAAGATGCGGAAACAACGTTGAAGGTGGTACCCACTAAGGTAATAAAGATGGTGTTAAAGAGGTATTTGGAGAAGGGCACCAAGGAGTTGGACATAATGGTGAACAGGTCCAAATAGTTCTTAAAGGTGGGGTTTTTAACGATAAGATTCGGGGGGAAAAGGAATATTTCGTTCATGGGCTTAAGGGAGTTACTGATGGAGTACACCAGAGGGAAGCCCATAAAACAACCGCCTATAAGAAGACAAGTAAAGAGGAAAAGGTCACCGGCCAAACCTCTGTTTACCCTTTTATACTTAAAAAGACGTTTCTTTTTACGGTATATGGGATTGCCGTCAGCATCAACCTGAGGCTTTTTGGCGAAAAGAGATTTCTTCTGCGCCAAAACAGCTGTATTATCAGACATTCGTTTTTCCTCCTTTCCTACTTACCTATCTTACTTAGTATGAACTTAACGACTCGGTTTGAAACGTACGACAGAATGAACAGTATCGTAGCAATCGCAGACGCGTAACCCATTTCAAAACGGGTTCCGCCGTAGTCGTCAAGGTGATGGGATATGGTATGTAATTCATAGTTCTGGGTAGGATTACCGAATACGCTTGAAATGATACCGCCGATACCGAAGGAGTTGGTGATGGTAAGGATAGCACCGAACATAAGCTGACCTCTCATAGAGGGGAGAGTTATGAAGTAGAGTTCCTGCCATCTGTTC
>JAZQLP010000062.1:0-20061 GCA_045542755.1 Eubacteriales bacterium
CCTCTACGGCACCAACGGGGAGAAACTGACCCTCCACTATGACCAGCCCCGTGGGCAGGGAACTTTGTACCAGCCCTTTGAAGGCATCATCAACAATCTGGAGCGCCGGTACCGGGGATAATGGCGTCGGGGCGCCCGTAACGGATGATCTTTGCGATGTATTCAAGGGTGAGGGGCTCCATATATACCTTATCGGCAATAATGGTGTCGGTCATTATGGTTGCGGGATTGGAGTTACAGAGAACTACCTCGTAGCCCTCCTCCTTAAGCGCAAGACAAGCCTGGGTGCCTGCGTAGTCAAATTCTGCGGCCTGGCCTATTACGATAGGACCCGAGCCGATAATGAGAATCTTCTTAATATCAGTTCTCTTTGCCATACTAATTCCTCCAAAATATATACAAGATGTTATTCACTAAGCTTTATACGCCACTTTTCCGTCGCAGACGGTAAGCAGACATTTGCCGAAGACCTTACGTCCCGCAAAGGGTGTTGCTTTGCCCTTTGACAGGAACTTCTCGGGGTCAACGGTGTATTCGGTGTTCAGGTCAAAGGCAGTAAAGGACTTGGTTACGTCCACCTTAAATCCGAATCTTTCCGAGGGTTTTATACTCATAAGGGCAACCAGCCCGTTAAGACTTATAAAGTCCTTTTTTACAAGGTCGGTGTAAAGAACGGGAAATGCGGTTTCAAGCCCCGTTATACCGAAGGCACTCTTTTCAAGACCTCTTGATTTTTCCTCCTCCGAGTGGGGGGCGTGGTCGGTGGCTATCATATCCACCGTTCCATCCATAATACCCTCAAGGAGAGCCAATCTGTCAGACTCGTCGCGGAGAGGAGGATTCATCTTGAACCTTCCCTCTTCCTTAAGGTCGGCATCCGACATGACCAGATAATGGGGACCCGTTTCACAGCTTACGTCAAGCCCCTCGGTCTTTGCTTTTCGGATAAGCTCAACGCTCTCCTTTGCCGAGATGTGGCAGACGTGGTAGGGACAGCCGGTTTTTCTTACCAGCTCAATATCCCTTTCAATGGGGCGCCATTCACTCTCGGAGCAGATACCTCTGTGTCCGTGAGCCTGGGCGTATTTTCCTTTATGTATATATCCACCGAAGAGAAGACTTTCGTCCTCGCAGTGGGCGGCGATAATCTTATTCAGAGCCTTGGTTCTCACCATGGCTTCTTCCATCATTTTGGGATTCTGCACACCCTTACCGTCGTCGGAAAATCCGATAACGTTTTCGGCCATTCCCTCAAGGTCGGCCATTTCCAGTCCCTTCTCCCCTTTTGTAATGGATCCGTAGGGGATAACATTTATAAGGGCGGACTCTCTTATGAGCTTAAGCTGCTCTTCAAGGCTCTCAACCCCGTCGGGTACGGGAGAGAGGTTTGGCATGGTGCAAACGGTGGTATATCCACCCGCTGCAGCCGCCAATGAGCCCGAGGCTATGGTTTCTTTATAAGAAAAGCCCGGCTCTCTGAAATGAACGTGAACATCAGCAAAGCCGGGAAAAATAGCAATATTATCAAAAACGGTAACTTCAGCGGCAGAAATATCAACCGAAGAAGCGAGAGCAAGCTCACCGTCAGCAAAAACAAAGTCGGAAACGCCGTCAATACCGCCAAAAGGAAGGTCGGTGCCCGTGTAAACGCGGGAATTCTTAAACAATACGGCAGACTGTATCTTCTTCATTGTGAAACTTCCTTTCCGAACATCAAAGGATATAAAAAATGCCGTACCGACAAAAATGCCAAGGTGGGCATAATACGGTAAGGACACAGTGGACCGCGGAGGACGCACTGCCCCCAAAAACGGAAAAATCTTCCGGCATCTCTGTACCGTCTTAAAGATTTGATATTCTTTTGCTTTAAATCGACTAATTATATCATAATCGGACTACCTTGTCAATAGAGAAAAAGTGATTTTTTTAAAAGTCACTTTAAGTTCAATATTGTAAAAAAATAATCCTTAAACTTTGTGAGAATTTTACTCTTATTTTTCGTCCAAATACTTGCAATATATAATAATGTATGGTATAATGCAAAGTATAATCATATCAGTTAAAAAGGAGCAACACCATGATCACAGGTTTTCATCATATCGCAGTAAAGGCATCCGACTTTGAAAAGTCCCTCTCTTTCTACAAGGACCTTCTTGGCCTTAAAGAAGTTAACGCTTGGGGCGAGGGCGACGAAAGAGCAGTTATGCTTGCCCTTGACGACAACTCCAGAATCGAACTCTTTGCAGGCGGCAAAAAGTACGAAAACATGCAGAGCCCCTATATCCACTTTGCATTCAAGGTAGATAACCCCGACGAATACATAGAAAAGGCAAGAGCTGCAGGCTACGGCATTAAAATGGAGCCCGACGATAAGGACATCCCCGGTCATCCCGGCTTTAAGGCAAGACTTGGCTTCTGCTACGGCCCCGACGGCGAAGAGGTTGAATTCTTCGCACCCATTGAAGGCTGCTAAAAAATATTTTTAAAAGAGAAGGGAGAGATATACTCTCCCCTCTTCTTATACTTTTTTTTCTATCGACCAGTTACGCAATTCTTCCGCAAGCTCAACCTCTGTCCGCTCCACCGTCTTTTCCCCGGGAAAGCCCTCGGTGGCCTCCGCCATACATTTATAAATGTTTACCGTGGCGCAGGTGGTGTACGCCGACGGAGGAAAGAAAAGCTCACGATAGTGGTATCTGTCACGATAAGGTTGTTTTTTTACCATATTTTCCCCCAGCACAAAACCCTAAATTATTAAAAAGAGAAGCCATAAAAGGCTCTCTGAAAAGAGTATTTCCATCACAAAACTTAATATGCAAGCTCCATTTCCCACATCAGAAACGGCAAAAAAAGGAAGTAAAAAAAATGATTAAAAAAATCCTTTCCGTTACCCTCTTAAGCGCAATGGTACTCAGCCTGGCGGCCTGCGGTGGCAACCCCGACGGTCTTAAGAGAAAAGAAGGACCCGTTTTGGAAGTTTACGCAGAATACAAGGCGGAGGCGGAAGCGGCAGCAAAAGCCCTTCTTGAAAGCGACCCCATTAACGCCCAAAGCTCCACCGTTGAGCCTTATCCCATTCTTAAGGAATATGAGCCCGATTGGGAGGGCGACCAAAACGAAAAAGAGGTCAGCGAAGGTATGCTATACATAAACTCCCCCGAAGCCATTGACGAGGGCGTTTATATAGGCTACAACGACTGGTACTTCTACGAGGACACTATTGAGGACTTTACGGGAGAAAATCTCTTTACCGAGGGGCAGCTCCGTCAGAAGCTTAACGAATACAAAAAGCAGTACGACTATTGCAAGGAAAACGGAATAGCCTACTACCTGACCTTTGCCCCCAACAAAAACAGTATATATCCCGAATATATGCACGAAAGCTACACCGAGGCCGAATATAAGCGCCTCGACCAGCTTATCGACTACATAAAAGAAAACAGCGACATTCCTGTTATCGAATTAAAGGACGACCTTCTTAAGGCAAAGGCGGAAAACCCCGACGTGTTCCTTTATCACAGGCTTGACACCCATTGGAATCAGCACGCGGGCTTTATCGCCACCAACGCTCTCCTTACCGAAATACAGAAGGACTTCCCCACCGTGGAACTCCTTAACATAAACGATTTTCGTATAGATTATATGGAAACCTATATGAAGGATCAGGCCTGGTATCTGGGATATTACGATTCCTTTATTCAGGAAGCTCCCCAGTATACACCTCTCAACGGATGGAAGGCAGAGCTTACCGACATTGACGACGAAATATTCGGCCAATTCGACTTTGCATACGTGTGGCCTAACGGTTACCATGAGTGCAATCACAAAAGCTCCTTTGTAAATCCCGAAAAGCCAGACGCCCCCTCGGTGGTAATGTTCAGAGATTCCTTTGCCGTTCTTATGATTCATTTTATGGCAGAGTCCTTCTCCGAAACCACCTTCTACTGGGAGGATTTTAATATTATCAAGCTCAGAATGCACGACGCCGATATCGTGGTGGTTGAAATAGCAGAAAGAGTAATATCTAACTAAAGAGGAGTGCAAGCAATGAAAAAGTTTTTAGCATTAACCCTTACGGCCATTTTCCTATTAGCTCTTGTTGCCTGCGGTGACCCAGAGCATACCCATAACTTTGGTCAATGGCAGCAGAACGAAACCGAACATTGGCAGGAATGCGATTGCGGTGAGATAAACGGCAAAGCTGCCCATACCGGCGGCGAAGCTACCTACGACGCAAAGGCCGTATGTGAAATATGCGGCGCCGAATACGGCGAAGTTCTTGAACAGCCCGAGCCTGATCCCGAGCCTCAGCCCGAACCTGAACCCGAGCCTCAGCCCGAACCTGAACCCGAGCCTCAGCCCGAACCCGAACCCGAGCCTCAGCCCGAACCCGAACCTGAGCCTGAGCCCGAACCTGAACCTGAGCCTGAACCCGAACCTCAGCCCGAACCCGAGCCCGAACCCGAACCTGAACCCGAGCCTGAACCTGAGCCCGAACCCGAACCCGAGCCAGAACCCGAGCCTCATACCCACAGCGGCGGCAAGGCAACCTGCGCAGAAAAGGCCGTATGTACCGAATGCGGCGAAGCCTACGGCGAGCTCAATAAAGATAATCATACCGGAGAGACCGAAGTCCGCAACGCAAAGGAAGCCACAGGCACAGATGAAGGCTATACCGGCGACACCTACTGCAAGGCCTGCGGCGAAAAGATAAATGGCGGCGAAGTAATTCCCGTTATACATACCCACAGCACCGACGGTAGCTGGAAATACGACGAGGACGAACACTGGAACGAATGCTCCTGCGGTGAGGTAAGCAACAACGCTCTTCACACCGGTGGCACCGCAACGGCAACCGCAAAGGCGGTCTGTGAAGTCTGCGGTCAGCCCTACGGAGAAGTTGATCCCACAAATTTCGTTAAAAAAGAGGGCAACAAATACACCGTATACAAAGAATATAAGCTGGAGGCCGAGGGCAGAGACTACGACCTTTTAGACCTGGGAATAATCAACGGCCAAAACCTTAAGGCGAAATTCCAGCCCCTTATGGAATACGATGAAAGCAAGAGTAAAAAGGGTAACGGCGGTAACGTATCCACCTCTGCCCTGTGCGTAGACTCCGCCGAGGCCAGAAAGGCAGGCGTGTATATTGGATACAACGACTGGTATTTCTATAAGGACTCTATTGAGGACTACGAGGGAACAAACCTCTTTACTAAAAAGGAGCTCCAGACACAGCTTACAAAGTATCAGCGTTGGTACGACTACTGCAAGTCAAACGGCATAGAGTTCTATTTAAGTTTTGCCCCCAATAAGAACACCATATATCCCGAATATATGTACGAAGGATACGACAAGGCCAACTACAAGCGTCTTGACCAGCTTATTAACTATATCAGAGATAACAGCGAAATTCCCGTTATAGACTTCAGAGATGCACTTCTTGAAGAAAAGGCGGCAAACCCCGGCGTTGACCTTTATCACAGACTTGATACCCATTGGAATCAGCACGCCGCATTCGTGGCCACCAACGCACTTCTTGAAGAGATACAGAAAAAGTTCCCTGCCGTACAGCTTCTTGATAAGAACGACTTTGCAATAAAGTATTACGAGAGCTATATGAAGGACCAGGCTTGGTATCTTGGTCACTACGACTCCTTCCTTCAGGTAGCCCCCCAGTATCTTCCCCTTGACGGCTGGCAGGCAAAGCTGGTAAGCTGCTCAAAAGACGCCTTCGGTCAGTTCAGATTGGCATACGAGTGGCCTGACGGATTCCAGGAAGGCAACCACAAGTACGAATTTACCAATTCCTCCAAGGCAAGCGCCCCCTCTGCGGTAATATTTACCGACTCTTACGGCGCGCCTATGCTTAAATTCCTTGCGGAATCCTTCTCCGAGACCCAGATCTATTGGGAAGACGTAAGCCTTTCTTATATCAGAAACGCTCAGCCCGACGTTGTTATAATTGAGGTTGCGGAAAGATTCCTTGCAAACTGATACAAAGGACAGAGAAATTCGGTTTCTCTGTCCTTCTTTTTGACAAATTTGTAAAAATAACGGCCTACGGGTTGATTTTAGGCCGTCTATGATGTAAAATTAAGGTTAGTAAAAAAATAATTACATATAAGGAAGAGATAAGACTATGAAGATACTCGTTATAAATGCAGGAAGTTCTTCTGTAAAGTATCAGCTTATTGACATGAACGGCGAAAAGGTTCTCGCAAAGGGTATTTGCGAAAGAATCGGTATCGACGGCGGTAACTTTAAGCACAAGGTTCCCGGCAGAGAAGATTACGTTCTTGCCGTTGATATGCCCAACCATGCTGAGGCTATCAAAATAGTAGTTAATACCCTTACCGACGAAAAGCTCGGTGTTATCGGTTCCATGAGCGAAATCTCCGCTGTAGGACACAGAGTTCTCCACGGCGGCGAAAAGTTCTCCGGCTCCGTTATTATCGACGATGCAGTTATCGCAGCTATTGAAGAATGCTGCGAGCTTGGACCTCTGCACAACCCCCACAACCTTACCGGTATCAGAGCTTGCGAAGCTATTATGGGTAAGGACGTTCCCCAGGTTGCCGTATTTGACACCGGCTTCCACCAGACCATGCCCGATTACGCATATCTCTATGCCCTTCCTATGGAATATTACGAGAAGTACAAGATCCGTCGTTACGGCTTCCACGGTACCTCTCACCGTTACGTAAGCCTTCGTGCTGCCGCTATGCTTGGCAAGAAGCCCGAAGAGGTTAAGGTTGTTACCTGTCACCTTGGTAACGGCTCCTCCATCGCCGCTGTAATGAACGGCAAGTGCTACGACACCACTATGGGTCTTACCCCCCTTGAAGGTATCATGATGGGTACCCGTTCCGGTAGCATCGACCCCGCAATCGTTACCCTTCTCATGGAAAAAGAAGGCCTTACTCCCAAGGAAATGGATGCCGTTCTTAACAAGAAGTCCGGTATCCTCGGTATCCACGGCTCCACCTCCGACAACAGAGAAGTTGAGCAGGGCGCCAAGGCCGGCAACCAGAGATGCAAGCTTATTGAAAATATGCTCTGCCATCAGCTCACCAAGTACGTTGGCTCCTTCATCGCTGCTATGGGCGGCGCTGACGCCGTAGTATTCACCGGCGGTATCGGTGAAAACAACCCCGCTTACAGAACCAGAGTAGCTGAAAAGCTGGGCTTCCTCGGCGTTAAGGTTGACGAAGAGAAGAACCACATCAGAGGCGAAGAGGTTGACATCACCACTCCCGATTCTCCCATAAAGCTTCTCGTTATCCCCACCGACGAAGAGCTTATGATTGCAAGAGATACCCTAGAGCTCACCTCTAAATAAGTAAATATTTAAGTCAAGGGAAACGTTTTTATAATGGTTTCCCTTGAATTTTAGAAAGGGAAATATTATGAATTACATCCTCGATAACGGCACTGTAAAGCTTACAGTATCCTCCACCGGCGCAGAGCTTATATCCCTTATAAAGAACGGCAAGGAATTCCTTTGGCAGGGCGATCCCCAGTACTGGAAGGGTCACGCCACCAACCTCTTCCCCATCGTAGGCAGAGTAAAGGAAGGAAAGTATTACCTTAAGGATAAGGAATACGAAATGAAGTGTCACGGCTTCACCTCCGTTTCCGAGTTTGAGGTTGAAGAACAAACCGAAACCAAGCTCGTAATGGTTCTTAAGTCCAACGACATAACCAGAGCACAGTACCCCTTTGAGTTTGAATACAGAGTTACCCACGAGCTTTGCGGATGCCAGTGGAAGACCACCTACACCGTAACCAACCCCTCCGAAACCGAAACCCTTCTTTTCAGCGTGGGCGCACACCCCGGCTTCAATATGCCTTTGGCAGAGGGTGAAAAGTTCGAGGACGACTGGATCGAGTTCGATATTGAAAGCGCTCCCAGCGACATTATCTGTGAAAACTGCTTCCCCACCGGCGAAAGAAAGCCCTATCCCCTTATTGACGGTAAGATCCTTCCCCTCCGTCACACCCTTTTTGATAACGATGCCCTTATGCTTGGCGATATGTCCTGCAGAAGACTTACCATAAAGTCCAACAACACTCCCACCGAAATAAGAGTATGCTTTGACGATATGGCTTATCTTGGCATCTGGCACGCTCCCAAGACCGAAGCTCCCTACGTTTGTATCGAGCCCTGGAACGGCCTCCCCTCCCCCTCTGTAGGCAAGGAAGACTTTGAAACAAAGCCCACCCTTATGCGCCTTGCTCCCGGCAAGACCTACTCTGCGGGAATCTCCGTTGAAATCAAGAACTAATCCATAAAAAAACGCCCGACCTCGGGCGTTTTTTAAAAAGGAGAACAGATATGGAATTCAAAGAAATACAGGGATGTACCCTTATTTTGAACGGCACAGCAGAAGAAAGAAACGCCTTTGAGAAAAAGCTTCTTGCCGAACACCCCGAATATCTGACCCAAATATGCCCCGAACTTCTTGAAAACAAAAAGAACTTCTTTGGCAAATACCTTTCTGCTTGGAAAATTATGAAAAAGCATCCCGAGGTTAAGGCCTTGGGATTTAACGGGGTTAATCAACTGGCAAGAGATATTTTTGTAAGCGGTATTCTTGACAAAGCCCCCATAGATATGTTGAAATCACAAAAGTTCAGAACGTCAATCCTTCTTTATACCGTCAAGGGAAAGACCTGCTTCTACCTTCGCTCGGACAACGAAGAACAGATGAACGATACGAACAACACCGTAGTCTGGATCAAGGAAAACGTAAAGAAAGCAAGGATAGTATGGCTCGGGACTGCGGCAAATGAGGAGGTACTGACTAAAAAGCTAAAAAAGATGGCAATACCCCTCTATATGAAATATAAGCCCTCTCTGCTGTCCATATCCGACAGAATATTGGAGTTTAAAGATGGAGAGCTTACAGAAAGATAGCGCTTCCGATATAAAAAAAGACCGACGGTTGTCGGTCATCTTTTTTATTATGTAAAGTCATCAGCTTTTTCTTGCAGCGGGGGCAAACTGTACCGTGGGGCTTTCGCTTGAAAGGGCTTCAATCTCAAATCCCATCTCAAGAAGGCCTTCGATTATGGCGGGAAGGGCCTCTCGGGTAGCCTTTTTAGTGGATACGTCGTGCATAAGAATTACCACCGTCTTTTTGTTCTTTGCCTGAGAAAGAACTCTCTTTGCAACGTCCTCTGCAGTATCGTTCTTCCATGTAGAACTTGCATCCCCGCTATCGATATTCCAGTCAAAATAGACCAATCCCATTTTGGTTATCTCTTTTGCGGCCAGTTCACAGAAATTCTTTTCGGAATTATATTTTCTGTTTATGGTATTGCTCGTTCCTCCTGGGAACCTGAAAAGGGTCATCTTATATCCCGTAAGCTCATAAACGTTGGTCTGGAGCTGCTCAACCTCATCAACAAACCCGTCAATGGTGGAATACACGCTGTCCCACTCATGGGTGAGGGTGTGGTTTCCAAGAGCGTGTCCCTTTTCAACTATCTGTTTATAAGCCTCTTTATAGGCGGGCTTCCAGTTTACAAAGAAGGTGGCCTTAACGCCGTACCTGTCAAGGGTATCGAGAATGTCGCCCGTATTCTTTGAGCAACCGTCGTCAAAGGTCAGATAGGCCACTTTACGGGTGGGTTCTTCCGTATTGGAAGAAGTACCGCCACCGTTACCGGTGGAGGTACTCGTCTGTTCCAATTTCGCTTGAAGGTCGGCATTTTCAGCCTTAAGGTCGTTTACGTCCTTTTCAAGAGCTTCTTTTTCGGCCTCAAGCTCGTCAATCTGCTCCTGAAGGTCGGCCAACAGGTTGTTGGCTTCGGCAACCTTGGTTTTAAGTTCGCCCATTTCCTGATTCTGCTGAGCATAATTGGCCTTATAGATGTCGTTCTTTTCCTTGAGTGACTTCCAGGAAAGGCCGAGAAATGCCATTGCAGTCAGGGAAGCAAGAAGAAGTACCGCAAGAAGGCTTACGCCAACCCTTACCATCAGCTTCTTTCTTCTTTTTCTGCGACGCTTAATAACGTCAATGGACGAGGTTTCGGAAGAATTTCGTGCCATGGACTAAAATCTCCTTTCTGCAGAGTTGTGTGTTTGTATATCAATTAATATGCTTTACCCCAGTATACGAGGTGCTTTGCGGGCTTGCCGCAGCAGGGACATACGTCGCCCAGCTTTTCCTGCTCAAAGGGTATGCAACGGGAGCCTACGCCATACTTTTCCTTAATAGCGTCTTCGCAAGCTTCGTCGCCGCACCACATCATACGGATAAAGCCGTTCTTTTCGGAGGTAACCTTTTCAAGCTCTTCCAGAGTGGTAACGTCGTAAACCTTTTCATCTCTCTGAGCCTTTGCCTTTTCAAACATAAGGGTCTGAGCCTCTTCGAGCATATTCTTAACGGTTTCTTCTATGTTGTCAAGAGATACGGAAACCTTTTCGCCGTTGACTCTCTTTACGGTCATGCAGCAGTTGTTTTCAATATCTCTGGGACCGATTTCTATACGGAGGGGAACGCCCTTCATTTCATACTGCGCAAACTTCCATCCGGGGGACTGCTCGGTGGAATCAAGATGAACTCTGATACCTGCGGCCTTAAGCTTGTCTGCAAGCTCGCCCGCCTTTTCAAGAACGTTGCCCTTATGCATAGCAATGGGAACGATTACTGCCTGAATGGGAGCGATTCTGGGGGGCAGAGAAAGACCGTTCTGGTCGCCGTGTACCATTATGATAGCACCGATAAGTCTGGTGGTAACACCCCAGGAGGTCTGGAATACGTGCTTTAAGTTATTCTGTCTGTCGGTGTACTGAATATCAAATGCCTTTGCAAATCCGTCGCCGAAATAATGGGAGGTACCTGCCTGAAGAGCAACGCCGTCGTGCATAAGAGCTTCTATACAGTAGGTAGCCTCTGCACCTGCGAACTTATCACTCTCGGTTTTTCTACCCTTTACAACGGGCATTGCAAGGTAGTTTTCACAGAAATCGGCGTAGGTGTTAAGCTGCTGCTCTGTTTCGGCAATAGCCTCCTCGGCGGTTTCGTGAATGGTGTGACCCTCCTGCCAGAGGAATTCTCTTGAGCGGAGGAAGGGACGGGTAGTCTTTTCCCATCTTACAACGGAGCACCACTGATTGTAGAGCTTGGGGAGGTCCCTGTAAGACTGTACGACGTGGGAGAAATGCTCACAGAAAAGGGTTTCGGAGGTGGGGCGAACACAAAGCTTTTCGGCAAGAGGCTCACTGCCGCCGTGGGTAACCCAGGCAACCTCGGGAGCAAAGCCCTCAACGTGATCCTTTTCCTTCTGAAGAAGGGACTCGGGGATGAACATAGGCATATAGACGTTTTCGTGTCCGGTAGCCTTGAACATACCGTCAAGAGTCTTCTGAATATTTTCCCAGATAGCGTAGCTGTAGGGACGAAGTATTACACATCCTTTGACGGAGGAATAGTCAACAAGTTCCGCCTTAAGGACGATATCGGTATACCATTTTGCGAAATCCTCATCCATGGAGGTAATTTCTTTGACCGTTTTTTCAGCCATAATAAATCTTCCTTTATCTTTAATAATATTTCACCGTTTATTATACTATAAGCCTCCCCAAAAGTCAAGAAGATACGAATTTCTTTCGTTTTTTGTTCTATTTTGGAAGGACTTTTTCGCCGAAAAATTCGAAGTCTAATTTTTTGTGCAGATTAGCCAAATATTATTAAAAATTATACCTGAAATTTCCTTCCCGAAGAGGGGCAAAAAGCGGTTTTGTACTTATTATGCTAAAAAAAGTTCCTTACAATGACAATTAATTCTGTTATAATGTAGCAAGATAAGTGCCGACAGGTATCGCCCCCGTGGGAACCGTCGGTTTATGTTATCGTAAATTTGGAGGTATTTCAATGAAAAAACTGCTGAAGCCCTTTATTGCGTTGGCATTGGCAACCGTAGTAGTTCTTTCCTTGGCCGCTTGCGGTGAGACCGTGGGTCTTAAGGAAAACAACGAATGGAATAACGCCATAAGCGAATACAACCGCAAAAAGGAACTTGCACATCCCGAACTGATCTCCTACGAATCCGAACAGGCAGCTATCAACGCTGTTATCAAGGACTCCGCAAACTATATGTCCTTGAACGGTACGTGGGATTTCGCACTCGCAACCAAGGCTACCGATGTTGCGGCTGACTTTATGAAAACCGAATACGTTTATCCCGATCCCGATAAGGCCATAGCATCCCCCAACGGCCCCGCTATCCTTGACTGGGATACCATAACCGTTCCCGGCAGCTGGGAACTCCAGGGATACGACGTTCCCATGTATACCGACAACACCAGGTATCCTTGGGCAAACGATATCACCCCTGCCAAGACCTCTCAGACCTACCTCCCCGTAGGTATGTACAGAAGAACCGTTGACATTCCCGCAGAATGGGACGGCAGAGAGGTATTTATCAACTTCGAAGGCGTATCTTCCGCATTCTACGTATACGTTAACGGAGCCATGGTAGGATATGCCGAGGGCAGCTACACCTCTTCCGAGTTCCTGCTCACCCCCTATCTTAATGCCGGCGAAACCAATCTTATCGCCGTT
The DNA here is from genome assembly GCA_045542755.1 of Eubacteriales bacterium. Classification (GTDB taxonomy): domain Bacteria; phylum Bacillota; class Clostridia; order Oscillospirales; family UBA644; genus JAZQLP01. Next base: position 12,576 of record JAZQLP010000062.1, read on the forward strand.
AAGGTATATAAGTTTGCAGACAGCTCCTGGGTAGAAGCTACCGACTCCCTCAAGCTTGGCGGTATCACCCGCGACGTATATCTCTACACCACTCCCGAAACGAAAATACGCGACATAAACATCGAAACCACTCTTGACTCCAGCTACGAAAACGCTCTTCTCAACTTCAACGTAAGCGTTGCAAGCTACACCGACAAGAGCGAAAAGGATATGAAGGTTAAGGTAACCGTATACGACGAAGACGGCAACGTTTTCATCAAGGAGACCCCCCTCAGCTCCTCCGTTGCATTTGACGTTAACAAGACTGCAGACAGCTACTACGCAGGTAAGATAGGCGGCCGCGTTTCTGCTATTGCTCCCAATCTCTGGAACGCAGAAAACCCCTACAGATATACCGTAGTTGCAAAGCTCTATAACGCTGCAGGCGAAGTTGTTGACATTACCAGCCTTAAGTTCGGTATTATGTCCAGCGGCTTCCTTACCGACGACGAAGGTCATCAGACCCTTGCCATCAACGGTACTCCCGTTACCCTTTACGGTATCAACTACAACGAGCACGACCCCGACACCGGTTCAACTCTTTCTTACGAAACTCTCCTTGCAGACGTTAAGCTTATGAAAGAGCTCAACATCAACGCTATCCGTTCTCCCGGTCGTCCTCTCAGCATTGATATGTTGGAACTCTGCGACGAATACGGTATTTACGTAATCGACGATATCAGCATCAGCTCCAACCCCTACTCCAACAAAGAAGACCAGTCCATTCCCGGCAGCCAGTCCATTTGGCAGGCAGTATCTCTTGACAGACTTATAGGTGTTGTTAACAGAGATAAGAACCACCCCAGCGTTATCGTATGGTCCCTGGGTACCGACTCGGGTGTTGGTACTAACTTCGACTCCCTCAGAAGCTACCTCATCTCCACCGACTCCCGTCTTCTTATCTACGACGATTATGCAGACGTGTCCGACATGATGGTAAGCCTTGATTGGGATATTACCCAGATTCGCGAATATCTTGACAACAATCACAACAGAAAGCCCCTTATCTTCCAGTCCGACGACCTTGGCTACCTCAACGGTGCAGGTAACCTTGCTACTTGGGTTGAGCTTTGCATGAACTACGGCAGAGCACAGGGCGGCTTCCTTGCAAACTGGATAGACTACGCTATCTACACTCCCATTGAAGGAACCATGAGAGAAGCAAAGCTCAACACTCCCGTTAAGGAAAATCCCGAGCTTTATCAGCTTACCTACTCCGGCTCCTGGGGCGAAACCATTGCCAGCGGCTATACCTCCCTTAAGGGTATACTTAACGCCGACAGAACTCTCCAGTCCGACGCTGAAGAATTCAGAAAGGCTTACGCTCCCGTATACGTTACCCCCGAGGACCTCTCCGCAGGTATCTTTAACGTAACCAACAGATACAACTTCAACGCCGTATCCTCCGCAGATTTCGTTATCGAATACGAACTCATGGCTAACGACCAGGTAGTACTTACCGGTACTGTTTCGGATATTGAGCTTGCTCCCGGCCAGTCCACCACCTTCAAGGTTGATTACGGCACTCAGGCAGAAAACACTGAGTACTTTATCAACATAAAGGTTACCTATACTCCCGACTGGGCTGATGGTGAAGAGGTTGTAATGTCCTCTACCCAGTACGAAATAACCGAATTCAAGGTAATGCCCAAGGCTACTCCCGTAACCCCCTCCGGCAATGCCTTTGATTACACCTTCTTCGTAACTCCCGAAGTTTACACCACCGCTTACGACATCGTAAAGAACGGCGTGTTCTACTTCACAAATAATTCCGACGTTGACCTTAACGAACTCTACGAGCTCAGCTACGTAGTATACGAAACCAACAATACCGAAAAGCACATCAAGCAGGAAACCGGCGAAGTTTGGCAGTCCCCCGGCAAGGTAGTTTACACCTACGGTAAGGTAGAAAACTTCAGCGTTCCCGCTAACACCAATTACGGCAAGGTCGTTATCGATCTCCCCGTTAAGGCAGTTGAAGGCGGTATTTACTCCATCGAGCTTACCGTTACTGCAAAGAAAGCAGTTGGCGAAGTTCCCGAAGGATTCTCCATCAGATACGTATTCAACGAGGCAACTCTCGGCGAAGCTATCCCCTTCGAGATAGATCCTTCCAGAACTCCCCAGCCCGTACTTGATGCAAACGGCAATCCCGTAACCGACCCCAATACCATGCTTAAGATAATGACCGGCGGCGACCCCGTATACGTTGCTCCCGAAGAAACTCCCAACCTTGACGAAGGTCTTATCTTCGACGAATACGACGAGTTCCTTACCTTTGACAACGGCACGGTTCAGCTTTCCGTTAACGCTGAAAACGGTCTTATCACCAAGTATGCAGTAAACGGAGTAAACATCTTTGCTCCCAACTCCACCTCCCCCATCGGTAACTTTGTAAGACAGCCCTCCGGCGGAGACCTTACCTCTAACGTATCCTCCACCGAAAACAGCTCCGTTCTTACTACCATAAGCAGAAACTCCGAAAGCAAGAAGCTGGCAGACGACATCAAGATCGAAAAGATCTCCGACGACCACTACCGTCTGACCATGAACTACATCATTGCAACCTACTCCTACGATGTATTCTCTTCCGGTGCTCTTAACTCCGACTACACCGTAACCTACGATATCTACGGCGACGGCACCCTCGTTGTTGGCGTAGCATACTCTCCCTCCATCTTTGAAGGTCTCCTTCCCTACGAAGTTTCCAGCGTAATCAGCATCAGCGGCGACTTTGAAACCGTAAGCTGGTACGGCAGAGGCCCCGGCGAAAGCTATAAAGATAAGCTTGCAGATACAAAGATGGGCATTTACGAGGACTATGCAATAGAGGACCTCATCGTTGATTACCTCTACGCAACCGAATCCTCCTCCAGAGAAGACGTAAGATGGGCAGTATTCAAGGATGCTGAAGGCAACGCCTTTATGCTCACCTCCGATACCGACACCTTCGCTCTCAACGTTTCCAAGACCTATCCTTGGGAAACTCCCGCATACTCCAGAGATAAGCTTGGCCTGAACAACACCGTTGTCAGAATAATCGCTGACGCAAGAGGTGTTAACGCAGGTAACATTGCTGATGCTCATTACTATTCTAACGTTGAACACGTTAACCCCGGTTCTTCCTACGCATACTCCTTTAAGGTAACTCCCATGGCAGCATCCGACGATGCAAAGGCTAAAGCAGACGAGTATGTAGAAACCGTTCTTCCCGAAGTTACCGCAACCGAAATCACCAACGGCGGCGTATTCGCTCTCCAGAACATTGCTGACGTTTCCAGATACCTCTCCACCAAGGTTAACGCTGACGGCACCGTCACCGTATCCCTTGCAGCAGGTACCGGTACTGAAAACCAGATGTGGAAGAGAGAAGAAAACAAGACCATCGGCGGTTACAGACTCCTTAACATCGGCAAGAACAAGTACCTCACTCCCCTTACCGGAGTTACTCCCGTAGGCGCCATCGCCGTAGACTTCGCCCTTGCAGACGAACTCAACGTAGTATGGCAGCTCTTCAACCACGACGCAAAGAACGAAGTAACCATCGTTAACGTTGGTAACTCCCTTACCGCAGTTGAATACAACGGCACCTTTGACATGGGCGGACGTCTTGCAGCTCTCCTTAAGCAGGGCAAGAACGAAGCTTGTTGGATCTACGAGCCCGTTGACGGTACCGACGATCTCTATCTGATGAAGAACGCAAAGACCGGCTACTATCTCACCGCCGTTGATGCATTCACCTTCAGAAATCCCGTTATCGAAGGCAAGTACGACAGATTCGCAAACTATGCACCCGAAACCGATTGGAACACCTACGAAGGCATTATCAATACTAACCCCATGGAAGCTAAGGACGAATACGACCTCCTTATCGACACCTGGGTACCCACCGAAGGCTCCGTTACCACATGGCAGCTTCTCCCCGGTCAGGCTCAGAGATGGCAGTTTGTAAGCGTTGGCGAAAACCAGTACAAGATGATCAACTACAGCACCGGCAATGCCCTTGCAATTGTTGGCGGCATCCTTACTGAGGTTGCTTCCGATGCAGCTCAGACCTGGACTGCTTATCAGATCGAAGGTCTTTACGGCTTCGTTGACCAGGCAAGCGGCCTCGCACTCTCCACCGCAGTTTCCGGCGCAGACGTTGTAATCGGCGTTGCTCAGTGGAACGAGCTTCCCAACCAGCTTTGGGCTCTCTCCTCCGAAGCTGACCTGGCTATCGACATCGAAGCAGGTAACGAATGGTTCACCGTTCAGGCTGAATAATTGAAATACCAAATTTAAATAAAAAGAATGGCGGCCGAGGCCGTCATTCTTTTTTTTACTCTTGACCACTCGTAAAAAAGGTGCTATAATAATATAGTAAGTAATACAGAAATGAGAACGGATATGAACATTATCATTCGCCCCGCAACAAAAAATGACGGCCAGGCAGTAATAGACCTGCTCTTTAACATAGCGGAGTTTCACCATAACGGCCGCCCCGATATATTTAAGGAGAATTTCTCCAAATATAATATGGAAGAGTACCTTGAGCTGTTAAGCCGCGAGGACGTATTTATTCTGGTGGCAGAGGTAGAGGAAAAGGTTGAGGGCTACGCCATATCCTTTTATAACGACTTTGAGGGGGACAAAGCAAAGCACCCTGCAAAATACCTTTACCTTGACGACCTATGCGTATCCCCAAGCTGCAGAAAAGGTGGCATAGGTACCGCCCTTATAGAGGGGGTTGAAGCAAAAGCCAGAGCCTTGGGATGCGACAAGATAGAGCTTAACGTATGGAACTTTAAGGGCAACGCCCTGGAGTTTTATGAGAAATGCGGATATTCCCCAATGTGTATCCGAATGGAAAAGAAAATATAATAATGTATAAGTCAACTGACCGAGAGATTTTTCTCTCGGTCTTTTTTTACATGTCAATAATTATCGCATAATGAGGACGGTATTTTTTCGCCTTCCCCCCACCTTTTTACATTATTTGAGCCGTGAGGATGATAAAATATATAGGCATAACCGACAAATAATCCAAAAGGCGGTGAGAAAAACGGAGAATGTTCTTACCATATATATAGATATTCTGTTTATCACCAACGGGGTTATAAACTCCGCCCTTCTCCTTATGTGCTACCGCTTTTTGGGGGTAAAGCCGAAGGCCCTCTCCTTTTCCCTCGGCGTACTCCTTTCCACCGCCTACGGCCTTACGGTCTGTCTTCCCGGAATGTCCTTCTTTACATCCACCTTTTTCAAGACTGTTTCGGCCTGCCTCATATCCCTGACAGCCTTTGGGGGGCATATAAAAGGGGGCGTAGGCAGGATAAAAGGACTTCTTCGGTGGGGCAAATGCACTTGCATCTTCGCCTTTGTTTCCTTTGCATACGCGGCGGTGGTCACCACCTTCCAGTACGCTCCCTTTACCAAGGATTCCATATATATAAACAACGGAGAAATATACTATAACATCCCAGTACCCTATCTTCTTACTGCCATTCTTGTACTTCTTTCTGCCCAGAGCCTTCTTTTAAAAACTCGGACAAAAAGAATCCTTTCGGGTCAAAAGATTACCGCCATTTTTAGGGTGGGAGGGATAAAACACACCCTTACACTCCTTGCAGACAGTGGAAATTTAGCCACAGATCCCCTATCGGGCACTCCCGTGGTGTTCGTAAGCAGGACGGCACTCACATTCCTTCCAAAGGAGAGTGTCAAGGCAAATGACGTGACAGACCTTTTTGAAATTCTCTCCTCGGTAGAGGGGCTGCGCCACCGCCTCTCCCTTATCCCCTGCAGGACGGCAACCTCTGGGGGAATAATGGCCGCCTTCCGCCCCGATGAACTTGAAGTGGAAGGTCAAAATATTAAGGTACTTATGGCAATTCTGCCCAACGACGCCCTCCTTCCCGAGGGCTTTGACGGAATAATAAACCCAAACCTGATCACACCAACACAACAACAGAAAGGCGAAAGAAAATGTTCACACCAACTACCCTGAAAAGGGGCGTGTCAAGGTGTATACCTTGCATAGCAAACCTCATATCGGATCTTTCCGATAACGGCCTCTACTATGTCAACGGCCCCGAAACCCTCCCTCCGCCCCTCTCACAAGAACGGGAAGCGGAGCTTATGGAGATGCTTGAATCCCACAGAGAGGAGGTCAGCGGCGAGCTTATAGAGCACAACCTCCGACTGGTGGTCTATATTGCAAAGAAATTTGAAAATACGGGAGTATACATAGAGGACCTTGTGTCCATAGGCACCATCGGACTTATAAAGGCGGTCAACACATTCTCCCCCTCAAAAAATATAAAGCTGGCAACCTACGCTTCAAGGTGTATTGAAAACGAGATACTGATGTACCTTCGCAAAAAGGCAAACTCAAACCAGACCGTGTCCTTTGAAGACCCTCTCAACACCGACGGCGACGGAAACGAGCTACTTCTGTCCGACGTTCTGGGCAGCCGCGAGGACAGTATAATGGAGTATGTGGAGAGCGTTTCGGAGATTGCCGCCCTCAACAAGGCGGTAAACGCCCTGCCCCCCAGAGAAAGGCAGATAACCTCCTTGCGGTACGGCCTCAACGGCAAACGGGAGTACACCCAAAAGGAGGTTGCCGACGCACTCAACATCTCCCAGTCCTACGTTTCACGATTGGAAAAAAAGATACTTGGCAAGCTAAAAAGAGAGCTTGAAAATGCGTTTTAGATAAAATTTTGTCCTGAATTTAAAAATTGTCTTGATTTTTGCCGTGGATTATGCTACAATAAGGTTAAGGAAATAATCCTAAAACCTTTAAAGGAGACTAAAAAATGAACAGAGCAGAATTAAAAGCCAAGGCAAAAGCCCAAATTAAAGGCAAAATCGGCATTTTATTCTTAATTACCCTGATTGTTGCAGTAATTACATCCGTTTTATCTGCTATTCCCGTGGTTGGATATGTTGCAATAATCCTCGTTACTCCCGCATTGTCCCTCAGCGTATACAACGTATACTTAATGATAGTTAAGGGTATAAAGCCCGAAGTAAAAGACGCTTTCTGCGGCTTTAACGACTTCTGGAGCGCCTTCAAGGTAACCTTCCTGGTTGGTCTCTACACCTTCCTCTGGTCCTTACTTTTCTTTATCCCCGGTATCGTTAAGGCATACTCCTACTCTATGTCCCTCTTCGTTCTGGCAGAAAACCCCGCTAAGAGCGCAAGAGAATGTATAAAAGAGTCCATGGCCATGACTAACGGCCACAAGTGGGAGCTTTTCGTTCTCGACCTGTCCTTTATCGGCTGGATATTCCTTATGCCCTTCACCCTCGGTATCCTGGGTATCTGGCTTGTCCCCTACATGAGCGCAACCTTTGCAAACGCTTACGAAAGCCTTAAGCCCGTAACCGTGATCCCCGCAACAGAAGAAGCTGTTGACGGGCAACCGAAACCCCTTGAATAAAAGTTAACAGAGGATAT
>JAZQLP010000063.1:0-51129 GCA_045542755.1 Eubacteriales bacterium
TGAAAAAGGGCTTCGGATTTCTGGCGCATTCATTTAAGGCGCACCCCTACGAAATCGACCTTATTATGACGGATAACACCGATATAGTATTTGTCGAAGTAAAAGCAAGACTGGATTCGGACAGAATAAAGCCCGAACTTGCGGTAGATAAAGAAAAGATGAAAAACGTATTCTTTGCCGCAGCAAGATTCATTGCAGATATGGACGATATGGGTATTGATCCGCACGCCTTCGGTTACCGCTTCGATATGGCGGCCATTGAACACAAAGAGGACGGACAGGTATCGGACTTCAGATACCACAGATCCTATTACGAAGTGGAAGAAAAAGACCTTATACGGTACGCCCAAAGGTATAGAAGCCTTTCAACCAATAAAATCAAAGATTAAGCTCATAAAATATCAGGTGTGTCTTTTGCACTTCACTTCCTTATATAAATACACAGCCAAATATATGAATAAGCCTGAATTTGTGGAGTAGATATGAAAAAATCATTGAACTCAAACACAATAAAAGTTATTGCAATCATAGCAATGACAATAGATCATATTGCATGGATGCTTTTCCCCGGATACCCATGTGATGTCATTCCAATTATTCTGCATATAATAGGCCGACTGACCTGTCCAATTATGTGTTATTTTATAGCCGAAGGCTATCATTACACGAAGGATGTTACCAAATATACAAGGCGGTTATTTGTATTTGCTTTTATTTCACATTTTGCTTACGTTTTTTCATCTACAAATTTTGTTGATTGGAAATCCTTTATTCCATTTTACTATGGCGATATTTTAAACCAAACAAGCGTTATGTGGCCTCTTGCGTGGGGATTAGTAATGCTTCGCATTGCAAACAGCGAAAAAATAAAACAAAGCATAAAACCAATACTTATTATTCTTATTTGCCTAATTACTTTCCCGAGTGACTGGAGTTGCATCGCAAGCCTTTGCATTTTGGCATTTGGAACAAATAGAGGAGCATTCAAAAAGCAAATGCTGTGGATGGTTTTCTATGTTGCTATTTATTCGGTAGTCTACTTCTTCGCAATTGACAAGATATATGGAATTATACAAATGGCAGTTGTTTTGGCAATACCCGTTATTATGATGTACAATGGACAAAGAGGCGGCAGTCGCAAAATAAATAATGTTATGAAATGGCTGTTTTACATATACTATCCACTGCACCTTTTTGTTATCGGATGTATTCAATGGATTCAATAAATTAAAATTTTATCAAATCAATATAAAAAATAAGACCTATGCTGGAATCATAGGGCGGGTTTTTTATCTTATTCTATTCAATTTCCCAGGGTTTGTATTCTCCCATTTCCTCGTAGAGGCGACGGAAGGAGTCGTATCTGCTTTTAAGTACTTCGTCCTGCTCAATGGCGGCAAGAAGATTACATCCCTTTTCCTTTATATGATGGCAATCCGAAAACTTACAGCCCTCGGAATGCTCTGCGAGGTCGGGAAAGCAATTAATCAGAGTTGAACGGTCGTGAAAACCGAAATATTCAAGCTCGATACTGCCAAATCCGGGGGTATCGGCAACAAGGCCTCCGCACAAGGGAAAAAGTTCTGCGTGGCGAGTAGTATGCTTACCTCTTGAAAGCTTTTCGGAAAGGCCGCCCACAGCAGCCAATTCTTCACCGCCGCAAAGTCTGTTAAGGGCATTAAGTAAGCTGGACTTTCCTGCCCCCGAAAAACCTGCAAGAGCGGAGGTACAGCCCTTAAACTCGGCAGCCAGAGCCTCTATCCCCTCATCATTGGAGGCAGAGATTATATATTTTTTATAGGGAGTGCGGGAATAGTTTTTGACAATCTCCTTAACGTCCTTGAGATCGCTCTTATTAAACACTATAATAGGTTCAATGTAAAAATGCTCTGCAATAACTGTAAGCTTATCAATATAGAAGGGATCAGGATCGGGGTCGGCAAGGGCAACCACGATAAAAAGCTTATCAAGGTTTGCGATAAAGGGACGGATAAGTATATTTCTCCTATCGCCAACGGCGGTAATAACTTTGTTTTCCACCGTAACCTTATCCCCTACCGTAGGGGGTGGATCAAGACGGCGAAGGGTTCCTCTGGCTCGGCATTCAAGCCTTTCGCCCTCGGGAGTCATTACGGTATAAAGCCCTCCAACACCCTTAATTATTACGTTTCCGTCACTCATCGTATTCGCCCTCTTCGGTGGGGTTCGACCAGGGATTATAAGAGGGGTCGGAGCCCATACTTACGTACAAAATAACCTCAGTACCGCTATCAACCTCGGTATCTCCGCTGATACTCTGTCCGTACACCACGCCTGCGTCGTACTGACTGCTGTATCCCGCCTGAACGGTGGGCGCAAGTCCCTGTGAATACATCTTGTTCATAGCAGACTGCTGATCGTCACCAACCACGTTGGGAACCTTTACCTGCTTAACGGAGGTGTCTACGGCAACGTATATTTTTACGGTGGTTCCTTCGGGAACGGAAGTAGTGGGTGCAGGATCGCACTTAATCACGTAACCCTCCTGAACGGTAGCGCTGGGTTGGGTTATTTTTTCATAATAAAGGTCGTTTTCCTTCAAAAGAACGATAGCCTGCTGAGAGGTTATATTTTCAATTTTAGGAATATTTACCATTCTGGGGCCGTCACTGACCACTACGGTGATCTCTTTACCTGATTCGTAGCTTCCGCTTTCGGGAGTCTGCTCAAGAATTATACCCTCGCCAACCGTACTGTCGTATCGTGATTCACGTTTTACGGTAAAATTAGCCTTAACAACAGGGTCTTCAAGCATATCGGTAATGGATTTACCTACAAAGCTCTTTACCTCTATAAGGTCACCGGCAAGACTATCTACCGCCGTAAACATAGCGCCTACGCCTATGAGGACTATGGCAAAGGCTAAAAAAACACCAGCTACACCCGCAATAAGTCGGTTACGGAATATTTTAGCTCTCGCCTTCTTACGGCGCTGTTCTATCTCTTCGGGGGTGTATTCACGGCGCTTACGCTTATTCTCCCCTGTTTCTTCGGGCTTTTGCTCGGATACGGACTTAACCGTATCGGGAATTGCAGGGATTACGATAGTAGCGCCGTCACCGAAGGGTCTTGTGCAAAGAGGATATTCAAACACTACCGTGGGATCCTCTAGGAATGCCATTATATCGTCAAGCATTTCCTTTGCGTGCTGATAGCGAAGGGTGGCTTCCTTCTGCATAGCCTTCATAATGATGCTTTCCACAGCTTTGGGAAGATCGGGGCGAAGATCGGAAGGCAGTGCGGGTTCGTTCTGAACCTGCATAAGAGCTACGGAAACTGCAGTATCGGACTCAAAGGGAAGTTTTCCCGTAACCATTTCGTAAAGCATTACGCCAACGGAGTAAATATCCGACCTTTCGTCGGTCAGATGTCCTCTCGCCTGTTCGGGGCTGATATAGTGAACAGAACCGATAGCGTTGTCGGTCATAGTAACGGTTTCGAAATTTGCCACGTGAGCTATACCGAAGTCTGTAACCTTTATAAGGCCGCTATCAAGAAGCATTATATTTTGGGGCTTTATATCTCTGTGTACCACGCCTCTTTCGTGAGCGTGACGGAGAGCGCTCAACACCTGACCGCTGTAAGCAAGGGCCTCTCTGGGGTCAAGAGGAGCGTAATCAACTATATATTCCTTAAGAGTACGACCGTCAATGAATTCCATAACGATATACTGAACGTCACCCTCAAAATTAACGTCGTGAACGTTCACTATATTTTTATGTGACAGCATGGCTATGGCCTTGGATTCGTTGAGAAATCTTTTTCTGAACTTTGCCTGGCTTACAAATTCGCTTTTAAGAACCTTTACGGCAACGAATTTTCCGTCGAGCCTGTCCTTTGCCTTATATACCACCGACATACCGCCGGTACCGATAACCGACTCTATCTCATAACGGTTGTTTAAAACTCTACCTGTTAACTTTTCCACTTTTTTCTCCTATCCTCTGTTCTTAGTTCTTATTTACCATAAGAACCGCGGTTATGTTATCCGTACCGCCCTTTTCGTTTGCGGATTCAACCAAAGCGTCGCAAGTTTCCTGAGCGATCTCGGTACGGGAGGAGAGTATGTTTTCTATCTGTTCATCATCAAGCATATTAGTCAGCCCGTCGGTACAAATAAGTATAACGTCATTTTCATTTAACTGACACTGAACGTATGAAGGTTCCGGCAGAGTATCTTTACCGAGAGCCTGAGTAATAACGTTCTTATAGGGATGAGTTTTTGCTTCCTCGGGAGTAATGGTGCCGTTGTCTATCAAGGTCTGAACAAGCGAATGGTCATGAGTCAGCTGAGTCAATTTTCCCTCGCTGTATATATACGCACGGCTATCTCCAACGTGGGCAACGGTAGCAGTGCCGTTTTCTACCCATACGGCAACAGCGGTAGTACCCATATTAGCCAATTCTTCACTCTTAAGAGCTTGGGCGTAAATCATATTATTGCTTTTGTCAAGAGCGTTTTTGAGAGCTCCCTCTATATCGCTGACGGGAAGCATTTCTTCAACTGTTTCCACGGAAGTCTTAACGGCTATCTCGGAGGCGACGTTTCCGCCCGCATATCCGCCCATGCCGTCACAGACTATAGCGAAATATTTTCCGCCCTCAAAGGTGCGAAGAGCAAAGTTATCCTGATTGGAGGGACGAACTCTGCCGATATCGGTTTTCCCAAACAAAATCATAGTTATGATCTTCCTTCCTGAAGGTTAGGTTTAGTGGAATTTACTATTTTTCCAAATGTCTATGGCGCAACTGACCACAGGAGGCATCAATATCGCCGCCCAGCGTCCTTCGTACAGTAGCGTTCATACCTTTTGATTCCAATATGTTTTTAAATCTGTTGACCGTTTTTTCCGACGGGGGGAACATTCCCCTCTCCTCAACGTGATTAACGGGTATAAGATTTATGTGACACAACATTCCCTTAAGTAGCGCCGCCAATTTATAAGCGTGGGAATCGGTGTCGTTTATTCCTTCAACGAGAGTATACTCGAAAGATATACGTCTGTTGGTGGCGGCTATATATCTTTTGCAGGCGGGGATAAGCTTTTCAATGGGGAAGGCCTTGTTTACGGGCATAAGCTTATCTCTTGTTTCATTATCGGGGCCGTGAAGAGATACCGAAAGAGTTATTCCGTAGCCCTCTGAAGAAAGTCGGTCTATTTTATCCACTATTCCGCAGGTGGAAACGGATATGTGTCGCTGACCTATATTAAGGCCTCTGGGATCGTTGACGTTTTTAAGAAACCTCAAAAGGTTATCAAAATTATCAAGGGGCTCCCCTATTCCCATTATAACTATATTCGATATACCTGCATCGGCATTCACGCGAGCGACCTGCAAAAGCATTTCTCCTGCCGTCAGGTTACGTTCTTTACCGCAAAGGGTACTTGCACAGAACTTGCACCCCATAGCGCAGCCTACCTGAGAAGATATACATACGGAATTTCCGTGTTTATATCTCATAAGTACAGTTTCAATAAGATTTCCGTCCTTGAGGCGGAAAAGATATTTTTCCGTACCGTCCTCCGATTTAAGAAGGTCAACAAGTTCAAGGGAAGTTTCTGTTCCCTCTTCTGAAAGGCGACGGCGAAGGTCCTTTGATATGTCACTCATATCCTCTATGGCTATAGCACGGGATATATTGCGGAAGAGCTGTCCGGCACGATATTTTGGCATACCGTTTGAAAGGAAATATTCCTCAAGCTCCTCGTAAGTCATTGATGCGTAATCGTAATTCATATTCTTACCTTCTACGACGGTTTGCGATGGAGAGTATTCTCAAAAACTGAACCAATGATGAGGCCAAAGCTACAACGTAGGTCATGGCAGCGGCAGTAAGAACCTTACGGGTTCCTTTAAGCTCCTCCTCGTCAAGGTAATTGCTCTCTTTAAGAATTTTCATTGCGCGGTTGGAAGCGTTAAGCTCAACGGGGAGAGTAATGAGCTGAAACAGTACTACTGCAAAAAATACCCAAACGCCAATCTTCACCAAAAATCCAAAGCTCAACGCTACACCCAAAATAACGAGAGGTATGGCAGCCGAAGACCCAATCTGGGCCACGGGAAGAACCGCGTTGCGAAGCTTAATAAATATATAATTTTGATAGTGCTGACAGGTATGTCCCGCCTCGTGAGCCGCAATACCTATGGCTGCCACAGAATCGGAATCGTGAACACCCTCGGAAAGACGGATTATCTTTTCTTTGGGACTGTAGTGGTCTGTAAGGGTACCCTTTATCTGACCCACGCGGACGTCCGTTATATTATTCTTCATAAGGATGTTATGGGCGATTGCGGCTCCCGTATATCCACGCCTGGATCTTACCTTTGAGTATTTTGCATAGGTAGATTTCACCAAGCCCTGAGCCCACAAAGACAGAATAACAATACCCAAAGACAGTATCAGATAGGTAGAATAATCCATATTAACGTAATTGTCCTTTCTTTATCCGAGATGCTCCGAATATGGATCGGCAAGACGTAATCCCGCCATAAAGGCATCTCCCGTCATACGCTTTTTACCCTCTGGCGCTATATCGGTAAAGGTAATGGCACCGTCACCCGTTTTTACGGTAAAGGTTTTGGATGAAAGAAGAGTTCCCGGCTTAAGGCCTTCCCATTCGGGACGAACCTCTGCCTTAATAGAAGCGTAGACTTTGATTATTTTTCCACAGTAGGTTGTAAATGCCGTGGGGAAAGGGGAGAATCCCCTTATCTTGTTATATATATTCCCCGTAAGCTCAGACATATCCAGCTTTCTCATATCATTATCGATAAGAGGTGCATAGCAAGTTTCACCAACCTGCTTTTCGGGAACTATAGTTTCTGCAAAAAGGCCGTCTACGGTTTCCTTCAAAACCTCTGCGCCAACGGCCGCGAGCTTATCGTGAAGGATTCCCGCGTTATCGGTATCCCCAATTTCAACCTCACGCTTTATGAGCATATCGCCCGTATCAAGACCCTTGTCCATAAGCATAGAGGTAATACCCGTAACCTTCTCTCCCTTAACGATAACGAAATTTATGGGAGAAGCGCCACGGTACATGGGAAGCAATGATGCGTGAATATTTATACAACCGTATTTGGGATAGTTGAGAACGTATTCGGGAAGTATCTTTCCGTATGCGACTACGACTATCAGTTCGGGCTTATGGAGATCAAGAATTTCCTGAAGCTCACCGTTCTTCAGCGTAGGGGGTGTATATACGGGTATATTCTGTGTTAAAGCATAAGCCTTTACAGCCGTAGGAGAAAGGGAATGTCCTCTTCCTCTGGGTTTATCGGGCTGACTTACAACACCCGTAACATTATATCCGCCCTCAACAAGGGCCTTAAGTGACTCTGCCGCAAAATCGGGAGAGCCCATAAAAAGAATACTGTTCATTAAAAGTCCTTTTCTGATTCTGAAAGAGGTTTACAGATCCTCTTCCTTTATATATTCAAATACCTGCTCTCTGAAAAGCTTACCGTTAAGGTGATCTATCTCATGACAGAAGCATACGGCGGTTATACCTGTTCTTGTTGCAGTAAACACCTTGCCTTTTTCGTCATAGGCTCTTACGGTCACCTCTGCAGGGCGGCGAGTCTTTCCCCAGATTCCGGGGACGGATAAACAACCCTCGGTAAATATCTGCTCACCCTTGGTGGCGATTATTTCGGGGTTAATAAGAGTCATCATTGTGTCGTCGTCATCAACTACGATACAAAGTCTTTTTGCAATACCTACCTGAGGTGCGGCAAGTCCTGCGCCATTGGCATCGGCGAGTGTATCTTTCATATCCTCTACCAAGGTAGCAAGTTTTTTATCAAACACCTCTACGGGACGGCATACCCTTGCAAGAACGGGATCGCCTTCTTTAACTATCTTTCTGAGTGCCATTGTTTTCAGTCCTTTTAAAGTATATTCTGGGGATTCATATCCAATGCCGCAGAAACGTTCTTCATTTCAGGGTCACGGATGAAATCCGTATGCGCCGCAGAAAATAGCCGTCTTGTAATGGCCTTATCGCGACATTTTATTATAATTCTTACCCTGCTTCGTCCGTCAACCATAGGAACGGATGTCACCGCAGGCCTTATAATAGAAAGGCTTACGGCTTGATATTCAGGGAGAGTGAGTTTCTTTTTTATATATTCGATGTATCTGTTTGCGGCGGCAAAAGCTTTTTCTTCGTCGTCTGCAACGAACACGGCCTGGCAAAGCTCCGAAAATGGAGGATAAAGCATATTCCGTCTTAAAGGAATCTGACTTTCATAAAAGCCTTCGTAATCCTGAGCATAGGCAAACTTCAACACCTCGTGCTCGGGCGAATAGGTCTGTATTACGGCCCGTCCCGACTTTTCGCTACGTCCGGCTCTTCCGGTTACCTGAGTAAGCAAGGAAAAGGTTTTTTCGTATGCTCTGAAATCTGAAGAATAGAGCATAGAGTCTGCGTTAAGAACACCTACGAGGGTAACAGACGGAAAATCAAGTCCTTTGGTAATCATCTGGGTTCCCAAAAGGATGTCGTATTCTTTATTCCCGAATGCTTTCAGAATATCCTCACGGGAGTTTTTACCCGCAACGCTGTCCGCATCCATTCTGACTATACGGGCGGAGGGAAAAAGCTTTGAAAGCTGCTCTTCTGCCTTTTGAGTACCCGTGCCGGAATATCTCAGCTTTGCTCCGCAATCGGAACAATAAGTTTCAGAGGGAACAGAGTATCCGCAATAATGACAGGTAAGAGTGTTACCCGACATATGGTAGGACAGGGGTATTCCACAAGACGGACACCTGTGTACCTTTGAGCATTTGGTACACTGAACGAATCCCGCATATCCTCTTCGGTTAATGAAAAGGATTGTCTGCTCTCCGTTTTTCAGGTTGAGTTCTATCTCTCTTGCCAGCAGTCGACTGATAGACGAGGTGTTTCCGCTTGCGGCTTCATACCTCAAATCTACGGTAATAACCTTAGGCAGAGCGTGACCGTTAAATCTCTCGGTAAGTCGGCTGTACCCTATTATCCCTTCTTTTGCTCTGTAAAAGCTCTCAAAAGAAGGGGTGGCAGAAGCGAGAAGCAACAAGCCTTTGTTTGAGTGCATACGGAACAGCGCCACGTCCTTTGCGCTGTATCGGGGAGTCATTTCGGATTTATAGGTATGCTCCTGCTCCTCGTCCATTATTATAAGTCCGAGGTTTTTTGCGGGAGCGAACACCGCAGAACGGGTACCAACCACTATTCGGGCTATGCCCTTTTCTATTCTCTCCCACTCGTCTGCCCTTTCACCCTTTGAAAGGCCGCTGTGAAGAACTGCCAACAGGTCGCCGTATCTTCCGTAAAGACGTTTTATTATCTGGAAGGTCAGAGAGATTTCGGGAATGAGCAATATTACGCTCTGTCCCTTTGCAAGAACCTCATCAATGAGAGCCATAAATACGTGGGTCTTTCCGCTACCCGTAACTCCGTAAAGGAGATGAGCACTGCCCGAGGTAAGATTGGCTTTTATTTCTTCAAAGGCCTTTTGCTGTTCGGCGTTAAGGTCGTTATCCTTTTTAGCCCCGTCGTCCTGTCTGACGGCAAAAGCAAGAGGATTTCTGTATATCTGCTTTAAAACCACCCTAACCATACCCTTTGACTCAAGGGTTTTAAGGACGGCTCGGCCTATACCTATAGCCTCAATGTCGGAAGCACTCTTATGACCTTCCGACAAAGCCTTTATTACGGCAGACTGTTTTTCGGTAAGCTTTTTCGCTTTAGCCAAAAGCTCGTCAAGATTCTCCGCTAAGGCATAAAACCTATGATACAGCGGAGCGCCCGAATTTTTAGCCTCTGCTGGCTGAACCAATCTGCAACCGTCCATATAGGTACAAAAGCATTTGGATTTTAAAAACTTCACCATAGCAACCCCTTGGGGGCCTATGGAGGTGTGTTTTTTTGAAATAACTGTCTTTAGGCCTTCGGCATTCCCCTCCGTCACGTCAAGGACGAGGGCGGATATCTGACGGTTACCCTTACCGAAGGGTACGGTCACCATATCGCCTATGCTTACGTCAAGTCCGTGGGGTAAAGCGTATGAAAACACTCCGTCTGCCGAATATACGGTATCCACCGCGGCAGATATTATCTTCGTCCTTTCAGAAAGGATAGAGGAAGCCCCCGACATTATTCTTCTATCTGACCGCCGAGATCAGCTCCCGAAACAAAGGGAACAGAAGAGGTTCCTACTACGGGTGAAAGAGCTGTGGGCTTGGGTTCGATAAAATCAACCTTGCCCTTTTCAAGCATCTCTACTGCAAGACTTACGGGTCTTTCAGAAAGAGCTATACCGTCTCTTTCGGCATCTTCGGCTATTTCTCTTGCCTTCTTTGCAACGGCAAGAACGAGGGAGTATCTGCATTTTCTTTCGCCCTTAACAAGGGTGTAAACACTGGGGTAAAGCATCATGATGGTATTTCTCTCCTAAAAAATTTATGTGTTTGTATATTCAGACTTTGTCAGTCGATATATCTTGCAAAAATATCTGATATTTCTTTTACGGCATCTTCAAGGCCGTCGTTAACGATAACGTGTTCGTATTCGCCTACGGTCTTCATTTCTTCGGCCGCAAGAGTCATACGCTTTTGTATTTGCTGCTCGTTTTCTGTACCTCTTCCTCTTATTCTCTTTTCAAGAATCTCAAGTGAGGGAGGCGCAACAAATACGGTTATAGCATCGGGGTAAACCTTAATGGCGTTTCTCATTCCGTTGGGTTCAATTTCCAATATGCAGGGACGTCCCTCTGCCATGGCCTTATCAAGGGGCTCTCTTGGGGTGCCGTACATATCTCCCGTGGAAAGGATATTATATTCAAGCAAGCCGCCATTTTCAAGAAGGGAGGTAAACTCTTCTCTGGTAATATAGAGATAGTTAACCCCGTGCTTCTCTCCTACTCTGGGAGCGCGAGTGGTAGCCGATACCGAAAAGAATATTCCCTTATCGGCATACTTATCAAGCATATACTTGACTAGGGTTCCTTTTCCTGCGCCCGAAGGACCGGAAACTATAAAAAGATTTCTACTCATTCTCCTGTTCCTCCTCTCCACCCTTATCACTGTCGCCGTTCATACGGCCTGCAACGGTTTCGGGCTGTAATGCGCTGAGGATAACGTGCTCGCTGTCAGCAATAAGCACTGCTCTGGTGCGTCTGCCGAAGGTAGCGTCTATGAGCATTCCCTTATCCCTGGAATCCTGTATTATTCTCTTTACGGGAGAGGACTCGGGACTTACCACGGCAATTATACGCTCGGCAGAAACTATATTGCCAAAGCCTATATTGATGAATCGCATGGATCAACACCTCTATGTAATAAGTTCTTCGGTTATTCTATGTTCTGGAGCTGTTCTCTTACCTTTTCGATAAGAGTCTTTATCTCTATTGCGCTATTGGTAATATCCATATCCCCTATCTTGGAGGTTACGGTATTAATTTCTCTGTTCATTTCCTGAATGATAAAGTCTGTCTTCTTACCGGAAGGTACGGCATTTTCGTTTGCGGCCAGGCCTTCAGCAAATATTCCGCGGAGCTTTTCGGTGTGAGAAGCAAGTCTTACTATCTCTTCGTCTATTGCCAGACGGTCAGCCATTATGGCAACCTCGGTAAGGAGTCTTTGCTCGTCTACGGCGACGTCACCTAAAAGGTGGGCAATTCTCTGCTTAAGCTTTTCAACGTAAGCAGTTACAAGCTCGTCCGTACGGGATTCGATAGTCTTTACTATGGAAGTGATGGTATCGCACTTGGTAATGATATCGTTAACCAGGAATACGCCTTCCTTTTCCCTCTGGGCTATAAATGCGGCCAGAGCCTCTTCCACCACAGGGATAAGCTTTTCACCCATTTCTGCATCGGGCTCGGACTGAGCGGAGGTAATAACGTCGGGAAGTCTTACAAGAGAGGTAGCGGACACATCGTTGCGTATTCCGAACTTCTCATTTGCTTCCTTAAATATCTCAAGATACCTTTTGAGCATCTCCTCGTTAAGCTTTATCTGCTGAGCATCGGCGGCTTCTTCCATTATACTGATGTTAACTTCCACCTTACCTCTGACTATCTGTTTTTTAAGGCAAGACCTGACGGCCTCCTCAAACTGCATATAGCCTCTGGGCATTCTCACGTTTATCTCGCAGTAGCGGTTGTTAACGGATTTCATCTCAACTGTGATTTCCGTTCCTTCATATACACGGCGTGCTCTGCCGTATCCGGTCATACTTCTTATCATAAAATCAAAGGTCCTTCCTTGACGGTTATAGTAAAGATAATAGTTAGCCATTATATTATATATATTATAACTCTTTTTTCAATTAAGTCAATGTATTCGAAAGGAATTAAATGTGACTTTTCTGTAAAACAGATTTTTGTCACAAAAATGCCATTGACAAGAGGGGTTAAAAGTGATATAATCTATTCGCTGCTCAACCGAGGCGGTAGCCGAAGTGAGTAAAACCCTACATGCAGGGGTGGCGGAATTGGCAGACGCGCACGTTTGAGGGGCGTGTGATGCATATCATGTGGGTTCAAGTCCCATTCCCTGCACCAGCTGAGGTCGGCAGAACGCCGACCTCTTTTTGTTTTTTACTGTCCGACAGGGTCTTCCCTTTCGGAAAGTAGGCATAACCGCGAACATATTCCTTCCCGACACAAGGATTTTCCAAGTGAAAGGTTTCGGACAAAGCAAAGATCTTACGCCGCAGACGCGGCTTACTGTCTGTTTCCGTACCTTTCGGGTACGGTTATTTTTTTGGAATAATAAGCGGAGAACAAAATCATTATCATCCCGAAAGGAAAAAAGAAAAATGAAAAAGATTCTCTCACTCACCCTTGTACTTCTCCTTGCACTCTCGCTGTTTGCGGGCTGTGCAAATCCCGATGACAACATCGTCGACACTCCCGACGACGGCAAAGAAACCGCGCCCGTAACCGTAAAAATTGCAGGTCTTAAAGGCCCCACCTCCATGGGTCTTGTAAGCCTTATGAATAAGGCAGAAAATAAACAGACTCAGGACAACTACGAATTTACAATGGCTGCCGCCGCAACCGAAGTTAACCCCAAGCTTATCAAGGGTGAGCTTGATATGGCAGCTATTCCCGCAAACGTTGCAGCAATTCTTTACAATAACACAAAAGGCGGAGTCAAGGTACTGGCCGTAAACACTCTCGGAGTAGTATATATAGCAGAAAAGGGTAACACCGTGACGGACGTTGCAAGTCTTAAAGGCAAGACGATCTATGCAACGGGTAAAGGTTCGATCCCCGAATACGCTCTTAAATATATCCTTGCGCAGAACGGCGTGGACCCCGAAAAAGACGTTACCATAGAATGGAAGAGCGAGCCTACCGAAGTCGTTGCAATAATGAAAAACTCCGAAAACGCCGTAGCAATGCTCCCCCAGCCCTTCGTGACCGTTGCACAGAGTCAGGTTGAAGGTCTTCACGTTGCCATGAATCTTAACGAAGAATGGGAAAAGCTTGACAACGGCAGTCTTTTCATTACAGGCGTACTTGTTGCAAGAACCGAATTTATTGAAAACAACCCCGAAGCCGTTGCCCGCTTTATGGCAGAATACGAAGCTTCCGTTAATGACATAAACACCAACGTTGAGGACTGTGCCGCATTGGTTGAAAAATACGGCATAGTAAACGCAAAAATAGCAACAAAAGCCATTCCCTACTGCAACCTTACCTTTATTGACGGCGAGGAAATGAAAACCGCCCTCAGCGGATGTCTTGAAGTTCTCTTCAATCAGAATCCCGCATCCGTAGGCGGAGTTCTTCCCGCAGATGATTTCTACTACAATGGCAACTGATATTCGCAAAGATAAAATTAAAAATATTCTTCAAAACACCGCCGCCGTGCTCCTTGCGCTCTGCGTGTGGCAAGGGGTGGCTATGGCGGTTGGAGAAGAGATCCTCCTAGCGTCACCTTTGAAAGTCCTATTCAGATTTTTCGAGCTTTTAGGCGAAAACTTCTTCTGGACGGCTCTGGGATATACCTTTTTGAAGATAACGGCAGGCTTTTTCTTCGGATTTACGGCGGGATGTATTCTTGCGGTAATAGCGGGAAGATTTAAGATATGCGAGATAATTTTCAGACCTTTTCTGATAACGGTAAAAACCGTACCCGTGGCATCCTTTATAGTTATAAGTCTTATATGGCTTTCCTCGAAAGACCTTTCCGTTTTTATCTCATTTCTCATGGTGCTCCCCATCATTTACACAAACGTTCTTGAGGGTCTGAAAAACACCGACAAAAAGCTGTTAGAAGCCGCATCTGTATACAAAATGCCCTGGTCAAGAAGGTTTAAATATATACATCTGCCCGCCCTTCGCCCACACATCATTTCCGCTTGCTCTCTGGCTCTCGGACTTGCCTGGAAATCGGGCATTGCCGCCGAAATAATCGGTATCCCCGAAGGCTCGGTTGGAGAGATGTTTTATTATGCAAAGGCATACCTTAACAGCCTTGACCTTTTTGCCTGGACACTCACTGTTGTGGCCGTCAGCGTAGTCTTTGAAAAAGCCTTTACAATGCTGATAAAGATGTTCTATAAAAGGCTGTTTAAGCCTTCCCTTGAAAGGAGGTAACCATGGATATCAAGATAACCAACCTTTCAAAAAAGTTCGGTGAAAACGTAGTTCTCAAGAACTTTTCGGCAACCTTTCCCCAGGGAAAAATCACCTGTATAATGGGTGCTTCGGGATGCGGAAAAACCACCCTTCTGAACATTATCCTCGGGCTTCTTTCAAAAGACGGAGGAGAGGTAGAAGGGCTTCCCAAAAAGGTTTCAGCCGTATTTCAGGAGAACCGACTATTCAATGATTTTTCAGTGATTGATAACCTGAAAGCGGTTATTCCCAATAAAGAGTCCACCCTTATCAAAGGCATTGAGGCTATGGGACTTAAGGAGTTTATTCATGCCCCGATTTCATCCCTCAGCGGAGGTATGAAAAGAAGAGTCGCCCTCCTTCGGGCGCTGGAATCGGACAGCGATTTAATCGTTATGGACGAACCCTTCAAAGGCCTTGACGAGGACACCAAGGACAAAGTAATAGACTATACCCTTTCACGTCTTAAAGGCCGTACGGCCATAGTGGTTACCCACGACCCCACAGAAGCCGAAAAACTGGGAAACATACTCAAAATGTAAAGGTATAGAGGTCGCCAAACGGCGACCTCTTTTTTCATTATATTACGGCAGAAAACATAGTACAGATATTTTCCGCCGAACCGTTTTCGGGTATGGCTATACGGAATGAAGCACGAGAGAAAAGCTCCGAAAACCACCCTTCGGGACTTCCGTAAAAATCCCTTTCTTCAGCTATTTTATGGGACAACTTCGTTATGGCGGCGCACACCTCTGCGCCCCTCCTTTCCTCAGTCATTCCGCTATGAGAATAAAAGCCCTTTATTCCCTCTTCGCCCAAGGAAACGGTAGCGTATATGTCGGGCTTTACCCTCTTTATCATAAGACAAAGAGCCGCCGTTTCAAACTCGCTTTCAGGATATTCGCCCCCGAAATCCCTTGGGGAAGGAAAAAGTCTTTGGCTCCGTCTTTCGGCAAGCTTACTTTCCACCCATTTGCTGTTAAAATTACGACGTATATCTATGCCTCTCCCGTTAGCCTGCCATCCCTCAAATCCCTCTGACCCGCAGATACTTTTCACTCTTGTATAAAAAGGACTATCCTCGTTGATTCCGTTGAGAGCTATGTCCGCCCCGTCGGGATTAAGACAAGGGATAACGTATACCGTACACTTGTTTAAAAGATTCCTTACGTTACACCCGGCAAGAGAAGTATTCAGAGAGTCGGCGTGAGCAAGAGCTCCTACCCAGGAGGTAAGCAAGGGCGTTACGCCGAAGCTTTGAGCCCCTCCGTCAGCGCAAAAAAGTATTATTCTTTTCCCCCTGCCCAAACGAAAGGCGTATATGTCCTTCTTAAGCCAGCTAGCTCCGATTACCTCTCGAAAAACGCCCTCTTCGCCTATATGCTCCAACGGCTCCGGGGGAGATTTACGGACAAAAACCTTTTCTTCATCCATATTAAAAACCTCCAAAGACAAAATATCATTAAATAAATATACGCGTTTCTTCATAAAAATATGTTATAATAACTCAAAGAAAAGCGTTGTTTAAAAATATTTCGCAATAACATAGAGAAGGGTAGAAAAAAAATGAAGCCAAGACTCGTTTCAACAGAATGTCTTTATGACGGAAGGATAATAAAGCTCCACGTTGACCAAGTGGAATTGGAGGACGGAAAAATTGCAAAAAGAGAGGTTGCCCGTCACGCCGCCGCAGTATGCGTATTTGCTTACGATGACAAGTACGGATATCTGGTGTCCCAATACCGCCACCCAATAGGCGAATATATAGAAGAGGCAGTGGCGGGGCTGTGCGAAAAGGACGAGAACCCAGAAGACGCGGCAAAGAGAGAGCTTAACGAGGAAACCAACGCCCTTTGCGAAGAGGTTGAACCTCTTGGCATCTTCTATCCCTCCCCCGGCTTTACCGACGAAGTAATATACCTCTACTCCGCAAAAATAACGGGATACAAGCAAGGCACTCCCGACGAAGACGAGCATATTACGGTAAAAAAATATCCCCTTAATGAGCTTAAACGTATGGCTCTCGACGGAACTCTCACCGACGGAAAGACTGTTACGGTGCTACTTAAATTCTTCTCATCAAGAAAATAACAGCCACTTCACCCATTTAAAACATTGCTCTGATACCGTGTTCCATAAAATGCTATAGTTCCGTCACTCTTTTTTCGACGTTTTTTTACACATATCCACTTTTTTTAGAGCATATTTTATTGTATAATAGATTCATATTTCATCGCGGGCCTTCCGCAGTGAGCAAAGTTTTTATATGTTAGGAGAATCCTATTATGTCCATCAAGAACGAATATCTCAAGAGCGTACTTGAAAACGTAAAGAAGAAAGATCCCGATCAGCCTGAGTTTATTCAGACTGTATCTGAAGTTTTAGAATCTCTGGAGCCCGTTATCGAGCGTCGTCCCGACCTGGTTGCTGCAGGCGTAGTTGACCGTATGGTTGAGCCCGAGCGTCAGATCACCTTCCGTGTTTCCTGGGTTGACGATGCAGGTAAGGTTCAGGTTAACCGCGGTTACCGTGTACAGTTCAACAGTGCTATCGGTCCTTACAAGGGCGGTCTCCGTTTCCATCCCTCCGTTAACTCCTCTATTATAAAGTTCCTCGGCTTTGAACAGACCTTCAAAAACTCTCTTACCGGTCTTCCCATGGGCGGCGGTAAGGGCGGTTCCGACTTTGACCCCAAGGGCAAGAGTGACGGCGAAGTTATGCGTTTCTGCCAGAGCTTTATGACCGAGCTTGCAAAGCATATCGGTGCAGATACCGACGTTCCCGCAGGTGACATCGGCGTTGGCGCAAGAGAGATCGGTTACCTCTACGGTCAGTACAAGAGACTCCGTAACGAGTTCACCGGCGTTCTTACCGGTAAGGGCCGTCCCTACGGCGGTTCTCTCATCCGTCCTGAAGCTACCGGCTTTGGTGCAGTTTATTACACCGTTGAAATGCTCAAGTATCTTGGCGACGACATTAAGGGCAAGACCTTTGCAATCTCCGGCTTCGGTAACGTTGCTTGGGGTACCGTTCAGAAGATCAACGAGCTCGGCGGTAAGGTAGTAACCCTTTCCGGTCCCGACGGATACATATACGATAAAGACGGCATCTCCACCGAAGAAAAGGTTAACTTCATGCTCGAAATGCGCGACTCCTGCCGCAACAGAGTTGAAGATTACGCAGATAAGTTCGGCGTTCCCTTCTTTGCAGGCAAGAAGCCCTGGGGCGAAAAGGTTGACATCATTATGCCCTGCGCTACCCAGAACGAAGTCGGTATGGAAGAAGCTAAGCAGATCGTTGAAAACGGCGTTAAGTACTACGTTGAAGTTTCCAACATGCCCACTACCAACGAAGCAGTTGCTTACCTCAAGGCTAACGGCGTAGTAGTTGCTCCCTCCAAGGCAGTTAACGCAGGCGGCGTTGCAGTTTCCGGTCTTGAAATGTCCCAGAACTCCATGCGTTATAGCTGGACCGCTGAAGAAGTTGACGCAAAGCTTCAGCAGATCATGAAGGACATCTTCAACAGTTCCGTTGCAGCAGCAAAGGAATACGGTATGGAAGGCGACCTTGTTGCAGGCGCAAACATAGCAGGCTTTATCAAGGTAGCCGAAGCTATGAAGGCTCAGGGTATCGCATACTAATTTGACGAAAGTACATTTTGCCCAACCTCACCCGAGGTTGGGCATTTCATATTTAAACATCTTGACAGGTCTTTGTTTTATATGTATAATTAAATTACAGACCTCTTTAAAAGGATATAGGCGTATGACAACCAAAAGTGCTGTAAAAAGAATAGCAAAACTGGAAGCTTATATGGACGAAGTGATAGAAGCCCGAAAAGCAGGCGTTAACGTACAAAAGGACAAGGCGCTACAGTATAAAGTATCCATTCTCTCGAAATATATGAAAAGCGGAGCATGGCTTTCGGATTACACACGACAAGAAAAAGGGGATTTCCCAAAAGACATGAAATGCGGAATCCTCTCACAGGATACCCTTTACGATCTGCTTACGGATATAGATAAAGAAAAAAGGACTGCAAGCTCAAATTTCCGAGCCATATTCATAAAAAAAAGAGCTATTATCATTTCAGTAATTCTGATTCTACTCATAGCTCTTATTGCCTGGATATGGTGGGGAAACACAACCCTTGAAGTAAGCAATTACACGGTAGCAAGTGAAAGATTACCAAAGGAATTTGACGGCTTTACAATAGCTCATCTTTCCGACCTGCATAACGAGGAGATAAAAGGTGTTATCCCCGAGCTTACGAAAGTAAATCCGGATATTATAGTAATAACGGGTGATATAGTTGATGGTGAGGGAATGGACGTGACCTTGCTCTTTGCAAAAGAGGTCACAAAGATCGCCCCCTGCTACTACGTTACGGGAAACCACGAATCATGGATACCTCTGGAAACTTACACCGCGTTGGAAACAGGACTGAAAGAAGCAGGCATAACCGTATTACACGATGAAAAAGTCCTTATAGAAAAAGACGGTGCAACCGTTTCACTTATCGGGATTGACGACCCATCCTTTGCAGAATACTGCAACAGAGAAGGCGCAGTATATACCGCAGACTCAATAAAGGAGTTGGTTGATAAAAACAACTTCACCATACTTTTATCCCATAGGCCCGAGCTTTTCGACCGTTACGTGGAGGCCGACGTTGACCTGGCCTTAAGCGGCCACGCCCACGGCGGACAAGTCAGAATTCCATTTATAGGTGGTCTGTTAGCTCCCAATCAAGGGCTTTTCCCAAAATACGATGCAGGGCTCTTTATAAAGAATAATACTCATATGATAGTAAGCCGCGGCATCGGGAACGGAACCGTTGTGCCGAGAGTAAATAACCGCCCCGAAATTATTCTAATAGAACTGCAGAGTACCGAAAGCTGATATTTATCCACTTTTCGCAAAGGTGAAAGGAATGTGACACAAGGCTGACACATTCCTCCTTTATTATATAGATAAAGACTATTATTAGGGGAACTACTATGCTCTTTTTTATCCCATCCGCAAAAGAAGGGGACGTTATACGTCTTTCTGACGAAGAACAAAGACATCTTTACGCACTCCGTCCCCGTATCGGAGATAAGCTCACCTTAAGCGACGGCGAAAATTACACCTTTGAGGCGGAGATAACCGCCGCCGATAAAAAGGGATTCAGTATAACCGTCGGCAAGGCATCGCCCATTGAAAAAGAGGAGTCAAAAACCACCCTTTTTCTCGCACTGCTTAAGGGTGAAAAAATAGAGACTGTTATTCAAAAATGCACCGAAATCGGCCTTTCCAGAATAGTTCTCTTTTCCTCCGCAAACTGCGTTGTATCGGCAAAGGGCAAGGAGGATGCAAAGATTTCCCGCTACGAAAAGGTGGCAAGAATGGCCGCTATGCAATGCGGAAGTCCCCTGATCCCCAAAATAGAAGGGATCCTTACCTTTAACCAAGCCGTAGAAGAAATGAAAAACTCTAACGGAGTATTTTTCTACGAAAAGGCTGAGCACCTACTCTCACAATGGCTTGCAAAAAATGAATCGTATAAATCCGAAATATCCTTTATGACGGGACCCGAGGGTGGCTTCACCCCCGAGGAAGCCCAAAAGATACTCGACTCAAATATCCCTTCACTCTCTCTGGGCAAGAGAATATTGAGGGCGGAAACAGCCCCCATTTGCGCTCTGTCGGTAATAAAAGCCTACCGCGGAGAAATCTGAAAGGACAAAAAAGATGAAAGCAAAAAAAATATTGATATTAATTCTCACTCTGGCATTTACCCTTTCCTTTGCGGTACAGTTTTCCGCGGCAGAGGTAAATAACGAGCTGGCAAAATTAAAGCTCTATATCCGTGAGCAAGTCATCCAGCCCCAAACGGCAGAAGAAAACGTGATATACGCAAAAACATCTCTTATATACGCTGAAATCGAAGCAAGCATCCCCGAAGTTGATATGAACTCGGCAGAAAGCATCGCCGATACCCTCTGCACTACCATTGCTCTCAATGGCCTTGTTGAGGAATTGCCTTACGATGTTGCAACCCTGACATCCGCCCTTATTGCTATGCAGGACTCCGAAAGCGGCGCCTTTGGAGATGGGATTGTTGACACCAGCAAGGCAATAATTGCTCTTATGGCGGCAGAGGCGGAATTTGACCTTGACAAGGCAATAAGATACCTGATAAAATCCCAAAACTCCGAGGACGGTTCTTTCTATGAAGATATTATTGTTCTTCCCGTGAGTTATTCCAAGGCTATAGAGGCCATAGAAACGGGCCTGGCCATGAGAAACACCTATTGGGCAGTTGCCGCCCTCTCGGCTTACACATCAACAAACTCCGACATTCTTGAAAAAGACTCACTTAAACAGCAGATAATTAACGAAGCGAAAAAATCTGTAAACAAGGCCGTTGATTACGTAAAGTCATATATTGAAACCGAAGAAACGGAATTTGCATCCCCCGTAACCGTTGCTTACGCGATTCTCCTTCTTACTGACGCAGACAAGGTTGCAGAAACCGACGAGTTCGGTAATCTGATGAGCTTCTTGCTTAAGTTCGCAAACGAGGACGGTTCCTTCAGAGCCTCCGTAAACGGCGAAGAAATCTTTGACAGAGAAGCTACAATGATGGCCTTAAGAGCTCTGGAAGCCATAAGATACAGTGCTTCCGAATACAAAGCCCTTGGGGTTAACGGCGGCTTTAACCAAGGCCTTGACCTTGAAGGCCTTAAGCCCATGCTTACCATCGTGGGGGTAATCGCCGCACTTTCCGTAGTTATGTGGGTGGTTATATTCTGCATCAGAAAGCCCGGCACTCAGACCCTTGAAGAATTCAAAGCAAAGGTAAAAGAAAAACTCCCCCAGGCCTCGGAAGAGGAAATGGATATCTCTAAAACATCAGAAAAAGAGGAAGAATAATGCTCTACACTAACTATATTTGGGACTTTGACGGTACCATAAGCGACACCTATCCTTATCATTCGGCAGCCTTGGTTCAGGCCCTGAAAACCTACCCCAATGCCCCCGCGCATAACGCAGAAGAAATATACGCAAGAATGAAAAAAACCATAGGTGACGGTATTGACCCCTATAGAGAAAGTTGCCCCGGGATAAAGAAAAAGTACAAGGAATTCTATACTCAAATAAGAGAAACAAAGGTAATTCCTCCCTGCAACGGAGTAGTTGAATTTATCAAGGCTGTTGCTGAAAACGGAGGTAGAAACTACCTTTATACCCACTCCGCAAACTATACCAAGGACATGCTTGCAGACTACGGAATACTTGAGTATTTTTCCGATTTCGTAACCAGTGAATGTCCTGCTGACAGAAAATTCCCCCTCAAGCCCAAGCCCGATGCAATACTCTATCTTATTGAGAAAAACGGCCTTGACCCCAACGATACCGTTATGGTGGGCGACCGTGAAATAGACGTTCTTGCAGGTATGAACGGCGGCACCAAGGCCTGTATGTTTGACGAAGGCGGATTCTATAAGGATTCTTCCGCTACCCACTACGTTACAAATTTAAAGGATTTCGCTGATATTTGCGGAATAAAAATCCACTGATTATCTTTTCGGGGGCTTGACAAAGTCCCCGATTTTATTGTATAATTAATTAGTTATAACATTATCGTTTTCACATAATTAACGGAGGAATCATCGTTAAATGGAAAATATCCGTAATTTCTGCATAATTGCCCATATAGACCACGGCAAGTCCACCTTGGCAGACAGAATATTGGAGCTGACAGAAACCGTTGCAAAGCGCGATATGGAAGAACAGCTTCTTGACAATATGGACATTGAACGTGAAAGAGGCATAACCATAAAAGCGAGAGCCGTAAAGCTCAATTATAAGGCTGACGACGGTAAAGAGTACGTATTCAACCTCATAGACACCCCCGGTCACGTTGACTTTACCTACGAGGTATCCCGTTCTCTCGTTGCTTGTGAGGGCGCCATACTCATCGTAGACGCATCCCAGGGTATAGAGGCTCAGACTCTGGCCAATACCTATCTTGCAGTTGATAATAATCTTGAAATAGTTCCCGTAGTAAACAAGATAGACCTTCCCAACGCCGACCCCGAAAAGGCCATTAAGGAAATAGAGGACATCATCGGTATTCCTGCAGAGGATGCACCTCTTATCTCCGCAAAAATGGGTACTAACATAAAGCAGGTATTGGAGCAGGTGGTACAGCTGATCCCCCCTCCAAAGGGCGACTCCGAAGCACCTCTCAAGGGACTTATTTTCGACTCGGTTTACGACAGCTACAGAGGCGTTATAGTTTACGTAAGAATAGTTGACGGTAAAATCAAGGCCGGCGACAGAATGAAGCTTATGTCAACTGGTGCCGTATTTGACGTTGTTGAGGTTGGATATCTTCAGCCCGTAGGCTACCGTCCTTGCGACGAACTTACCGCAGGTGAGGTTGGCTACATCACCGCCAGCATAAAGACCGTAAGCGATACCCGTGTAGGTGATACGGTTACCCTTGAAAATTGCCCCGCGTCAGAGGCTCTCCCCGGATATAAGCAGGTTCAGCCCATGGTATACTCGGGCATCTATCCCGCAGACGGCGCAAAGTACGAAGACCTGCGCGAAGCCCTTGAAAAGCTTCAGCTTAACGACGCCTCGCTGGTATTCGAGCCCGAAGCATCTACAGCCCTCGGTTTTGGCTTCAGATGCGGATTTTTGGGTCTTCTCCATATGGAGATAATTCAGGAACGTATTGAAAGAGAATACAATCTTGATATAATCACCACAGCCCCCGGCGTTATATACAGAATCACAAAAACCGACGGCAGCGTCAACTATATAGACAACCCCGCATCCTTCCCCTCCCCCTCTGAAATTCAGATGGCAGAGGAGCCCATTGTAAAGGCAGACATAATCCTCCCCTCCTCTTATACAGGAACGGTTATGGATCTTTGTCAGGAAAGACGCGGCACGTTCATCAACATGACCTATATAGACGACACCCGTGTAAATCTCCATTACGAGCTCCCTCTTAACGAGATAATATACGACTTTTTTGATGCTCTTAAGTCACGCACCAGAGGATATGCATCCTTTGACTACGAGTTTAAGGAGTACCGCAAGGGCGAGCTTGTTAAAATGGATATTCTTCTTAACGGCGACGTGGTCGATGCCCTGTCCTTCATCGTTAACGCAGAACACGCCTACTCCCGCGGAAGAAAGATAACCGAAAAGCTTAAGGAAAATATTCCCCGTCAGCTTTTTGAGATCCCCGTTCAGGCTGCCATCGGGGGCAAGGTAATTGCCCGCGAAACAGTAAAAGCAATGCGAAAAGACGTTCTTGCCAAATGTTACGGCGGCGACATAACCAGAAAGAAGAAACTGCTTGAAAAGCAGAAGGAAGGTAAAAAGCGTATGCGCAAGCTGGGATCGGTCGAAGTACCTCCCGAAGCCTTTATGGCAGTCCTCAAGCTTGACGACTAATGCTATTGCTCACATTTCAATGAATCCAAAAGGTATCTATCTGCACGTTCCTTTCTGTGCGAAAAAATGCGCATACTGCGATTTCTATTCCCGTGGAGCATCCCCTGCCCTCGTGGAAGAATACGTCCTTGCGCTCACAGAGCAGATAAGCCTTTCAAAAACAGACACAAACCCCGTCGGAAGTATCTATTTCGGCGGGGGTACTCCGTCCATGCTTACCGAAAAACAGCTTGGGCGGATTTTTTCGGATCTTGAAAAGTATAATTTAACCCCCGATGCAGAGATAACCATAGAATGTAACCCCGAGGATTTCACTCAAGATTTTGCAAATAGTGTAAAGGCAATAGGCTTTAACCGTATCAGTTTAGGGGTGCAAAGTTTTGATAAAAACGAGCTGATTTCCCTAGGAAGAGCCCATACCCCCGAAATGGCAGAAAATGCCGTAATTATCGCAAAAAACCACTTTGATAACGTATCGATTGACCTTATGTTGGGCACACCTGCACAGACAGAAGACAGCTTAGAGCTATCCCTGTCAAAGTGTAAAGCTTTACAGCCAAATCATATATCGGCTTATCTGATGAAAGTGTACGAAAATACGGTTTTCGGTAAAAAAGGTATAAACGAGGCCTCGGATGAGCTTTCCGAAAAGCTTTATCTGAAAACATCAGACTTTTTGAAGAAAATTGGATACGAGCATTACGAAATATCCTCATTTTCTCTTGATGGCAAGTACTCCCGCCACAATATGCTCTACTGGACGGGCGGCGAATATATAGCCTTTGGCGCAGGTGCTTGCGGATACGAAAAAGGTGTACGGTACCGATACCCCGGTAACGCCGAAGCCTTTGCCGCACAAAAAGGTAGAACTCCCTTTATTATTGAAGAAGAGGAAACCACCTCTTCCCTAAAGGAAGAAAATCTTATTTTCGGACTCAGAACTTCAAAAGGAATCCACCTTGACGGCCTTACGAAAGAGAGCATTGAATACGTAAATATGCTCTGTAAAAACGGATTCGCTGAAATTTCCGACAACATATTCCGCCTGACGCCAAGGGGTTGGCTTATATCCAACGAGATAATTACGGAACTTCTCACTAAAGAAGGAGCATAGATATGACAAGAAAAGAAGCACAAGAAATTGCGCAGCAGATGTTGAACGTTTATAGCGGAATACTGTTCCACAGTCAGGAATTTGAGAGAGGAAGCGCAGATGAAAACGTGTATGAATTCGATTGTCCCGAATTTGAAGAATTAAGGAATAAATATGACCTGCTCAAGATTGCAGGAAAAGGAAACGATTTTATCAGAGCAAAAAGATTGCTCCATTATCTGGCACCCAGGCTTACCCACTCGTCCTGGTATGATAATCATATAAAGTGTAACTCTCTTTGCCTTTTGGAATACAGTCTTGACAATCCCGAACACGGTATCAACTGTCTGAATAAGTCAAAAATACTGGTGGAATGTTGCTTGGCCGTAGGCATTTACGCTCGCCGAGTCAGCATAATGCCCGCTTCTCCCTATGACTTTGACAATCACGTTGTCACAGAGATCTACGATAGAGATCTTGAGAAATGGATAATGCTTGACCCTACAACAGACGGATATTTTATTGACCAAGCAAAAACACCTCTCTCGCTCCTTGAAATGCGAAGCAGATTTGCAAATGCAGAATTTATCACATTCGTCAGATCTACGGATTCTTTAAAGGATATATATAAGCTTCGGACAAGACATCTTGACACGAACATGTATATCTGTAAAAACCTTTTCTATTTTCAGGTTGAAAGATATTCTACCTTTGGCGAAAAATGGGAGTATTTATACTTTCTTCCCGTTAACTGCTCTATAAAAAGAACAATTCAGGCTAACCTGAGATACCGACTTGATAATCTACCTGCAGAACAGAAAAATTACCAAGAAAAATTTAAAAAGCGCATCAAGGAAATGGAAGAATACACAGAACCGGAACGAACAGATATTAAATCCATAAAGAAAAAGCCCGTGTGATCATAACATGCCCCCGAAAGACCAGAGCGTCCTTCGGGGGCAATTCTATATTTTCCCAGTGTCATCATTTTTTTCTTACGCATAATATATGAAGTAAATGATAAAAAGGGGAAATAGGATATGTGCGGCATAATAGGATATATCGGCACCGAAAACGCCACTCCCATACTTATTAACGGACTTAAAAGGCTTGAGTACAGAGGCTACGACTCTGTGGGAATTGCATTACCCGCAAAGGATGAAATAGCGACATACAAGGTAAAAGGAAGGATTTCCGCCCTGGAGCAAGAAACAGCTGGCAAAACCCTATGGGCCACCTCGGGCATCGGACATACCAGATGGGCAACCCACGGAAGCCCCGAAAAGAAAAATGCCCATCCCCACCTCAGCAACGACGGAAAGGTGGCAGTAGTTCATAACGGCATAATAGAAAATTATGGGGAGCTGAAAAATTTTCTGACAGATAAAGGCTTTGCCTTCTTTTCCGATACGGACACGGAAGTTATCCCAAACCTCATAAGTTATTTTTACAAAGATGACCTGCTGTCGGCTATACTGCAAACTGCGGCATTACTAAAGGGCAGCTTCGCTTTGGGGATAATGATACAAGATAAGCCCGACGTAATGGTAGCCCTGAAAAAGGACAGTCCCCTTATAGTAGGGCTTGGCAAAGGTGAAAACTTTATAGCCTCGGATATTCCCGCCATACTTGAACACACCCGTAACGTGCTCTTCCTTGAGGACGGCGACTGTGCAATTCTAAAAAAAGATAAGGTAGAAGTATTTGACCTGCAAGGAAAAAGATTGCAACGTAAGATACAAAGAGTAGATTTTGATATATCCGCGGCAGAGAAAGGCGGATATGACCACTTTATGCTCAAAGAAATCTACGAGCAACCCCTTGCCGTCCGTAACACCCTGACTGGAAGGATACATCAGGGTAAACCCGTAAGCATAGAGGGACTTGACGGAAACGAGATAAAGAATATAGACAAAATCTATATAGTCGCCTGCGGAACGGCCTACCACGCGGGACTTACGGGGAAGAAAATAATTGAGAGTCTTGTAAAAATACCCGTGGAGGTAGATATTGCCTCCGAATTCAGATACAGAGATCCCATTATAGATTCATCCTGCCTTACGATAGTTATAAGCCAGTCGGGAGAAACAGCCGACACTCTGGCTGCCCTCCGTCTGGCAAAAGAGAAAGGCTCAACTGCCCTCGCGATTACAAACGTGGTAGGCAGTACGGTATCGAGAGAATCCGACCTGGTAATCTACACAAATGCAGGTCCCGAAATAGCCGTTGCCTCAACCAAGGCCTACACCACACAGTTAGCGGCGTTATATATTCTTGCTCTCTTCTGGGCAGAAAAACGCAATACCCTTCCCAGAGAAGAAACAGATTCATATAAAGAAGAGTTGACCCACATCCCATCTCTTATGGAAAGCATACTAAACGACCACACGGTTATACGAAATTTTTGTAATGACATAAAGGATGCAACCGACGTGTTCTATCTCGGCAGGGGCGGTGACACGCCTTTGGCCATGGAAGGCGCCCTCAAACTTAAGGAAATATCCTACATTCACGCGGAGGCCTACCCTAGCGGCGAGCTTAAGCACGGCCCCATGGCTCTTATTGAAAAAGGCACTCCTGTTATATTCCTGTCAACCCAAACTACTTTACAGCAAAAGACAGAATCCAACATTAGAGAAGTCATATCAAGAGGAGCCTATACTTTCGGTATAATCAAAGAGGGGTTCAAGGCCGATTTTTGTGATGATTACTACAAAATCCCAACAACCGACGACCTATTTTCTCCCCTGCTTACAGCCATTACAATGCAGCTAATTGCCTATTATACGGCATCCATTAAAGGCATTGACCTTGACAAACCCCGAAATCTTGCAAAGTCCGTTACAGTAGAATAAAATAAAAATATCCGCCCTTAAACAGGCGGATATTTCTATTTATCCCATTATATGTTCGCCCCGAATGTCGGGGTTCTTTATTTTTTTAGCTATTTCGAAGGCGTGAGCCTCAAGTGAGGTACTGTTATCCGAAATAAGTCCTTGACTGACCATTTCTTTGGAGATTGCGGCCGCTATATCCTCAATTATTTCGGCCTTAACACCGCCACCCTCACCCACGTTGGGCTCGGACAGAAGAAACTCCAAAGGCTCTGCCATATCAGAAAGCAAAGGAAGCTCCCTCATCGCCCTGAACATCCATTTGTAATAGGGCATATGCCTGCGATTAAGAAGAAAAATCACTTCCGCCGCATTTTGAGCAAACTCAGCCAAGGCAATTCCCGCCGCGCCCTTTTCTCCGTGAGCAAGACAGCGAGAAAAGTTATACTGTCCCGACTGAGCGGCAATAACGGCATGACGGCTTATTCTCTTCATTCTTACCTCTTCGGGCATTCCCGTCAGAATGGTATTTCTTATAGAAGTAAACAGGCCGTTTCCGTCATAAAAGACTTCTCCGTTTACAGCCTCTGCAAAATATGACGAGGGGGTATACAACCAATCGTTAATAGTCTCGGGGGCACCTCTTCGCCCCGTATATTCCATATAAAAATCCCCCACCGACATAACTCCGCGATATGAAGACCCTTCGGCGCTTTTTTTTGCAGATGAGCAGCTTTTCAGCCTTGAATAGGCTCTTTGGAGAGAAAATCCTATCTTATCGAACACATCGTCTGTCACCCAGATAACGCAATCCTCGCCGTAATCGTGGTCAACGGATATTTCGTCGTCGTACCCAAAGCATTCAGACCCATGTCCAACAAGCCCCACGGCAATATATGGCATATAATCGGAGAAATCCCTCTCCAGCATGGGCTTTACCTCTTGCTCAAAAAAACGACGGGCAATTTCAATCCCTTTCATATATATCCCTCGACCTCTTTTCAAGCTCTTCAGCCGTTACAAAATATCCGAATCGGGAAAAAGCGGGAAAACACTTTGAACAGATAAAAGCGTAGTTTCCGTCCTGTGGCAAATCCCCCGAAAGAAGGAGCGTCTCCGCCATATCCATATACTCGTAAGCTTTCACGTCAAATGGATCTGCATCGGCCAGCATCACAGCAAGATTCACGTAGGATACTGCTATTTCGCCGCACACACCCTTTGATTTGAGCTCATCCACGGCCTTCAGATACAACTCCTCAGCCTCACTTATCATACCAAGCTCCGAATACGCCGTAGCAGTATTGTTATAAAGCCCCGCAAGCAAAAACGGGTCAATATCGTTTGTGCTTTCAAAGACGTTTTTAGCATCTTCGTAAAGAGGGAGAGCCTCTTCAGCCTTACCAAATGCCTTCATTGTTGTAGCACAGTTAAGAATCACAGTAGCGCCGGAAACGGTATTGCGTATCCCCAAGGCATCGAGAGTTGCCAGGGCATTTTCACAGGCATCAAGCCCTTTTTCAGCTTGTCCAAGACGTCTGTAAAGCCCAACCTTTTCACTAAGAACGGTTACAAGGCCTCTCATATCTCCAAGCTTGCGAGCCTCGCCGTCCCAATAATCAAGCACAACCTCCGCCCCCGCAAGGTCGTTGCGGGAAAAGAGAGCGTCGAGCTTTTCGGTTATTCTGCAAACGGGGATAGTTCCCATAGCCTCGTTTCCACAGCTAAAACATTCTTTCATAAAATTCAATCCTTACTAAATATAAATTTCCCGACAGGCGGAAGAACCGCCCGCCGGGAAATGGAGGTCACTTTATATCTTTAAGGAGGCTTTTATTTGCCGAAATATCTTTCAAGAAGACCAGCAAAGGCTCTGCCGTGACGAGCCTCGTCCTTAGCCATTTCATGAACGGTATCGTGGATAGCGTCGAGGT
Source organism: Eubacteriales bacterium (assembly GCA_045542755.1). GTDB lineage: Bacteria > Bacillota > Clostridia > Oscillospirales > UBA644 > JAZQLP01. The sequence continues at coordinate 29,982 of JAZQLP010000063.1, forward strand.
TAAGCATCTTTGCCTTCTTTGCCAGTTCGAACTTGCCTTCGCAAGCGCCGTTTTCAGCTTCAACTCTGAGTTCGAGGTTCTTCTTGGTGGAATTGGTAACAACCTCGCCAAGAAGCTCTGCAAACTTGGAAGCGTGTTCAGCCTCTTCGAGAGCTGCCTTTTCCCAGTAAAGACCGATTTCGGGATAGCCTTCTCTGAAAGCTACTCTGGACATAGCAAGGTACATACCTACTTCGCAGCATTCGCCGTTAAAGTTAGCGCGGAGGCCTTCGATGATATCAGCGGGAGCGTCTTTTGCAACGCCTACTTCGTGCTCGGAAGCCCAGGTAACGGTATCTTCTACTACTTCAACAAACTTTTCAGCGGGAGCCTTGCAGAGAGGACAAGCCTGAGGAGGATTCTCACTTACTACTACTTCGCCGCAAACTGTACATTTCCATTTTTTCATTTTAATTATCTCCATTCGTTTCAATAAATTTTTGTATAAAGAAATTGTCGCGCAATATAAATCTGTTTTTACGGTAATCTATCAGGCCCGCAGCCTTCATCCTCGAAAGCTCGGCCGAAAGAGCCGTTCTGTCAGCCGCCAAAAGGTCGGCCATACCCTGACGGTCGTCGGGAACGTCGAACTCCCTGTCCCCCGCCCTCTGGTACATATCCGTAAGATAGGACGTTATCTTTTCCCTGAGATTATGTCGGGAAACGTATCTCAATCTGTTAAGAAGATTAAGTTGTTCTCCGCTCATCATTGTCAGAAGATTAAACATCATCTTTTTGTGTGAATCACAATAGTTGTCACAGCCCCAAAGAATGGTGTTGGCATCTATGAGCAACGCCTCACAGCCTTTGTTCCCAGCGTGGACGGTCAGGCCATCTCCCGTGTGGGGAAGAGCAACCGCCAGCCCGAAAATTTCTCCTCTATCAGCCCCGGTTACCGCATAAGAATGTCCAAGTGAATCGGTACGCCGTGTTTCAGCCCTGCCGGTTATCACTATCCCCGCCCTGCTTATAGGGTCACCAAAGGATAATATCTTTTCTCCCGGTTCAAAGCTACTGACTACCGCTCCCGTGCATCGGAGTATCTTTTCAACCTCTTCGCTGCTGTGTCCACGGAACAGAGGAACGGACATTGCTTTTTCTAAAACTGTCATTGCTCTACCTCGTTTCGTTGTCTACACAACCTTTGTGAGGCTATTATATCATACTTTTTGCAAAATTGCAATAGGTTTTTGCAAATTTATTTGTGATTTTTTTGTGGCATAAAAAACTGAAAAGGGTAAGCGTTTTGCTTACCCTTCTCTCGTTATATATTCAAATCAATATCTAACGCTTATCTCACCCGAAAAGAGAGCCTCTTCCTTGCCGTCGGGGTATCTAACCAAGAGGCGGCAATTATCGTCTATCCCGTAGGCGTATGCTATAGCGTCGGGTTCCCCCATATTAAGGGAGGGATTTCCGTATATCTTTACTTCCTTTCCGATAACACAGGACAAGGCTCTGTACTCATCCATATAGATATCCACTTCATTACAGTATATCCGGTCAAACTCTGAAAGGATTGCGGTAGCAAGTCTATTTCTTAAAGTTGGCTCATACTTGTGGGACAATGCGCCGGCTATCTCTTTTATATCATTGGGAAATCCATCTTCGGGGGTGAATAGGTTGACTCCTATTCCCAAAACGGCGTAATCAAGCCCACTTCCGTAAGCTTTAAAGGCAGCCTCTGTAAGGATACCGCAGACCTTTTTGCCATCAAGTATAATATCATTGACCCATTTTATTCCAGGCTCTTTGCCAATTTCTTTTGATATGGCGCGACAGACGGCTACGGCGGCCATGGTAGTTATCTTTAAGCTGGTTTCAAATCCGCCATCAGGACGGAGCAAAAGGCTCATGTACAGACCCGTGGAGTCCGGGGAATAAAATCTGCGACCTACTCCTCTGCCCTTACCCGCAGTCTGGTGTGCGGCAACTATCACTTTGCCCTCAGGAACGCCTTCTTCGCCCATATTCTTAAGAATGTCGTTGGTTGAAGTAACGGTATCAAAATATTCAACGTCAAAATTAAGCTCTTTTTTTACAGCCATGAAGTTACCACCACCTTTCAGATAATCCTTATTTAGCCATGCAAAACATCTTTCACGTTATTATACAACATTTTTCAGTTATTCGCAAGAGGTTTGAGAATATTTTCCTCAAAAGAAGTGTAAAATAGTAAACAAACGAAGAAAGGACTGATAGCATATGGAACTTAAAGGCTCAAAAACAGAACAGAATCTCCGCGCCGCATTTTCGGGAGAAAGTGAAGCGAGAAACAAATACACATACTTTGCGGGAATTGCAAAGCAGGAAGGCTACGAGCAGATAGCCGCAATATTTGAAGAAACGGCATCAAACGAAAAGGAACACGCGGAACAGTGGTTTAAAGAACTTCAAGGCATCGGTACCACACCCGAAAATCTGAAAAACGCCGCCGCGGGCGAAAATTATGAGTGGACGGAAATGTACGCAACCTTTGCAAAAGAGGCGGAAGAGGAAGGATTTTTCTCAATAGCCGCAAAGTTCAGAAAGGTTGCTGAGATAGAAAAAGCCCACGAGGAAAGATTCAAGATACTTCTCAACAACGTTCAGATGCAACAGGTGTTCAAAAAGACCGGAGAGGTTCTTTGGATATGCAGAAACTGCGGCCACTTGGTAATGGGTACGGAAGCGCCTATGATGTGCCCCGTATGCGCGCATCCCCAGGCGTATTTTGAAATAAAAGCGGAAAACTATAAATAAAAGAAAAATGAGGGGTGTGCCCCTCATTTTTCTTTTGCACATATTTGTAAACTGTATTGACATATCTGCATCTTAAGTATATAATTATACGGTAAATAATTAACTGGTTAATGATTAACCTGTAAACTGTCAGAAAGGAGCAATATATGGACTCGCAAAAATCCGATGGCTTTAAAGAATTCGAAAATCAATTTCCCGAAAAAAGATGCGTGGGAATGCTTATTGCCACAAACCGAGCACACAAGTCCATGGTGGAAAAATACGTAGATCAAACGGGCATGCACAGAAGTCAGCATCACCTATTGATGATCATAGCCAGAAGTCCCAAAGTTCCCTCACAAAAGGAACTTGCGGAAAAGCTAAAAATCAGTCCTGCCGCAGTGGCCGTTACCCTGAAAAAGCTTGAAAAAATGGGATACATCGAACGGTGTGCCGCCGAAACCGACAACCGTTACAACGAAATACGCATATCTCCTAAGGGGAAAGTTCTCCTTGAGGACACCCGTAATATGTTTGAAAAGCTGGACAAAGAGGTATTCGACGGATTTTCCCCCGATGACCTTGACAGATTTTTAGACTACATGAACAAAATTCAGCAAAATATACTCCGCTGCGATACTGCCGCAGAAGAGCAGAAGAAAGGATGACTGTTTTGAGCAGACTCAAAAAAGCAGAAAATATAAACAGAGTACGCTGGTTCAAATACGTAAAGCCCTATCTTCCCTACTTCATCATAGGCCCCCTTTGTATGATAGTAGAGGTAATAGGCGAGGTATTGATGCCCGCGTTTCTGTCCGCAATCGTGGATAACGTTACTCCCATCACAGAAGCCTCCCAAGCTGCGGAGCAAAGCGGTATTTCAAAGATAGTAACCGACATAATAGAAAAATTCAGCCAGAACGTACAGCCTAACGATACGGGATACATACTTATCATTATGGCGTTTATGATAATCACCGCGCTTCTTATGATGTTGGGCGGTGTAGGCGGCTCCTACTACGGAGCAAAGGCCTCGGTAAACTTTGCCGCAGACCTGCGCAAGGATATGTACGCAAAGGTACAGAGCTATTCCTTTAACAACGTTGACAAGTTCTCCACCGGCTCCCTCGTTACCAGAATGACAAACGACGTTACCCAGATGCAGAACTTCGTAAATACGCTGCTGAGAATGTGCCTTCGTTCCCCCGGTATGCTTATAGGCGCTCTTATTATGGCAGTATCTCTCAACAAACAGCTTGCCGTGGTATTGGCCGTTACCATCCCCGTACTCCTCATAACCCAGGCAATAGTTATCTCAAAGGGCTTCCCCCGCTTTTCCAGAATGCAGGAAAAGATAGACGGCCTTAACTCAAACGTTCAGGAAAGCCTTACGAACGTAAGAGTTATAAAGTCCTTCGTAAGAGAAGATCACGAAAAGAAGAGATTCAGAAAGTCTAATAAGGGACTCAAAGATGCGGGCATTTCCGCTATGAACATTATGATAATAATGTCCCCCCTTATGTCTCTTATTATGAACGCCACTACCATTGCGGTAGTTTATCTTGGCAGTAAGTACGTTACCCTCGGCAACATGACCGTAGGTAATCTTGCAGCCTTCATAACCTACATCAATCAGATACTTTTCTCCCTTATGATGGTTACCTTCCTCTTTATGATGTCTTCCAGAGCTCTTGCTTCGGCAAAGCGTATAAGAGAGGTTCTTGAAGAAGACCTTGACATAAGCGACGAGGATGCCACCTGCAAGGATAAGACGGTAGAAAACGGCGATATCGAATTCAGAAACGTTTCCTTCAGATACTACAAAACCAGTGAAGATAAAGTACTTGACACCATAAATCTGAAAATAAAGGGCGGCGAAACCGTGGGCATAATCGGCTCTACGGGTTGTGGCAAAACCACCCTCGTGTCCCTTATTCCCCGTCTTTACGATACAGACGAAGGCGAAGTCCTGGTAGACGGAACAAACGTAAAAGACTACTCTCTCAAGAACCTCCGTGAAGGTATCGGTATGGTACTCCAGAAAAACGTTCTTTTCTCGGGAACCATAGAAGAAAATCTCCGATGGGGCGATCAGGATGCCGACATAGACACCCTCAGAAAAGCGGCTGACCACGCTCAGGCAGACGGCTTTGTCACCTCCTTTACCGAAGGATATCAGACCGAGCTCGGTCAGGGTGGCGTAAACGTTTCCGGCGGACAGAAGCAAAGACTCTGTATTGCCAGAGCACTCCTTAAAAAGCCCAAGATAATCATTCTCGATGACTCCTCCAGCGCCGTAGATACGGCTACTGAAAAGAAGATCAGGGAGGCATTTGCCACCGAGCTTGCAGGAACCACCAAGATAATTATCGCCCAGAGAATATCCTCCGTTATGGAAGCGGATAAGATAATCGTTATAAACGACGGCGTAATAACCGGTATGGGAACCCACGACGAGTTACTAAACACCAATACCGAATATCAGGAAATCTACAATTCACAAATGGACAGCAAAAAGGAGGGTGAGAAATAATGGCAAGAACGCTTGAAGAGCTTCAAAAGCAATACAGTAGTAAATCTCACGCTCCCCAGAAGGGTCCTATGGGCGGTGGCCCAAGAGGTGGCGGTCAAAGAGGCATGGGAGGTAAGCCTAAGAACGCAAAAGGCACAGTTCTCCGCCTTATGTCCTATCTTAAGCCTTACAGACTGCACCTGGTATGCGTTATCTTCTTTATGATAATCAATACCCTCACTTCCCTCCTCGGCTCCTATATGCTTCGACCCATAATCAACCACGTTGCAGGAGAAGCTGATGCAAAGGTTGACTTCGCAGATAAGCTCATCTCTTCATTTTGCGACACATTTACACCCTTTGCCAATATGGTAACGGGAAGTGAGCGTGCAAGCGAGATAATGATTTATCTGGTAACGGGTCTGTGCATACTTGCTCTTATATACCTGATAGGAATAGTTACCTCTTTCTGTCAGAGCAAGATTATGGTACACGTTTCAAGAGGTGCCATTGAAAAAATCAGAAACGACCTCTTTGACAAGATAGAGGGACTTCCCGTAAAATTCTACGATACTCACAGCACGGGCGAGCTTATGAGCCGCTTTACGAACGACGTTGACAATATCGGTATGATGATAGACAACTCGGTAATAAGCTTCGTATCGGGAACCATAACCCTTATCGGAACATTCACAATGATGGTATACACCAACGTAATTCTTACCCTCATTACCGTAGTATTTATTCCCATATTTGCCTTTGGCGGTATGCTCATAGCAAAGAAGAGCCGCAAATACTACGTTGGTCAGCAGGCCGCTCTCGGCTCCGCCAACGGATATATAGAAGAAACCGTTACGGGTCAGAAGGTAGTAAAGGTCTTTAACCACGAGGACGTTTGCAAAGACGAGTTTGACCTTCTTAACGAAGACCTTCGAAACAAGCAGTTCAAGGCTCAGTTCTACGGCGGTATTATGGGTCCCGTCATGGGTAATACAGGCCAGGTAAGCTACTCCGTTACAGCAGGTGTTGGCGGTGTGCTTTGCGCCCTTACGGCTACGGGAGTAATAACAGCGGGCAGTTTGGTTTCCCTTTCCGTAGGTGATATTACGGTATTTGTAAACTACGCACGTCAGTTCTCTATGCCTATAAACAATCTCTCCCAGCAGATGACCACAATCTTTGCCGCACTTGCAGGCGCAGAGAGAGTATTCGCAATTATGGATGCAGAGCCTGAGCTTGCAGATAAACCCGATGCAAAGGATATGACCGATATAAAGGGCGAAGTAGTACTCGACAACGTAACCTTCGGCTACAACCCCGATAAAACCGTTCTTAAAAATATATCCCTTTACGCTAAGCCCGGTCAGAAGATAGCCTTCGTAGGCTCCACCGGTGCAGGTAAAACCACTATAACAAATCTTCTTAACAGATTCTACGACATACAGTCAGGCTCCATAACCATTGACGGCGTGGATATTAGGGATTACAAGCGCGATGATCTCCGTAGAAACATCGCCATGGTTCTTCAGGACACCCATCTCTTTACGGGTACCGTAATGGAAAACACCCGCTACGGACGTCTTCATGCTACCGACGAAGAGGTTATAGCAGCCGCAAAAACAGCCAGCGCAGACAGCTTTATAAGACGTCTTTCCGACGGTTATAACACAATGATAGAGGGCGACGGAGCAAACCTTTCCCAGGGTCAGCGCCAGCTTCTCAACATAGCCCGCGCGGCAATTTCAAAAGCTCCCATACTGGTTCTTGACGAAGCCACAAGCTCCGTTGACACCAGAACAGAACGACATATCGAACACGGTATGGACAGACTGATGAAAAACAGAACCACCTTCGTTATTGCCCACAGACTTTCCACCGTACGTAATTCAAACGCCATAATGGTGCTTGAAAACGGAGAAATAATAGAACGAGGCAGTCACGAGGACCTTCTTGAAATGAAGGGAAGATACTACGACCTTTATACGGGTGTAGTAGAACTCGACTAAAGAACATAAAAACAAAGGCGGATGCAAATTGCATCCGCCTTTATTTTATTTACGTTCCGTATTATTAGTCAATAACTACACAGTTGTCTTCAACAAAATCAAGGACCTTTTCCTGTACCATATAGAAACGGAGATAATCTTCTCCATAGTAGGAAACGAACTCCTCGGTGGAATTAAACTTGTTTTCCTCTGCAAGGGTAACAAGTCTTTCTTCATAATACTCGTCGGTTATCGAAATGTTCTCACTCTGAGCTATACCGCCGATAATAAGATTCTGAACTACCGTTTCATAAGCATACTCTTTAGCGGTTTCGTAGAATTCTTCCTCACTAATTCCGTAGAACATACGCATAAAGTCCGCAATGCTCATTCCGTACTGCTCTGCATAAGAAGTATATGCGTCAACAAACTCGTTATAGTTTGCCTCGTACTCGCTTACGGGATAATTCTTAACCTCGGTCGCCTCGGATACCATATCCATCAAAAAGCTCTGCTTATAGGTCTCGCGCTCGGTTGCTAACTGCTGGTTAAGGGTATCTCTTATATAGTTGGAATAATCAACGGTATTGGTATATTTACCTTCAGATATGGTATTAACAAACTCGTCGTTATACTCGGGATACTCGGATTCTTCAATGTAATTAAGGGTAACTTTGAAGAGCACGGGTTTACCAGCAAGGTCGGGATTGTTATTGTACACCTCGGGGAAGAAAAGATTGAGGTCCACGGTTTGGCCGGGCATAACACCTACAAGGCCTGCCTCAAAGCCGTCAATAAATGAATTGGAGCCGAGCACAAGAGAATATCCCTCTGCAGTGCCGCCGTCAAACTGTTCACCGTCAAGAAATCCGGCAAAGTCAATATTTACACTATCGCCGTTCTGAGCAGCTCTGTCGGTAATCTCATTAATAATCATATTCTCGTAAAGAAGCTCCGTAATGGCGTTGTCGATATCCTCCTCCGTACACTCGGGAGTCATATCTATCTCAAGCCCCTTATATTCACCCAGCACTATATAGTCTGAAATATTGGCGTTAAGATAGTCGAAGGAATCGTTTTTAACGTCTTCGTCGCCCTTACAGGCTGCAAGGCAGGAAACGAGAAGGATACCCGCCACTATAATAGCTAAAACTTTTTTCATAACTAACCTCATTCTGTTTTTTTGCACTATTATTATACAGTTTGGCTTTGCAAAAATCAACATCAGTTTTTTGAACTTTTAAAGGGATTTTATATAAAACTCATTCTTTTTCATCCTTCACGCAGAAAAACCACCTCTTATTGTCCTCTGCCGGTATTTGTTTGAGCATAATACCTACTAATGTACGAACATATTGTGAACTAACCCACTACGCCATTGAATTTTACATCTCGTTATGCTATACTGATTTGAATACACTTACAAGAACGCAAAAAATCTGCGTTCAATAACGTAAGATAAGAAAATGGAGTTGATTTTTTCCTTTATGGACGACAGTAGTAGTATATGGCAATGCTTGATACTTTTTGCCCTGATACTTCTCAGAGGAGTAATGGCCGCAACGGAAACGGCGTGTATGAACGCTAATCGAATAAGGCTCAAGACCCTCGCCGAAGAAGAAGATAACAAAGCTGCTAAAAGAGCCGCAAAGCTTCTTGAAAAATTTGACGATGACCTCATAGCTCTGCTCATAGGTCAGAACGTCATCAGCATCGCCTCCACGGCGGTTGCAACCACCCTGTTTATCTCCTGGGTAAACGGTAACGAAGCCCTCGGCTCGGTACTCTCCACGGTAATTATGACCATACTCATATACCTTATCGGAGAAACTATACCTAAGAATATCGCAAACGCAAACGCAGACTCGTTTATGATGGCAATGGCTCTGCCCCTTGATATTTTCTCAAAGCTCCTTACGCCCTTCATTTGGGTATTTTCAACCCTTACCGCCCTCCTGAGAAAAAAGCTTTCGGGTGACAACAAAGAGCCCACCATGACTGAAGAAGAATTCCAGTCTGTGGTAGAAACCATAGCGGAGGAAGGCGTTTTGGAACATTCGGAAACCCGAATCATTAAATCTGCGGTAGACTTCGGTGACAAAACGGTAAGGGACGTAATGATTCCCAAGGAAAGTATTTTTGCCATTGAACGCACGGTTCCCCACGATAAGGTAAAGGAACTCCTTATAGACGTTTCATATTCAAGAATTCCCGTATACGACAAGAATCTTGATAACGTTATCGGTATATTGAGATCAAAGCAGATATTGGAAAGTCTTATAAGCGGTTCAAAAAGAATAAACGACTTTACTCTCTATCCCGTACTGAAAACAAAACCCACAACCAAGCTCGATGCTCTTTTTGAAGAAATGGGACGTAAAAGAAACCATATGGCAATAGTGCGCGAAAAGCACAGAACCATAGGTCTGGTAACCCTTGAGGACCTTCTTGAAGAGCTGGTGGGCGAAATATACGACGAGGACGAAGATATCGACCAGAAGGTTCTTGAAGAGCAGATTGCTATGGAAGACCTTCCCGACGTTCCCGATAACGAGGTTACAGATGCCTCCGAAGAAGAGGAGGTAACAGCATGATTACCGATATAATTCTTATTGTTGTTATCGTACTCCTCGTAGGACTTTCAGCCTTCTTCTCCGGCTCCGAAATAGCCTTTGCATCCGCAAACAAGATGCGAATGAAAAAGGAAGCGGAAAAAGGAAAGAAATCCGCAAAGATAGCCCTCTACATATCAGAGAACTATACAAAGTCCATCGCCGCCATCCTCGCGGGCAATAACCTTGTAAATATCGCCGCAGCATCCGCGGCAACGGTGCTTATGACAAAGCATTTTAATAACGCTGAAACCATAACCACCATAGGCCTTACCATAATCATTCTTATTTTCGGTGAAATATTCCCCAAGATTATTGCATCCGAGCTTGCAGATAAGATAGTTTATATTATTGCTTGGCCTTTAAAGATAGTAATGACTATCCTTTCCCCCGTAGTTTATCTTGTATCTACCCTTGTAAATAAGCTCTCCCCCATCTGGACACCCAAGGAGCCTCAGCCCCAGGTAACCCAAGAAGAGCTTGTAAATCTTATAGATGCCATTGAGGAAGAAGGCGTATTTACTGAAAAGGAAAGTGAGCTTATCAAGTCCGCCGTTGAGTTTACCGAAACCACGGCAAAGGACATACTCACTCCCCGAGTAGATATGTTTGCCTACGATATCGACGACGATATAAAGACCCTCCTCAAGGATAAGGACACAATGTCCTACTCCCGAGTTCCCGTATATAAGGACAGCATTGACAATATTATAGGTATCCTTTCCTCTAAAAAGTTGGTTAAGGAAATGCTTATTGATCCCAATGTAAAGGTTGAAGACCTTCTCTCTCCTCCCATGTTCGTACATATGACGAGAACCGTATCCTCCATTCTTAAAGAATTCCGTCGTACCCGTTCCCATATGGCTGTTGTTATAGACGAATTCGGTGGAGTAATGGGTATTATCACTCTTGAAGACGTAATCGAAGAGATCGTCGGCGAAATATACGACGAAAGCGACGAGGTTGAAACCGAGTTTGAGGAAACCGAAGACGGCATCTTTACCGTTGACGGCGGCCTTAATATTTACGACCTCTTCAGTCTTATCGAATACGAACCCAAGGATTTCGAAAGCGAGTATACCACCGTAGGCGGTTGGGCAACCGAAATGCTGGATAAATTCCCCGAGGTTGGCGACACCTTCACCCACGGAAGAATAACCCTCACGGTTACCGAAGCACAGGCAATGCGAGTTGAAACCGTAAAGGTAGAACTTGCTCCCGACCCCGAAGAGGAAGAAGAAAAAGAAGATAACGAATAATATGAAAAATCGGCTCATATGAGCCGATTTTTTTATTACCCGAAGGGGTTTTCACCGTTTTGTCAAAATATTATTTTATAATATAGAAAATATATTTCGTGGAGAATAACATATGAACATCTCTTCTGCTTTAGCTACCCAATTCAAGCTCCGTCCCGAGCATACCGAAAACATTATAAAGCTTATCGACGACGGCAATACCATACCCTTTATAGCCCGATACCGTAAGGAGATGACGGGCTCCTGCGACGACCAGGTGCTGAGAGAATTTGCCGACAGACTTAACTATCTGCGAAACCTTGAAAAACGTAAGGAAGAAGTTATAGCCTCCATAACCGAGCAGGAGAAGATGACTCCCGAAATCGAGGCAGATATCCTTAAAGCGACTACCCTTGCCGAGGTAGAAGACATATACCGTCCCTTCCGTCCCAAGCGCCGAACAAGAGCCACCGTTGCAAAGGAAAAAGGACTTGAACCTTTAGCCCAAATCATTATGGCTCAGGACGAAAAGGATATTGAAAAGGTTGCCTCCCAATATATATCCGAAGAAAAGGGCGTACTGACCGTTGAAGAAGCAATATCCGGAGCTCTGGATATTATAGCCGAAAATCTTTCCGACGACCCTCATATCAGAAAACAGCTTAAAGAGATAATCGACCAAAAAGGCCTCTTAAAGACGGTTCAGGCAAAGGAAGAAGACAGCGTTTACGCCCAGTATTACGACTATGCCGAGCCTATAAAGAAGATACCCGACCACAGAATCCTCGCCATAAACAGAGGCGAAAAAGAGGACTTTCTTAAGGTATCTCTTGTCTGTCCCGACGAAGAATGCATTAAGACTATCACAGACGAAATAATCGTTTACGGCTCCACCACCGAAAAGTATCTCCGTGCCGCAGCAGAGGACAGCTATTCAAGACTTATATTCCCCTCCATAGAAAGAGAAGTTCGTTCTTCGCTTACAGACAGAGCTGCAGAGCAGGCGATAAGGATGTTCGGTCTTAATCTCCGTCCCCTTCTTATGGCACCCCCCATAAAGGGTAAGGTAGTACTGGGGCTTGACCCCGCATACAGAACGGGTTGTAAGGTATGTGTGGTAAGCCCCACGGGTAAAGTTCTCGCAACCTCGGTAGTATACCCCACCCCTCCCCAGAACAGAGTCGAAGAAGCAAAGGCAAAGCTTCTTGATTGGATAAACAAGTATTCGGTTGACTGCATTTCCATAGGTAACGGCACCGCTTCAAAGGAATCGGAGATATTCGTTGCCGAGCTGATAAAAGAGGCATCCCGCCCCGTGACCTATATGGTTGTAAGCGAAGCAGGAGCATCTGTATACTCTGCCTCCAAGCTGGGCGCAGAGGAGTTCCCCGACTTTGACGTATCTCTCAGAAGTGCCGTATCCATAGCTCGCCGCATGCAGGACCCCTTGGCAGAGCTTGTAAAGATAGACCCCAAAGCCATAGGAGTAGGTCAGTATCAGCATGATATGCCCCAGGCAAGACTCTCCGAAACTCTGGGCGGAGTGGTTGAAAGCTGCGTTAACAGCGTTGGCGCAGACCTGAACACCGCCTCCCCCTCCCTTCTCTCTTACGTTGCCGGAATCACCCCCTCCGTGGCAAAAAACATTGCCGAATACAGAGAAGAAAACGGAGCCTTTACCGACAGAAAACAGCTCCTTAAAGTTAAAAAGTTAGGTCCCAAGGCTTACGAACAGTGCGCGGGCTTTTTAAGAATACCCAACGGTAAAAATCCCCTTGACAACACCGCCGTTCACCCCGAAAGCTACGAGGCTACCGAAAAGCTCCTTGAAATGTTCGGATACAAGGGTGAGGACATTCGCACAGCCGACCTTAAAGCTCTCCCACAGACGGTTGAAAAATACGGAAAAGATAAGGTTGCCGCAGCAATAGGTATAGGCATTCCCTCCCTTAACGATATTCTTACCGAGCTTGCAAAGCCGGGCAGAGATATCCGTGACGACCTCCCTGCCCCCATGCTTCGCAGCGACATAATGACCATGGCCGACCTTAAGGAAGGCATGGTTCTCAAGGGCACGGTAAGAAACGTTATAGACTTCGGTGTATTCGTGGATATAGGCGTTCACCAGGACGGCCTTGTGCACATCTCCCAGGTGTGCGACAGATTTATTAAGCACCCCTCGGAAGTAGTTAAGGTAGGCGACGTTGTTGAAGTTACCGTCCTTTCTGTAGACGAAAAGAAAAAGAGAATCTCCCTCTCAATGAAAGCAAAAAAGCAGCAGGCATAGCCTATGAAATACAGTAACGTTAAAAAAGCAACGTTCCTATCCCGTCCAAACAGATTTATAGCAAAGGTAGATCTTGAAGGAAAGGAAGAAACCGTTCACGTAAAAAATACGGGACGGTGTAAGGAGCTTCTGGTCCCCGGCGCAACGGTATGGCTCGAGAAAGCCACAAATCCGGTGCGAAAAACAAAATACGACTTGGTTGCCGTACTCAAAGAAGAAAAAAACAGAGAGCCCATACTCATAAATATGGACTCTCAGATAGTCAACGGAGTTGCCGAGGAATGGCTTAGAAAGTTATTACCTCACGCAAATATTAAAAGAGAGGTTATCTACGGTAATTCACGCTTTGATATTTTTGTGGAAACGCCAAACACAGCCGCATTTATTGAAGTTAAGGGAGTCACCCTTGAAAAGGATGGGGTAGCGCTCTTTCCCGATGCGCCCACCCAAAGAGGGGTAAAGCATATACGGGAGCTTATCAAAGCCCATAACGAAGGTTTTGAATGTTATATTCTTTTCGTAGTCCAAATGAAGGGAATATCAGAGTTTAAGCCCAATAAAGATACCCATCCCGAATTTGCCGCAGCTCTTAAAGATGCGGCAGATAAGGGTGTCTACATAGTAGCTATGGATTGTGACGTATGGGAAGACGGGCTTGAAATATCAGAGCCCATAAAGAAAATATCTTTAGAATAAAAAAACTGACCTCGGATGAGGTCAGTTTTTTTATCTATTTTCCGTAAATATAATTGCTTAAGTCTTTTTTAGCTTCTTCAAAGTCGGTGCTCAGAACAAGCATATCGCCGTACCACACGGACTCATAATCCCCTTCCTCGGGAATTCGGTAGTCGTCTATTGTAACCTCTCCGCCTAAAAGGATATCGCTGGCAAGAGAAATTATCTCATCGTTGGTAAAGTTTGTGGCGATAAGAGGCGCAGCGTAATTTATAAGCTCTACCACCTCAGTAAGAGAATACTCGGTCAATATTTTGGTGTAAATGGCCTCGATAGCATCTCTCTGACGGCGGGTACGGGAAGCATCCGCATTACCTACGGATCGGTTTCTCACAAATACCGTTACCTGGTCACCGTTCATATGATTCCATCCGGGAACGATATTTCCCATAATATCGGCATATTGGCTGGTTCTGAAATAGGAAGCCTCGGCAGAGGTAACGTAAAGCTCTATTCCCCCGATCTTATCCACAAGAGGAGCAACTGAGCTTACCACCACAGTAACGTATCTCTGAATATCCATACCGAAAAGGTCATTTACGGTATTAATCGAAAGTCCCACGCCGCCGTAAAAATAAGCGGTATTGAGTTTATTCCAATACTGTCGACCCTCAATGGGAACAAGCATATCTCGCTGAAGAGATACAAGCTTTATTTCGCGGGTCTTTTTATTGTACGATACCACCATCATAGAGTCTGTTCTGCCTCTGTCGCGGTATGCATCTCTGGTATCTCTGGCAAGAAGGATAAAGTTAAGAACGTCAGGGTCCTTTTGCTCCTTGAAGTAGATTGGGGTATTGGAGGCATCGGGCTCGTAGTACTTATCGTATACAACGAAATCCTCGTATGTGTCAACGGGCTTAGGTGCGTTTTCGGGAGTATATGAGGGAGTATCAACAAAGTTATCTCCGTCACCCATAAACTCGTTTTCGTCTATTATCGGATCGGAGGGAACGTAATCGGAGGGGAAGTTGAGGTCGGGGATATACTCCTCTCCTCTGTGAACGATATCTACGTCCGATTCACCCAACTTATCTAGCAGTGAATTAACGAAAATAACTCCCGCAATCACGGCTATAAGAAGCACTCCGACAATGATATATACGGCTATCATACCCTTGCTTTTAAGAGCATCAACAAGCCTTTCTTTAGAATGTTTTTCCATTGTAAACCTTCTCTTTTGAGATATTTGCTATTGATATTAGACGTCATTCAGACCGAAAGGTTCCAATAAACGTCACGAAAGAAAGTATAACACATATAGGGAATTTTGTCAACTTAGGCCCCATATTTTTTAATAAGAGTTTGATTTTTACCCTTTTATTGGGTAAACCTGCCCTCAAAGCTCTACGGTATTAAAAGATCTGGGCTTAAGAATGTAATTTTTCCCTTCAAGAGTAACGACCTTTTCATTATCAAAAGGATTCATCATTACAGCAATACGGCTTCCGTCAGGATTTTCAAAAACATTAGTATTTGAGCTAAATTCTCCTGAAGTTTCTATCCTTACAGCATCCCTGTCAACGAAATGGCCGAAGTGCTTAAACAGGTAGAACTCGGGATTAAAGGTATACTCTCCGTCCTTTACGCTGATAAGTGAATTCTGTCGCCAGCCCCAGGTACTGAGGCCGTCGTTGTCCAACGCCATATTCCAATATACGTTTGCTCTCGCACCGAATCTGAAATAATGGTGTATAAGCTCTGCCGTATACATAGCGTACTCCCAGGTATTCTTTCCGTCGCCGCACTGACATTCACTCTGAATAATATCAAGATCAGGATAGTCCTCGTGCGCCTGCATAACAGCGTATTTTCCTGCCCACTGATAAGCCGCACCAGTAACGTGCTTTCTGCATTTGGGATTCTGCATAAACTTATTCAAAAAGCCATTATGCGTTCCGTAAGGTTTTGTCGCTTCGGGGCCGTTTACGGTGCCGAACCATATCTCGGCAAGATCGCCTATTTCATCAATAAGATAGTTTGCAATAAAGTTTTCAAACTCCTCTTCACTATATACGCAGGAGGGGAATTTTTGGTCTGCAAATATTTCGTTCTGAGGCATTATCTGAGATATTTTTATACCTTCTGCCGCGTAGGCCTCGATAAACTTTCTAAAATAAAGGGCGTAGGCTTTCATGTTTTCTTCGGTCTGAACCAATCTGCCGTAATTACACACCTTGGGGAATTTCATCCATGTGGGAGGACTCCAGGGAGATGCGAAAAACTTCAAGTCAGGAGAACGCTTCTGAGCCTCTCTTATTGCGGGGATAATATACTTTTTATCCCTATCAATAGAGAAGTTCTTCATCTCGTAGTCGCCTTCGTTTTCGTTATAGCTGTACCAACTTTCAGCAAAATCATTGGCACCTATAGACAGGCGACAATAATTAAACCTGCAGCCGTCGTCGCCGAAAAGCTGGACAAATATTTCCTTTTGCTTTTCGGGGGAAAGGCTGAATACTGCCATCGCGCATATCTCACTTATGCAGCAACCCCAACCGTAAAGGGGCTTACCCGTCTTTTCCTTAAGTATAATTTCCGTTCCCTTTTGGTCGGAAAAGCTGTTATTTATACTCCATTTTTCATTCTCTGTCGTAGAAATCCACATATATTTTACTCCTATAGTGTTGTTATTCTATTGCTAACCATGTAGTATACCAGCTTCCACTGACACCCAAATGGTAAAAATCTTTAAGCACTCTGCCGTCGGGAAGAATAATTTTTATACTTCTGTCCCCCTGTTTTTGAGGCATAGCTGACGTTATGTATTCCAAAGGAATAATCTCCGTCGTCTCACCCGAAAGGTTGTTATCCGCAGCATCCAATCCGTAAAGAACAGGGCCAACATACACACAACTTTTTCCTTCGTAATCACCCCCGCCTTTTTCAAGATAGGGAGTAAACCCAAAATCTATTTTTATTTCCATCGATTCGGAAAGGGATGATATCTCAAAATAGCTGCCGGATTTCGGGATATAAGTTTCCCCTTTCACCTCCACAGTGGCCTTTGCCCACGAAGGTATCCGCAGATTAAGAGTACGGGCAAATCCGGACACTGCGATAGTCACCTTTCCGGAAGAGGGATATCCTCCGAAAACGGTTATCATTTCGCCCCTATGGGTTTTCACTTCCATATCACCGTAAAAATTAAGGTAAAGATTCTCTTCATCCTCCGTAATAAACCAATCGCTCACCGCTGCAACACCGCGGGGTGCATTTACCGAACAACAGTTAAGCTCCGGAGAACCCGCCCTGCATTGAAAACCTATAGTATGGAAATTCGCTTCCTTGACCCCTTCCATGGGAGTATGGTAAGTTGACCATCTTCCCGAGGGAGAATAATATCCCAGAACTGCGTTATAATGAGAACGCTCAAGAAAATCCAATATCCTCATGTCTCTGGTAAGAAAAAAAGTTTCTATAGCAAGCGCGTTATAGGCCACGACACAGCAGGTTTCGATGTTGCCATTTGTGTAGGGGTTACCTATAGCTTTTTCATTGGTGGAAAATGCTCCCGTGTTATGGACGTCCGTATCAAGAATACTGTAGAATATTCGGGCAAGAGCCTCTTTATACTTTTCGTCGGACGTTATACGGTACATTTCACTATATCCAAGAATAATATGCAGACTTTCCCAACGAGGCTTAGGGCATTGGTAGTACGGCCGACCTTCAAGAGCATATTTGAGATATTGTCCTGCGCCTTCCGATTCAACGTCCTTCTCAACACATCTCGCAAATGCCAAATACTCCTCTTTTCCCGTGCGTCGGTAAAGGTTTGCAAAAACATGATACACAGCAAGGTTTGTTTCGGTAGAACCTATGGATATGAGAGGGGGATTTTTGCCGTAAAACTTATCCAAAAACAGTTGCGCGGCCCTCTCGACGCAACGGAAATACTCCTCGTTGCCCGTAATGTCATACCACAATAGAAGCCCGTACATACAGTGGTAGTGTGACCATGCATCCCAGTTTCGTGGAGGTTTACCGGGTTCAAGTGGCATTACACCCGTAAGGCGGCAATCCTTGGAAAAGCATCCCAGATATCCGTCCTCGGCCTGAAGAGAGACAAATTCATCAATAAATTTTATTACATAATCGTAAAGGGATTTATCCCGGGTGATACGGTATATATATGCAGCCCCTGTAATATATTTTCCCGCAAATTCACCCGACCAGGCAGAAAATCTTCTGTAAGGCTTTATATCTCTTTCCCTGAACATATCAAGAATCGCAGGGTTGCTTTCTCTTATTCCTATAAGCCATTTATCGGTAATGCCTTTTATAAGGGCACCTGTTTCTTCGTTAAGTGAACAGAATGAATAGCCGACGGACTTCACAGCAGTTTCTCCTTGCCGATCTAAATTTTATTTCATATTAACACAGATGTATGTCAAAACCGTGGCATATCGGAACAATAAAAAGAAGAGGCGAAAGTTTTCGCCTCTTCTTTTAGCTAGGCAATATCCGATATCTGCGCCAACATATTCTCAATAAATATCCCGTACCCCATCTCGGGCTGGTTTACAAGGACGTGGGTCACAGCCCCTACCAGTCTTCCGTTCTGAATTATGGGACTACCCGACATTCCCTGAACGATACCGCCCGTTTTCTCAAGGAGCTTTTGGTCGGTTATTTTTATGAGCATATTCTTGGAGTTTCCGTCTGCAGAACGGTTTATCCTCACTATTTCCGCAGAATACTCGCAAGGCCCCTTACCGTCCACCGTACTTATTATGGTGACGGCACCTTCCTTGACCTCACTGCTCAAGGCCACTTCTATGCGATCTTCCTTAAGCTGATACCCTTCGTTAACTACACCAAAGCCGCCCACCACGGTGTTTTTTACAAGATTACCTATGGAAGCATCGTCGTTAAAAACACCCCTAAGCTCACCTGGTTGTCCACGCAAGCTTTTGTTTACGTCAAAAATTTCCACACCCCAACAGCTTGCACTCCTCAATGGCAAAAGCTCTCCAGTATCCACGTCGCATATTCCGTGGCCGAGACTTCCGAATACTCCGTTTTCAAGATAGAAGGTAACGGTACCTATACCTGCCGTGCTATCTCTCACCCATACTCCGATCTTATACAAGCCGTCGGAATTTTTCACGGGAGTTATCGAAACTTTAAAGGTATCGTGTCCTCTCTTTACGGTAAGCTTTTGAGGCTTTCCTTCAGACTTTCCTATAATAGAAAGAAGATCGTCGTTTGAGTTTACCTCCTGGCCGTTTATGGCCGTTATTATATCGTTTGGACGTATATCCTTATCCCCTGCGGGAGAAACGCTTTTTCCGTCCTGGGATTCAAAACTCTCAACCCCTACGACGATAACCCCTTCGGTATAAAACTTAAGTCCGAAAGCCTCTCCCCCTGGAATAACGGTTGGTCTTTCTGTGGACGTTACAGTAACACTCTTAAGAGGTATAACGCCTAAAATAGACGCCTGTGCTTGATATGATTTGTTTCCATCAGAATCCTCGGACACATCTCCCGAGGACATAGTGGTAATAGGATATGAAAAGACCTCTGCTCCGTGGTATGTGCTGATACTGTCGGGTACGGCGTTTACGCAGGCGCCGTATGCACCGAGCAGAAGGCAGACACCCACCGCCGACAAAGCAAAAGCCTTGCATTTTTTAAAAAACTTCTTTATCATAAATCTCCCCAACGTTGCCCTAAAAAAACAACGTAAAACCCATTCAAGTTTTGCGTAGGGCGGATTTCGGTTCAAAAAAAACATTTTTTCTTCCGATACCGCGACCTACGAAAAGAAGTTTGCGCCGTTGAGGTTTGAATATGAGAGTAAACATTTTCATCAATTTTTTATCAAATCCTTTTTTTCATACTTTTTCCCTTGCTTTGACTTGTTTTTTGAGTTATAATAAAGAAAGTAAGAAACAGGAGTATGACTATGACTTTATCTGCAAAAGAAATTATACAATTTAAAAATATAGACAAAAAACACATAATAATTACCGGCCATTACGGTACCGGCAAAACAAATATTGCAGTTAATCTGGCTCTCGATCTGGCAAAAACGGAAGAGGTATGCCTCGTAGACTGCGATATAGTAAATCCTTACTTCAGGTCTACCGATAACAAAGATATTCTCGAAGCAGCGGGAGTTAAGGTTTTATCCCCTAATTTTGCAAATACAAACCTTGATACCCCTTCTCTTCCCGCCGCCATATACTCGGTATTTTCAATGAACAGACGTATAATTTGGGACGTGGGAGGCGACGATGCGGGTGCTATCGTTTTGGGAATGTTTGCCGCCCGTCTTGAAGAGCAGGGATACGCGATGATCTACGTTACAAACAAATTCCGTCCCCTTACAGAAACTGCTTCCGATATGGAAGAGTATCTCCGCGATATAGAGGCAAATTCCCGCCTTAAAGCGGACGGTATAGTAAATAATTCCAATATCGCTTATCTGACAGATAAAGACATACTGGAAGAGGGTCTGAAAGAAGCTCGCGCCCTTTCCGAAAAGTGTGGACTTCCTCTGCTCTTTACCTGCCTGGAATCCTCCGCTGAATGGGATACGGATGCCGACCTTTACAGACTGAAAATACATACAAAAAGCATATAGCACTTTATCAAGATAAAATACTAAAGAATGTTCAGTATTTTGCAAACTATCGTCTATTCTTTTGTAACATATTGTATGATATACTAATAGATATTAAAAATTTGACGTACCGTGTCTTCGGTACATACCCAAGGAGGCTTAAACATGATAAGGTTTACCATAAACACCGTCGTGTGCAAGGGCTGTGGGCTTTGCGTGGATGCTTGTCCCAAGAAGCTTCTCAAGCTGGACCCCGACAATTTGACCGAAAAGGGTTATAGCCCTGCGGCGATGACCGACGAGTCAAAATGTATCGGTTGCGCTTTCTGCGCAAAAACCTGTCCCGACTGCGCCATTACCATCGAAAAGATATAAGGCCAGGTCAGTTATTGAGAAAGGAATGAACTTCATATATGGAAAAAGTATTAATGAAGGGTAACGAAGC
>JAZQLP010000064.1:0-6157 GCA_045542755.1 Eubacteriales bacterium
TAGCCCCAAAGAGCCTTCTTTTGGAAGGCTCTTGTTTTTTATTGTATATTTTTTCCGCGCGCAGGATTTCAAATCGTCACCGCAGGTGACACATTTTCCGCACTTTCCCCGCCGCAGCGGTAACTCGCACAAAGTATTGCGAAGCTGACTTTGTGCGAAATAGAGGAGGAGCTGCGGAGCGAGTGACGGTTCGGGGCAAAGCTACGAACCTAACCAGCTGCCGCCAGCGACGACTATTGACAAACGCCCCATTTTATGCTATCATATTCCCATACAATTCTCCCAAAAGGCGGTGGCAAAAACGGATATATATTACTGCATATTCCCTCATCCGGGTATGTCCCTGACAGAGGAAGAAAAGGCCCTTATCCCCCTTCTTTCAAAGGAAAAAAGGGCGCTATGCACCCAAAAATTCCAGCCCCGCCCCCTGCGAATGAGCTTTTACGGGGAGATAATTCCCCTCTGGCTCTGGAGCATAGCACACCCGAAAAGACGGCGCCTCCCCCATGTGAGATACTCAAAAAAGGGCAAGCCCCGCATAGGCTTTAGTGGCTTTCATTACAGCGTGACCCATACCGAGGGCGGCATATTCGTGGCCGTAAAAAGCTCTCCCGTGGGCATAGACGCCGAAAAACCGCGAGAGGTAAATTTCAGCGTAGCCGAGCGATATTTTGCACCCAATGACTACGCAAAGCTCCGCCATACCCTTGACCCTGACAGGCTCTATTCCACCCTTTGGACGAGGCTTGAGGCCTACGCAAAATATCTTGGCTCGGGCATCTCCAAAGCCCTGCCTCCGCCCCCTCAAAAGGCATCCACCGTCACCGCGCCCGACGGCTATATAGTGTCGGTCTACCCCCCTGCCGAGGAGATGAGCCTCATCCCCGCGGACCCCGAAAAGATAATAACGGATTTAACAAGGAAGATAAATTTATGAAACTGAGATACCCCGATTTTGTGGAGCTTTACACCGCCGTAAAGCCCATGAAAAGAGTTTTTCACGTTGCAAAAGAGATAGTTTCCGAGGACGTAAGGATTGAGTTTGACCTTACCGACAGCGGCCTTAAAATATTCCTCACAGCCGACCAAACTCCCCTCCGTTGGCTTGGAGTGAGATTTAATTTCACCCCCGACGAGGTCAGAAACGAGCCCGTAAGAATTCTGGGCGACGCCTTTGAGAGAGCTTACGGCGACCTTGCATGGAGAGGTATCGAATCGGGCAGAGTAATGCCCTGGTACATCCTTGTGTCCAACGGCACCGACTCAAATCTCGATACCAAGGGCAGATACACCGAGGGCTTTGGCGTTAAGGTTCAGCCCTCATCCATAGTCACCTGGCAGTACGACGGCGCGGGCGTGACCCTTTGGGCAGACGTACGATGCGGCGGCGAGGGTGTTATCCTTGGCGGCAGAAGGCTTGAGATATGCGAGGTAGTCTTTGGCGACTACAAGGATATGTCCGCCTTTGACGCGGGCAGAAGGTTCTGCTCCCTTATGTGTCCCAGCCCCAAGCTCCCCGACCACAAGGTCTACGGCTCAAACAACTGGTACTACGCCTACGGTCAGTCCTCCCACGAGGAGATTTTGGCCGACACCAAGATAGTGGCAGACCAGTGCGAGGGTCTTGACAACCGCCCCTATATGGTCATTGACGACGGATGGCAGAAAAATCCCTGCAACGGCCCCTGGACTGTGACCAACGAGAGATTTCCCGACATGAAAAAGCTGGCCTCCGAGATGAAGGCCATGGGCGTCCGCACGGGCATTTGGGTAAGATATCTCCACGACTCCCAAAACGAGGTAGTATCGGCAGACTCTCCCTGGCGTCACCCCATTGACAAGGCCATGCTCGACCCCTCTCATCCCGAAGTGCTTGACTACGTAGCCCGCATTACGAGGATGTTCAGAGAGTGGGGCTTCGACCTTATAAAGCACGACTTTACCGTAAGAGATATATGTATAAACTTCGGCTACGGCATGAAGGACAGAATGGTCAAGGAGGACAACTGGAGCTTCTACGACAAATCCAAGACCACCGCCGAAATAACCCTCAACCTCTATCGCGTTATTAAGGAAGCGGCAGGTGAGGATTGCGTTATCATCGGCTGTAACACCGTCTCCCACCTCTGCGCAGGGCTGTACGAGCTAAACCGCACGGGTGACGACACCTCGGGCAAGGAATGGCGCCGCACAAGAAAGATGGGCATGAACACCCTGGCCTTCCGTATGATACAGAACGGCACCTTCTATATGGCCGATGCCGACTGTGTGGGCATAATGACCCGAAAGCTTACGGGCGAGAAGCTCATTCCTTGGGAAAAGAACGTACAGTGGCTCCACCTTCTCTCCAGAAGCGGCTCTCCCCTCTTCGTGTCCTGCCAGCCTGGGGCCCTTAATGAAGAAGAGGTTGAAACCCTCCGTCAGGCCTGGGCTGTAAACTCGGTACAGACAAACGACTGCCGTCCCCTTGACTGGATGGACAACGACTGCCCCCGCCGCTGGCTCATAGACGGCGAGGAAGTCACCTACGACTGGTATATTGAAACAGGCGTTGACAATTTCAGAGCAATGTAGTTCCCGACTCCTCCGCGAATGCGGAGGAGTTTTCTCACGCCGTTTTTCCCGCCCCCGTTTTCCGTTCCCTCCCCGCCGCAGCGGCAACTCGCACAAAGTATTGCGAAGCTGACTTTGTGCGAAATAGAGGAGGAGTGGCGGAGCGGGTGACGGTTCGGGGCAAAGCAACGAACCGAACTAGCTGCCGCCAGCGACGACGGTTTTCAAACCTTTTTCAAAATCGCCCCTGTCTGCTTGACATCCCCTTCACAATATGATATAATTGCTCAGTTACAAGAACTATTTCACCTTATATCTTTGGAGCAACAGTATAATGAACATCGACTTTTCCTTTTTCTTTACCGCAATAATGCTCGGCGTAGGTCTGGCTATGGACGCATTTTCCGTATCTCTGGCCAACGGCCTTAACGAGCCCAAAATGAAACTGCCCAAAATGTTCGGCGTTGCGGGAATCTTCTCCCTCTTCCAGTTTGCAATGCCCATGATAGGCTGGATCTGCGTTTCCACCGTCTGTCAGGTGTTCGGGGTATTTGAAAAGTTCATTCCCTGGATAGCCCTGGGTCTTCTTGGTTACATAGGCGGCAGCATGATAGTAGAAGCCATAAAGAGCAAGGACTCCGAAGATGAAAAGCCCGCCGTTGGCTTCCTCGCCCTTATAGTTCAGGGCATCGCCACCTCCATTGACGCCCTCTCGGTAGGCTTCACCATTTCCGATTATAATTGGCTTGAGGCCCTTCTCTCCTGCGCCCTTATCGGCGTTGTGACCTTCTTTATCTGCTTTGCAGGTATCGCCATAGGCAAAAAGGCAGGCACCAAGCTTGCCAACAAGGCAGGCATTCTCGGCGGCGCCATACTTATCTTTATAGGACTTGAGATATTTATTACAAGTTGGTTTTGATTAGAGCATAGAGTATAGAGCATAGAGCGTAGGGATAGCCCCCTATAACCTATAACCTTCGCTCTATAACCTCGGCGACTGAAAGGAGCCCCATGAATCTCAAAGACCGCGCAAAAAAGCTCACCACCGACGTTCCTGCCGTATTTATGGCATTAAAGGATAGGCGAACCCCTTGGTACGCCAAGATTTTGGGTGGCCTGACGGTAATATACGCCCTCTCCCCCATAGACCTTATTCCCGACTTTATCCCTTTCCTTGGATACCTTGACGACCTGATAATCCTCCCCCTTTTGGTTGCGCTCACGGTAAAATTTATTCCCAAGGACGTCTTTACAGACTGCAGAGAAAAGGCGGCGGGAATCTGGCAGAACGGCAAGCCAAAAAAGTGGTACTACGGCATCCCCTTCGTCCTTGTTTGGGTAGTTGTGATTGGGTTAATTGTAATTGCGATAATATAGTGCAACAATATAAAAGAGCCTTCTTTTTCAAGAGGGCTCTTGTTTTTTTGCCGCCTGAGGGTTTGCGTTTGCCACCGCACATTATTAATCAGAAGATTAGTGATATTTGCCCTACGGGCAAGTGATATTCCTCGCCTTGCTCGGAGTGATATTGCCGCTTTGCGGCAGTGATATTATATCCGCCTTCGAACTGGCCGAAGGCCAATATCACTCGCGAAGCGAATATCACTCGGCGAAGCCGAATATAACTCGCCGTAAGGCGAATATAACTGTGTAGGCCTTTTCTACAAGAAAAGGCCTACACTCACCCCCATTATCCCCATACCTGACACTACCCCCACCAGCGCCAGCCCATGGCTCCCCTCTCTTTCGGCGGCAGGGAGAAGCTCGTCAAGGGAGATATAGGTCATTATCCCTGCCACGGCGGAGAACACCGCCCCGTAGACTCCGTCGCTCATAAATGGGGTGAGGAGCAGGTACCCCACCACCGCACCCAAGGGCTCGGTGAGTCCCGAAGCAAGGGATAGCAAAAAGGCCTTCCGTTTCCCCATTCCCCCGTATGCCAAGGGCAGAGCCACGCTTATGCCCTCGGGAATATTATGCACGGCTATGGCCACCACCACGGGCAGAGCAATGGAAGGGTCGGAAAGGGCCGCCATAAAGGTTGCCATGCCCTCGGGCAGATTATGGAGAGCTATGGCAAGGGCAGTCACAAGCCCTGCCTTTTTCATATCTCCACCTGCCCCACTCTCCCCACTCTCGGGGAGTATTTTATTAAGGAGAGCAAGTAGCCCCATACCCCCGAAAAAGGCCGCCAGCATCACAAAATACCCAGCCCTTTCACCCAGAGCCGAGGTAAGATACGACCTGCCCTTCAAGAGTATCTCACCCAGAGAAACGTATATCATAACCCCTGCCGAAAAGCCCATGCACAGGCAGAGAAACCTAGGGCCTCTCCGTCCCGAAAAAAGGGCGGTCAGACTGCCGATACCCGTGGACAGCCCCGCCAGCAGAGTCATTAAAAAGGCAAATAAAATATTATTGTTCGTAATAATCACTACCTCATCTTTAAACTTCTTCCTTAATAATATATGCCCACAACTTGACATCGGACAATAATTATGGTAGAATAATGTCAGTAATTAATCTTATTGGAGGATTTTTATGAAGAAGATTTTATCCCTGTTCCTCGCCTCCGTTATGGCGCTGACCCTTTTTGTGGGTCTTTGCGGATGCGGCGCATCAGGAGCCACCATTAACGGAACGGATATTAAGGAATTCGTTATAGTTTATCCCGAATTCGGCACCGACATTGAAATAAGAGCTGCCGAATACGTTCAAAGACAGATCAAGGAGATCGCAGGCGTTACCCTGCCTCTGGTTTCCGACTTAAAGAAGGCCGCCGAGCACGAAATAATCGTGGGCGCTGCCGACAGAAAGCTGGCCGACGTTGCACAAAGACCTGCCCGCGGGGAAATGGAATACGTTATAGTCTCCGACGAAAACTCCGTAGCCCTCCACGGTGAGATATACGCCGTTGCAGGCGCCGCCTACTCCTTTATAAAGAACTACATAACGGGTACGGAATTTAAGGCCGAGATACCCGAATCCCAGGTTATCGCCCACAAGCCCGAAGCGCCCAACAACTTCATTATGCTCATCGGCGACGGCATGGGCGTTGTGCAGACCCTTATGCCCGAATACCTTGACTTCCCCTACGATAAAGAAGAGTTCGTAGTATACGAAGAAGAGCAGTTCTTTGGATATTACTTCCCCTATCAGGGCTACTCCCGTACCGACTCCTACACAGGCACCACCGACAGTGCCGCAGGCGGTACTGCTCTGGCTACGGGCTACAAGACCATAAACAAGTATATCGGCGTGGATAAGGACCTCAATCCCGTCCAGAACCTCTCCGAGCTTGCCATAGAAATGGGCAAGAGTGCCGCCGTAATGTCCACAGACGGATATGCAGGTGCCACCCCCTCCTCCTTCTTCGCTCATTGCTCCTCAAGAACCGACGAAGATGAGATCCTCGCACAGAAGGATGCCCTTGTTGAAAACGAAACCATGATAATCTCCTGCGATTGGGAAGAGGAAGAGATCACCGAGCTTGAGGAAGAAATAGTAAGAGTAATGGATCTCCTTTGCCTTGACGAGGACGGCTTCTTTATTATGTACGAAGAGGCTCACATCGACAAGCGTTGCCACAAGGAAGACATTGAGG
>JAZQLP010000065.1:0-8757 GCA_045542755.1 Eubacteriales bacterium
TTATTGCTTATTTCTTTTTCTTGGAAAGAACGATAGCAACAACGATGATAGCTGCTACGAG
This sequence comes from Eubacteriales bacterium, assembly GCA_045542755.1. Taxonomy (GTDB): domain Bacteria; phylum Bacillota; class Clostridia; order Oscillospirales; family UBA644; genus JAZQLP01. The sequence continues at coordinate 62 of JAZQLP010000065.1, forward strand.
AACTACAGCACCGATAACAACGGGAACAACGGGGAACTCGTTTTCGGGTTCGGGATCAACGGGATCAACAGGATCAACAGGATCTACGGGATCTACGGGATCAACAGGATCTACGGGATCAACAGGATCTACAGGATCAACGGGATCTACGGGATCAACAGGATCTACGGGATCAACGGGATCAACGGGATCTACGGGATCTACAGGATCAACAGGATCAACGGGATCTACGGGATCAACAGGATCTACGGGATCAACGGGAGCTTCTGCAAGTTCGCCATATTCAGCGCCGCAAACTTCACACTGAGCCTTAGCTTCGGTGGTAGCGGTGCCGCCGGTATGAGCTGCAGTTTCCATTATTTCGCCGCATTCGCAAGCCTTCCAATGGTTTTCGCCGTCGGTCTTCCATTCAGCTTCAGCAGCATGAACGTGATCGGGCTCTGCAAGTTCGCCATAGGATGCGCCGCAAACGTCACACTTAGCCTTAGCTTCGGTGGTAGCGGAGCCGCCCTTATGATCGCCCTTTTCCATTATTTCGCCGCATTCGCAAACCTTCCAGTGGGTTTCACCGTCGGTCTTCCAGTGGCCCTGAGCTGCGTGTTCGTGGGGCTTTTCAGCAAGCTCGCCGTATTCAGCGCCACAGGTGGAGCATACGGCCTTCTTTTCCCAGGTAGCTTCGCCGCCCTTATGAGCGTTCTTTTCCATTACTTCGCCGCAGTCGCAAACCTTCCAGTGATTTTCACCGTCGGTTTTCCATTCGCCTTCAGCCTTGTGAGTATGTACGGGCTGGGTGTTGCCGCCGGATTCACCGGTGAGAAGGAGGGTTACGGAGTTGTTAAGGTAGCCGTGGCCTTCTTCTTCAGGATACTGCTTCAACTTATTACCAACGGTAAGAGCACCGTCGCCAAACTGATATCCGAACCATTCAAGGTCGTTGAAGGAGTCAGAGATATTGAAGTTGTGGCCTATAGAGAGGAAGATTTCATTACCGCAAGTAGAAAGATCCATCTTAGAAATATCTATCTGAACTTCGTAAGTGATCTTGTCGCGGTTATTGGTAAAGGTTGCAACCTCAACGTCCTCAACAACGATACCGTAGGGGTTCTCGTTTACAGGTGCAGCGTATGCGCCAAAGCCAAGCTCATAACCAACGTAAAATTCTACGTCGCTGGCTTTAACAGTCCAGAAATCACCGGCAAAGCTAGCATCGATACGGTCAAAGGAAATCTGGATACTGTTACCCTTCCAAAGCTCAGCTTCATAGGAGTCAGATCCGTAGAAAGGCATATCGCCGTAATAAACTTCTACAAAGAAATAGAGATAATCGCCGTTCCAGGCAGCGTAGCCTTTAGTCCAGCTTTCTTCCATATACGCGATAGTATCTTCGGGATAGTTACCCTTAAGAATATATCTGTCAACAGCCAAATTGCCAAGCATAAACCAACGATAGGTTTCGGTGCCGCCGAGAAGAGGAGTTACAGCAATAACGTCCTCACCTCTAATGTGATAAAGCTGAGTATAAACGCCTTCGTCAAGCTGGCCGTCAATTTTAGGAGTGCCCGGAGCAACCTCGTAACGGGTATCCGTTTCAGAAGGAAGTCTGTCTATCGCAGATGCAGACATGGACACGCCGAAGGCGAGAGCCATAGCAAGCACAACGATAAGGGAAAGTAATTTTTTCATTGTGAGTTAACCTCCATAAATAATATAGTAGATATACGAATTTGTTTTACAAATTAAGTATCGTTTTAGAGTCGTAAATGCGAGCATTTACAACAGGAGATTATTCAGTTGTCAAGGAACAGTGAATTCATTATAGTTATTATAACAAGACAGACGAAAAATGTCAAGACTTTGTGTCATATATTGGAATAACAAAATCCTTTTTGTGTAATAACTACCAAAATTCCTTTATCAAATTTCCTAATTTTATAGGATAATAACTATAAGTATACTTTACATATATTTGTCTGATTCTTCCCCTTCCAAGGGAGAAAGTTGCCAAGTCCGACACAGTATTATATACGCCCAAAGTCACCAAAATAAAACTCATTCGGAGGAAAACTTTAACAATATTATGAACTTTGATTTTTTTGGTTTTTCCTATTGACTCGGCGTTAATTATGTGATATAATAGTAGAGCCGCATAGAAGAGGCCATAAAAACGGCGTCCGAAAGCCTACCTATTTATACATAGGGCGTGGACAGGCGTCTGCCTTAATAGCGAGACTTATATAAATGAGGAAAAGAAATGTACGCAGTATTCGTAACAGGCGGAAAGCAGTACAAGGTATCTGTTGACGACGTTCTCTACATCGAGAAGCTCGAAGCCAACCCCGAAGATATCGTTACCTTTGACAAGGTTCTGCTTATTTCCGACGAAGGCAGCCTCAAGGCTGGAACTCCCTACGTTGCCGGTGCCAAGGTTGAAGCCAAGGTTGAAAAGAACGGCAAAGGCAAGAAGGTAAGAATCTTCAAGATGAAGCCCAAGAAGGGTTATCGCAGAAGAATGGGTCATAGACAGCCCTATACGAAGATCACTATCACAGCTATCAACGGCTAATTAAACGGGAGGTGTTTTTTAATGGCACATAAGAAAGGTGTCGGCTCGACCAAAAACGGTAGAGATTCAGCGTCCAAACGACTGGGCGTTAAAAAGGCAGACGGACAGTATGTAATTGCTGGTAACATCCTCGTCAGACAGAGAGGTACTAAGATCCATCCCGGCGTAAACGTTGGTAAGGGTTCCGATGATACCCTGTTTGCACTTGTTGACGGTGTTGTTAAGTTCGAAACTTACCAGAAAACCAAGAAGAGAGTAAGCGTTTCCGCCGAATAAGACCGGTATATCGCAAGCGATTATAAATTCCGTTAATGACAGAAAACGGTTTACGGCACACGCCGAATCCGTTTTCTGTATTTTTTTGCTCTAATACATTCATAATATCCTCATACATTCAAATATTGGAGAAAACACATGTTTACAGACAGCACCAAAATTTACGTTAAAGCAGGCGATGGCGGCGACGGCGCCGTAACCTTCAGAAGAGAAAAATACGTACCCGCAGGCGGCCCCGACGGGGGCGACGGAGGAAAGGGCGGCGACGTCATCCTCCAGGCGGTAGATAACATAAATACACTGGTAGACCTGAAATTCAAGCACAAATTCATCGCCCAGAACGGTGAAAAGGGCAAGGATTCCAAGATGTACGGCAAAAGCGCCGAGCCCCTTATTATCAAAGTGCCCCTTGGCACCGTTGTAAAGGACGAGGAAACGGGCCTTGTAATCAAGGACATGAGCGACTACGAGCCCTTCGTTATCGCAAAGGGCGGCCGCGGAGGCTGGGGTAACAGACATTTTGCCACCCCCACCCGTCAGGCACCCAGATTTGCAAAGCCCGGTATGCCCGGTGAGGAAAGAAACCTCATTCTTGAGCTCAAGTCCATTGCAGACGTAGGTCTGGTAGGCTTCCCCAGCGTGGGCAAGTCCACCCTTATATCCGTTTGCTCCGCCGCAAGACCCAAGATAGCGGCCTACCACTTCACCACCCTCCAGCCCAATCTGGGCGTTGTTCGTCTTGACGAGGAGCAGTCCTTCGTTATGGCCGACATCCCCGGTATTATTGAGGGCGCATCCGAGGGCGCAGGCCTTGGCCACGACTTCCTCCGCCACATTGAGCGTTGCCGACTTCTCCTCCACATGGTAGATATCTCGGGCAGCGAGGGCAGAGACCCCATAAACGACTATAAGGTAATCAACGCCGAGCTTAAGGCCTTCGGCAACAAGATAACCGAGTGCCCCCAGATAGTTGTGGGCAACAAAAAAGACCTGGTATACGAGGGCTTCGACGAGCCCGCCGAGGCCTTCCGCGCCTTTGCAAAGGAAGAGGGCCTTGAATACTACGAAATCTCCGCCGCAACCAAGGAAGGGGTGGACAACCTTATCCGCAAGGTTTATGAAAAGGTATGTCAGCTTCCCCCCGTTAAGATTTACGAGGCCGAGTACGTTCCCGTCAAGGAAGACAGATACTCTGCCGAGGATTGCACCATTACCAAGATAAACGGCATCTACTCCGTAGAGGGCAAGTGGATTGCAAACCTTATGCGACTTATCGACCTTGACGACGACGAGTCGATCCAGTACTTCCAGCGCACCCTTCAGCTTTCAGGTATCATCGACAGACTCCGTGCCGAGGGCGTTCAGGAGGGCGACACCGTAACCATTTACGACTTTGAGTTTGAATTCTTGAACTAGTAGGAGAACCTATGACTAAAAAGGCCACCAGATTTCTCATAATAGTCTTAGCGGCAGCCACCGTATTCTCCCTTGCGGTATATTGGCTTGGACAGATATCCAAAACCACATATGACTACGCAGAGGTATCGTATAATACGGCAGGCGTTCAGGGAACAGGAACCTCCGTTACGGGGGAAGAGGACCTCTTTATTCTGTCCTCGGCCATTAAAAGAGCCGACTACGTTAAAGAAGAGGTCGTTTCCGAAGCTCAGGCTCCCCAGCTTTACGTCACCACCCACGCAAAAAGCGGCGACACCACCACCTACGGTGTATATATAGAGAGCATTTTCAAGAGAATCGCATACCTCAAAAGGCTCTCCGACGGCAGAATGACCAAAATCACGGCAGCTGACTTTACCGAGCTTTTCTCCGCCGAACCCTTCGCTGTGGCTCTCAATAACACCACCCCCATGGCGGCCTACCTTATTACCACAGACGACGGCGAAACTCCCTCCCGTGCAGTGGTGGGCGACCCCTATTCGGGAATCTGGAACTACGCCGGGGCTGACGGAAAACAGCTTTCCCTTAATATCGAGGGCGAGGAAAAGGACGAGTACTCCCTTATTGAAAACAACTCCCTCCCCTTCACCCTCCGCATGGACACCTACCCCACCGACCTTATGACTCTGGTCATATACGAGGACGGCGAGGAGATTCTCCGCCTTCTCACCGACGGCACTGATATCCCCAACCCTGCCAGAGACGGATTCTTTATCTATGAAATAACCGCCACCTGGCCCACCGTTGCCGACGTTGACTTTAACGGCACCGTAACCTACAGATTTTACGTTGATATAGACCTGGAGCCCTCTCCCGAATTCTCCCAGACCTCCGCCCCCCAAGGCTCGGTAGTGACAGTTAAGGCGGTAAACGGCGACAAGGACGACACAGTCACCGCATACTGCCAGGGGCTTGAATGGAAAGGCACCTTTACCACCCTCAACGGCGTACCCACCGCCCTTATGGGTATCCCCCTTTCCGCAAAGGCGGGCGAGTACGAGATAACCTTTGAAATAAACGGCAAAACTCACATTGAGACCTTTACCGTTACCGACGGAACCTTCAAAAGCCAGCAGCTCTCCATTTCAACTCAGGTTCCCCAGTCCTGGAGGGACGAGCAGGAAACCTACCTCACTCCCCTGAGAGAGTACGTTTCGGCTCAGAACTACATAAACGGAGCCTTTACAGAGCCTGCCACGGGTAAGATAACCACCTATTTCGGCACCTTCCGTTACACCAACGGAGCCATTGAGCCCACCCGTCACAACGGTATAGATATAGCAAATCGGAATATGCCCGACGTAATCTGTCCCATGGACGGTATGGTAGTATTCACAATGAATATGAAATACACCGGCAAGACGGTGGTTATTGACCACGGCATGAACGTCCTCAGCTACTTCTACCACCTTAACACCATTGACGTGGAAGAGGGTGACCTGATTTCCACCGGCGACGTGGTTGGACAGATGGGAACCACAGGCTACTCCACAGGCGTTCATCTCCACTATACCGTAATGGTAAACGGCCACGCCGTTGACCCCAACGTATTTTACGCTACCGACTTTTCTAAATAGGATTAGCAATATATGAAACGAATCAGCGCAAACATCCTTTGGCTCCTTGCTGTAGCCATTCTAATAGGCCTTTTTTCGGGATGCGGCCCTGCAGAGCCCGTAAATTCGGACAAGGACCCCGCCGACCTTTACGATTTCACCGACGGTCAGACCACCCTTATAAAGACCTATAAGGACAACAGATACTTAGCCGTAACCTACTTCGTTACCGAAAACGGAGCCCTTGGCGACGGTATTACCGACGACACGGCGGCAATTCAGGCCACCCTTGACAAGGCCGCAACCACGGGCGGCAGGGTGTATATCCCTGCAGGAAAATACCGCCTCACCTCCCAGATAAATATACCCGCGGGAGTCACCCTCATAGGCGACTTTGCTCCCCCCACCTTAAAGGGCGCCGCCTCCGAGGAGGGCACCATACTCATTTGTGCCGAAACCACGGCCACCCTCCGCGACCCCCTTATAAAGCTTAACGACGGCTCGGCCATAAGCGACCTTACGGTGTGGTACGAGGGGCAGAAGTATGGGGAGGTCAAGGAGTACCCCTACACCGTCATTCAGGACGACGGAGAGAGCGCCTGGGTGTCAAATCTGGCACTTCTCAACTCCTACAACGGCATTAACTTCAACTCCCCCCGAGGCAAGAAGCTCACCGTTGAAAACATCTACATAACCGCCTTCGGCACAGGCTTTAATATCGTCAGATGTACCGACAGAGTAATACTTGAAAACATAAACCTCAGCCCAATTTACTGGATAAACAGCTCCCTTACCGAAAAATCAAAGGACTTCTCTTCCGACGTTATTACCGATAAGATGTACGAGAGCCTTTGCGCCATAAGGATAGGCGCCGTATCCGACGCAAGTATTTACGGCGTAAAGATCGACACCGCAAAGGAGGGTATCGTCTTTGACATTCCCTCGGTGATGGACGGCTCGGCTGTGGCTTCCCTTCTTTCAATAACCAACGTTACCACCGCCGTTACGGTGACCAGCGCGGGCAGATACGGTATTGCCTTTGCCTCCTGTACCTTCCGAACCACAGACCTTATGGGCTCCTCGGCCATAAAGACCGAAAAGGGCTTTACCACCTCGGCGGTATTTAATTCCTGCTCCTTCCCCGGTCAACCCTATCAAACGGTGGTGGCCCAAGGCAGCGGCAAGCTCTCATTTGTAAACTGCAAGTTCACCGCCTGGAGAACCTACGCCCTCACCTTGACAGACGGGCTCCTCTCCTCCGCATTTAATTCCTATCTTTCCGAAAACCCCATAGGCCTCTTTACAGTGCCCGCCGTGGGAGTTTTCTGCAACGACCTCACCACCCCTGATAACTACGCCGAGGGCGACGTCTTTATGACCGAGAGTGAAAACGAGTTTTCCGATACGGCCATATCCTCCTCCTGGCTCTCAACCTCCGATGCCATCCCCAAGGTAAAGGATAAGATATACTATGCAAGTGAGTACGGAATCAGCCCTACGGCAGAGGATAATACGGGGGCTCTTCAGGAGCTTATAGACACCGTTTCAAAGGACGGCGGCGGCATAATCTTCCTCACCGAGGGAGAATATACCCTGATGGGCAACCTTGACCTTAAACAAAACGTCCGCCTTTGCGGCGTTTCGGACAAGGCCACCCTTCTCCTCACCCCCATGGCCTTTATTGATAAGCATTTTATCACCATGGACGGCGGCTCCTCACTCTTGGATCTGGGTATAGTTTTCGTGGGTGAGCCCGTATCCACCGCCCTTGACGACGTGGTGGAGCTTATCCCCACATCCTACGCAATAGTCACCCAAAAGGGCGCAAAGAATATACATATTGAGGGGCTTACCCTCAAAAACGTTCCCAACGGCATCTACCTTGACACAGCCAACTCCCCCACCGTTAAAAAGGTTACGGGCACAGCCTTCTACTACGGGGTTTACTCAAAGGACACCACCTCTCCCCTTTTAAAGAGCGTTACCTTTGATACCACCTACGCCACCGAGGCGGTCAAGGCCTACCAGCAGGAGCGATTTGTTGGCTTTGCCGTAAACGGCGGCAAGGATATAAAGATACTCAACTGCTACGTTGACAACGCCGACTACGGCGTACTGGTAAACAGCGGCGACGCCCTTGAAAGCGACGACCCCATGGTCGTGGTCAACGGCCTGCTTTCAAAAAACTGCTACGCAGGCTTCTGTATAGAGAAGTCCACAATGTCGGTCTTTGTAAACAACATCGCCTACTGCGCCGTATTTGATAAGAACGCCTACCACGGCTCCACCCTCTCCACCTCCCGCGGCCGCACCTACGTATACAATATGATATGCGGAGGCAAGGCCACCGCCAGCCTTATCGTAAGAGGCGACAGCGAGGTGTTCGTCCAGACGGCAATCTTTAACGGCGACCTTGCAAACACCGTAAGAATGTTGGGCGGATATGTTGAGGCCGTAGGCAATATAATGGCCACCGACCCCACCCTTTATCACCTCCACGCCGATAACGGCACCGCCATATTTATGGGTAATCTGGTAACTACAAATACCACCTACGGCGGCGTTGAGAAGAAATATCTTACAAAGAGCGTCAGCGACAGCGTTATTTTCGTTGACCATTACAACGTAAGACCCTTCGGCGTAAGCGGCGAAAAGGATTATTAAAACAGCTACAAAACATAACCCACAAATCCGTAAATAAAAAAGAGAGAACAAAAACAGTATTCCGCTGTTGTGTTCTCTCTTTTTTGTTAAAGTGATATTCTTTGCTTTCGCAAAGAACGATATTGCCCTGCGGGCAGTGATATTATATCCGCATCACAAACTGACCAAAGGTCAATATC
>JAZQLP010000066.1:0-11020 GCA_045542755.1 Eubacteriales bacterium
CAGAACAATCAGAACGACAATCAGAACAGATAAAAATGATTGGCGCATCGAAAAGCTGATGACTCTCGTTCACATCTAAACCTTGGGTTGCTTAAATAAAATTTTCGATAAATTACAACAATAAAAAAAATGCCTTCTTCAAATCTATGAGGAAGGCATTTTTGCTATATAAGGCATCAATAAATATATTGCGTGTAAAAAGCGCCCGAAAACGAAGCGGTTTTCGGGCACTTGTAAGGCGGTTGATATTATTCCCACTCAATGGTGCCGGTGGGCTTGGGTGTAAGGTCGAAGAGAACTCTGTTGATACCCTCTACCTCGGCGGTGATGCGGGCGGTAATCTTATGGAGAACGGGATAGGGAATCTCCTCGATGGTAGCAGTCATAGCGTCCTTGGTGTTTACGGCGCGGATGATTGCGGGCCAGCCTTCGTAACGGCTGTCGTCCTTAACGCCAACGCTCTTTACGTCGGGAACGGCGATGAAGTACTGCCATACCTTTTCTGCAAGGCCGCAGTTATCGAATTCTTCGCGGAGGATAGCGTCTGCTTCGCGGAGGGCGTGGAGTCTGTCACGGGTAATAGCGCCAAGACAACGAACGCCGAGACCGGGGCCGGGGAAGGGCTGACGGTATACCATAGCGTGGGGAAGGCCGAGAGCCTCGCCTACTACTCTTACTTCGTCCTTGAAGAGGAGCTTTATGGGTTCAACAAGCTCAAACTTAAGGTCTTCGGGAAGTCCGCCAACGTTGTGGTGGGACTTAACGGCCTTTTTGCCTTCTGCCTGCTTGATACTTTCAAGAATGTCGGGATATATGGTGCCCTGAGCAAGGAAGGAGATGCCTTCGAGCTTAGAGGCTTCTTCTGCAAAAACGTTAATAAATTCAGCGCCGATAATCTTTCTCTTCTTTTCGGGGTCTGCAACGCCCTCAAGAAGGCCGAGGAATCTGTCGGTAGCGTCTACGTATACCAGGTTGGCATCAAGCTCCTTACCGAATATTTCAACAACCTGTTCGGATTCGCCTTTTCTCATAAGGCCGTGGTTAACGTGTACGCAAACAAGCTGTTTGCCTATTGCTTTGATAAGAAGAGCTGCTACAACGGAGCTGTCAACACCGCCGGAAAGGGCGAGAAGAACCTTCTTGTCACCTACCTGCTCTCTTACTAAAGCAACCTGCTCGTCAATGAACTTTTCTGCAAGAGCAAAATTGGTGATACGCTCCATGGTTTCGGGACGCTTATTGGTATCCATATTTATTCCTCCTAAGATAAGTAGTCATACTTTGGTATTATTTTATCACAATGAGAATAAAATGTAAATACCAAAAGTCGAATTAAAAGTTTTTTTTTTGGAAAGATAGTATGTACTTTTTAAAAAATTTTATATCCACCCCATTCTCAGGGTTTTGTAACAGAAAGTTATCCATTATGTTCCCCTTTTGTAATAATAGACAATTATAATATTAATATCGTAGTGTAAGCATAACAGACGAAAACAACTCAAATATACAGATGTGGCTTTTGGCCGCAGAAAGGTTGGACAAATGAAAAAAGGCGGATTTTTAGCAGGTATACTTTTCAGTGCCGCAGTTGGCGGAGCTGCATATCTTGCATATAAGCTTTACAAGAAAAAGGAAGAAGAAAAGGTAGAGGACGAAGCATTCGATACCGATATTGACGATATATGCGCTGCTTGTGACAGCGACGACTGTACCGGTTGCATGGCTTTTGAATGTGATGGAGAATGTGAAGAGTGCGACGAGGATTGCTACGAAGTACTCCCCTGCGACTTTAACTGTGACGAATGCAAAGAGCCCTGCGAAATAATCACCGATGTCGAAGAAGCGGCTGAGGAGATTGCCGAAGCGGTTGAAGAGGCCGTTGAGGAAATTCAGGACCTTGCAGAAGAAAAGGAATCCGATAAGGAATAACAAATGCAAAATGCGGCTTAAAGCCGTTACGCGGCTCGGCTACACCGAGCCGCTTTTATTTTAATCGGGACAGAAGGAGTTAAACCATGACAGTAACGTTTTTAGGAGCGACCCACGAGGTTACGGGAAGCTGTACTCTTATCAGAGTAGGAGAAACGAATATACTTATAGACTGCGGAATGGAGCAGGGCGCGGATATGTTTGAAAACAGCGACATTCCCGTGTCCGCCAACGAAATAGACTGTATACTTCTCACCCACGCCCACGTTGACCACTCGGGCAAGTTACCCCTGCTGGTAAAGAATGGATTCAAGGGCAACATATACGCAAACGACGCTACCTGCCGTCTTGCATCCATAATGCTTAAGGACTGCGCAAACATCCAGGAGCAGGAGGCTGAATGGAAGTCCCGCAAGGCCCTTCGTCAGGGAAAGCCCGCCGTTGAGCCTATTTATGACACTCAGGATGCAGAAGCGACTATATCAAAGCTCTTCCCCTGCAATTACGGAAAGATAATACAGATAAGAGAGAACGTTGCGGTAAGATTTACCGATATAGGCCATCTCCTTGGTTCCTCCTCCATTGAGGTATGGCTCACAGAGGACGGAGTTACTAAAAAGGCGGTATTCAGCGGGGATGTTGGAAACATAGATCAGCCCATACTCAGCGACCCTCAGCCCACAGCGGATGCAGATATGGTGGTAATTGAATCCACCTACGGCAACAGATATCACCCCGAAAAGCCCGACTACGTGGCGAACTTTACCCGTATAATACAGCAGACATTTGACGTTGGGGGCAACGTGATAATCCCCTCCTTTGCTGTAGGCAGAACTCAGGAAATACTCTATTTTATCCGCGAGATAAAAGAAAAGGGACTGGTAAAGGGACACGACGGATTCCCCGTTTACGTTGACAGTCCCATGGCAATAGAGGCAACCAGCGTATTCCTCCAGAGCTATGAGGAAAACTTTGACGCCGAAACAAGAGAACTGCTTCGTCAGGGGGTAAATCCCATATTCTTCGAGGGGCTCAACCTTGCCGTTTCCGCAGACGAATCAAAGCTTATTAACGAAAACAAGACCCCGAAGATAATCATTTCCGCCAGTGGAATGTGTGAGGCGGGCAGAATAAGACATCATCTGAAGCATAACCTTTGGAGAAAGAACTGCACCGTGCTTTTCGTTGGATATCAGGCGGAAGGAACCCTGGGCAGAGATATTCTTGAGGGTAAGAAAAAGGTAAAGCTTTTCGGCGAAAAAATCGACGTGAAGGCAAGAATAGAATTCCTTGACGGCGTAAGCGGACACGCAGATAAGAAGGGACTGCTTAATTGGCTTGAAGGCTTTGAGAAAAAGCCCTCGGCGGTATTTGTAAACCACGGCGATGACGGAAGCGTAATTTCCTTTACTCAGGCCCTTAACGACCTTGGCTACAACGCCTACGGTCCCTACAGCGGTACCGAATACGACCTTAAAGAGGGCAAGATAGTTTACGCGCCCCAGGGAGTACTTACCGAGAAGGCAAAGGACGAAAAGGCTCAAAACTATCACTACAACGAGCTTATAAAGGCGGTAGAAGAGCTTACCGAGGTTGCGGCGGCATCGAAGGGTATGGCAAACGGCGACCTACGAGAAGCCACGGCGGCAATAAACAGAATAACAGCAAGGCTGAAAAGATAGAGAAAAAAAGGAGAGGCAAATGCCTCTCTTTTTTTTATCTATATCATCTTTGAAAATTCTCTTGGTGAAAGACCGTATTCCTTTTTAAAGGCTTTGTAAAAGACGGAATAATCGGAAAATCCACACCTTTCGGCCACTGCCTCAAGCCCCTCTCCCTCCGAGATAAGACTCTTGGAAAGTATAAGGCGGCGTTGGGTTAAAAATCTGTGAAAGCTCGTACCCATGGTATCGTGAAAAACTCTGTTTATCGTGCCTCTGCTGACGTAAAAGTGGGCGGCAACCGAATCAAGGGTCAAATGGGAGTCTATATTTGACTCAATGTGCTCTATAATGGAGTTAATAAGAGTGGGCTTTTCGGCGCGCGGCTTTCTTGTTTCCCCCGAGGAAATAGCTCTATAAAGATGGGTTAAAATGAGCAGAGCTATGGCGGAAGAAGCCTCCTCGGTGCCCAAGTTTTCATTCTCCGATTCTCTTATACCCTCGGTAAAATAATCCCCTATATAATCCCAACGGGTGCCCCTGGTACGGAGAAGTGAGATTCCGTTTACATTAATAATTTTGGTGTTCGGAAAGAGGTGGGCAACCTTGGACATAAAATCTGTCGTCACCCAGAGAATATCCCTTTCATAAGGATATTGCATCCTCTCGGGCAATATTGGGCTGTGACTGATTCCGGGAGCAACGATTATCACGTCACCCGACCTGAGTCTGTATCTGTCAGAGCCTACTAGGTATTCAACCCTATCGGATGAACGACAGAAAACCACCTCGTAAAATGAATGGGAATGAATGGATATACTGTGACTTGCATAGGTGGTGTCGGTATGGAAGTTTACAAAATTTGAGGACATCTGAAGCTCTTGGTACAGATTCCCCACGGCTATACCTCTGTCCGCAAGATATTTTATTATGGCGTAATATTCTTCTTCTGTACGGGGCCTTGTAAAATGTCTTTTAAGGTCCCTGATAATCTCACTTTTCACAATTCTCTCCAATTTTGAACTATTTTTTGCGTTTTCGTATCTATTATATCACAAGATTGTCCAATTTGCAATATTTATTGAGAATTTTGCAATTTTATTTCAAAATGAAATATGGTACAATATATGACAGAACTATTAAATAAATTATGTTCGGAGGTAAACAACAATGGCTAAAATCAAAAAGCCTGCCGGTGGTCTCAGAGTTAAGCACTGGGTAGGCTACATGTTTGGCGACTGGGGCGGATGCATGACCTTTACACTTATGGCAAGCATCTTCTCTATGTACTGTACCAACGTTTTGGGAATCAACGCAACCGTAATGGGCGTTTTGACCATTATCTGGACCATCTGGGATGCTATTAACGACCCCATGATGGGCGCTCTTATGGATAAAGCGTTTGCAAAGCATCAAAACAAGCGCGGCAAGTTCCGTCCTTGGCTTCTCAGAGCTACTCCCCTTCTTGCGGTAACCGCTATTGCTATGTGGACTGTTCCCACATTCCTTGACGGTATTCCCCTTCTCATATCCCTCTTCTCCTTTAAGATTCTTTACGAAGCATCTTACACAATGTTCAACATTCCCATGGGCTCCCTTCTCTCTGCAATGTCCACCAACGACGCAGAGCGTGCATCCCTTTCTTCCGCCCGTGGCGTTGGCTCCATGTTCGGTAATATGATTCCCGGTCTTATTGGCCCCGCAATTATCGGTTTGTTTGGAGAAAACAAGTCTACCGGTTATATGATAGTAGGCGTTGCTATGGCTATAGTTGGTTTTGTTATCTGTCTGCTCCACTACGGCATGACCGAAGAACGCAGAGTAGTTAACGAAGAAACCAAGGCTGACGATATTAAGCTTACAGATATCTTCAACGTAGTTAAGAAGAACCGTCCCTTCGTGGCCCTCTGCATCCACGGCGTATGCATCTGCACCATGCAGTATCTGGTTCAGAACATCAGCATGTACATGTATTCCGCAGTATATCACGACGTTACTTATCAGACCATCGCATCCGCACTTTCCTCTCCCTTTATGATCGGCTCCATGATCCTCGTTCCCTTCATTTGTAAGAAGCTTGGTCTTGAAAAGCTCATCCGTTATTCCCTTCTCATAGGCGGCGCATTCTGCGCACTCCTCTTCGGTATGCACCTTGTTATGGACGTTAATCCTCTTGTCCACGGCGTTATCCTCGGTATCGGTTCCGGTATGGCTATGGTATCCATTCAGATGCAGTGGGGTCTTGTTGGTGAGGCTATCGACTATAACGAATACATCACCGGCAAGAGAACTGAAGGCTCCATTTACGGCACCTTCAATCTTTCCCGCCGTATCGGTCAGACCGTAGGTCTTGGCTTCAGCTTCTTTGCTCTTGACTGGATCGGTTATATTCCTGAGCTTGAAACTCAGGCCGCTTCCACTATTTTCGGGTTCAAGGCTCTCTGCGTACTTACTCCCGCCGTATTCATCCTCGGTTCTTGGGCAGCATTTAAGTTCGTTTGGAACATCACTCCCGAAATCCGCGCAAAGATGGCTGAAAAGAAGACATCTATGGCAGCAGCTACTCCCGTAGAAGAAGCTCCCGCAACCGTAGAATAAACCGACAAGTAATCATAAACAAAAAAGGGGCGGCGAATTCTTCGCCGCCCTATATAATAGGTACAAATATGAAATATATTATTAAGACTCCTTGCGGAGAGGTACAGGGCGTACTCGCACAAGAAGGCATAGTAGCCTACAAGGGTATACGCTACGCCACCGCAGGCAGATTTGAATATCCTACAGAGGTTACCTCTTGGGAAGGTGTGTACCAGGCCACAGAATACGGAGCCTGCTCATATCAGCCCCGCGCCTTCTATAACGAAGAGGATATGCCCAAAAAGATATTTTATTACAACGAATTTCGCAAGGGTGAAACCTATACCTACAGCGAAGACTGTCTTTTTCTGAATATTTTCACCCCCGAAAAAAAGGGCGAAAAGCTGCCCGTAATTCTATATATTCACGGTGGAGGATTCACGGGCGGATGCGGGCACGAAAAGCATTTTGACGTCCCCGTATGGCCTAAAAAGGGCGTTATCGGCGTAACCATTAACTACCGCTTGGGGCCTTTGGGATTTGCCGTACTTCCCGAACTTAAGGAAGAGGCGGGTTATACCGGCAACTACGGTCTTTACGACCAGGTTACCGCCATTTCCTGGGTTAAGCATAACATAGAGGCTTTTGGCGGCGACCCTGAAAACATCACCATTATGGGTCAGAGCGCAGGCGGCATGAGCGTACAGCAGCACTGTCTGTCACCCATTACAAAGGGGCTTTTCCAGAAGGCAGTTATGAGCAGCGGCGGTGGAGTAATAAAGGCTCTTACGGCAGCTGAACCCGATAAAAACTATCCATTCTGGCAATCTGTTATGGAAAAGATGAGAGCAAAGACCCTTGAAGAGTTCAGAACCGTTCCCGTTGAAAAGCTCTTTGAAGCCTGGAACGAGCTTAAGAAGACTACTCCCGGCGGAGCCGCTACCCCCTGTATTGACGGACGTCTTGTGGTGGGTAAGGGATACGAGCTCCTTGAAAAGGGTGAACAGCACAAGATACCCTATATGATAGGAACCACAAGCCACGATATGATGCCTCCCCTCCTCTACGGAATGGCAAAGGATTGGTGTAAAGCCCAGACCTCACCCGCATATCTTTGGTTCTTTGGAAGAAATCTGCCCGGGGATAAACACGGCGCTTGGCACTCCGCAGACCTGTGGTATTGGTTTGGCACGATGAAAAACGGCTGGAGGCCCTTTAACGAAAAGGACTACGCCCTTTCAGCAGAAATGGTAGACAGACTTACAGCCTTTGCAAAGACCTCAAATCCCAACGCAGAAGGCTACCCCGAATGGACGGCGGGCGGTGAAAAGGCCATGACCTTTAGAGACAAGGACACCAAGGCCGCAAACCCCTCAATGTTTAAGCTTTGGGTGACAATGTTTACCAATAAGGCTCCCGGTGAATAAAAAGATAAGGTATATAGCAAAAGAGAGATGCACAAGCATCTCTCTTTCTTTATATCTTAACTGGATTATACGTTATACTTTTTCACTATAGCATCAAGGATATCGTATTTTTCATACATATCCATAGAGAGCTTCATCTGGGCTCTGGTGCGGACAAGGTTATGCTCGGGGTAGGCTGTTTTGAAATACTTATCCCCTGCAAGGTAGTCGGCAAAGAATCTTGCGGCAAGCTCAACGGTAACTATAATGGCGCCCCAGACCATATTGTCTATTTCGGTGGGGGTAAAGAAGCCCTTGTTTTTGCCGATAAAGCCCTTGGTAAAGGCCTCGAACATCTCAACGTCAACCCCCATTTTGCTAACGTCCTCAACGTCCTCCTCGGCGGTGGCGGCGGCGGTACGGATAGCGTCACCAAAGTCGATTACCGAAAATCCGGGCATAACGGTATCAAGGTCGATAATAGAGAGGGGCTCCTTTGTTTCGGAGTCAATAAGTACGTTATTAAACTTTGTATCGTTATGGGTTACGCGGAGGGGCAGTTTGCCTTCCTTATTAAGGTCAATGAGTCGGGTAACCTTTTCTTTCCAGAAGTCAAAATATTCAAGCTCCTCTTTTACGGCGGCTACTCGGCCAACCTCGTCAAGACGGATAGCCTCGTAGAGATTTTCAAATCTCCAAGGAGTGTTGTGGAAGTCCTTAATGGTCTCGTGAAGGGTATGTACAGGGAAATCGTCAAGCATACGCTGAAATTCGCCCAAAGCGGCGCCTGCGCCAACCAAAAGCTCAGGGTCCTCAACCACGTTATATGTGCAAGAGCCGTCTATAAAGTCGTACACTCTCCAAAAACGGGAATCCTCATCGATAAATCCATACTCGCCCGAAGCGGTACTGCGGAAATTGAGCACCAGGCGAGAGCTGTCCACACCCATAGACTTATACTTATTTCTTATATGCTCGGTAACGGCAACTATGTTTTCCATTACCTCTACGGGCTTTTTGAAAACGTAGGTATTTACGGCCTGAAAAACGAACTGATTGCCCGTAGAATACTTAACGTAAAGGGTATCGTTTATATGTCCCGAGTTGAATTTTTTAATTTCAACTATATCCCCGTCAATGCCAAATCTTTGACCAACGAAGGTAAGGAACTGCTTAAATTCGGGGGATAATATATCCAATGTCATATTTTTCTCCAATTTTCTTTCTTTGCCTAATTATATATCATAAACGCCCTTTTGTCAACCCTCTGTCTTTTCGGGGCGGGGCTCACGGGGAGGCTTTTCCTTGCTGAGGAACTGATAATACTGACACTCCAGACGGCCGTTATAGAGCTTGCGGCGCTTATCAGCGTGACGGCCAAAGCACTTTTCAAAGTCCTTATCGGAGGTTATGACGTAGCAGGACCAGTTATCAAGTCTTGCGTAGACTCTGCCCATATCGCGGTAAAGTCGCTGGGCGGCCTGCTTATCCAGAAGTCTTTCACCGTAAGGGGGATTGGTAACTATAAAACCGAACTTTTCCTTTGAGTAAAAGTCGTTTACGTTCATCTGTTTAAGGGTGATATACTCCCCTACTCCGGCCTCCTGAGCGTGGAGCTTTGCAAGATCAATAGCCTTGGGGTCAAGGTCGGATCCGTAAATCTCAATCTTTCCCGAGGGACGTATCATAAGATCGAGAGCCTCTTCGCGGGCTCTGTCATATACGGTGGAATCAAAGTTTGACCAGGTCTGGTAAAGGAAATCTCTCTTAAGTCCGGGGGCTATCTTGAGAGCCTTCATAGCCGCCTCAATGGGAAAGGTTCCGCTACCGCAAAGGGGGTCAACCAGAGTACGGCCGTACTTCCAGAAGGTAAGGTCGAGAAGGGCGGAAGCCATGGTTTCCTTAAGAGGAGCTTCACCAGCTATACGGCGGTATCCTCTCTTGTTAAGGCCTGCGCCTGTGGTATCTACAGTAAGAGATGCCATATCGTTAAGGAGAGCAACCTCGATTTTATACGTGGGGCCGTCCTCGGGCAGAATATCGCCCACGTATTTGTATTTTGATTTGAGTCGGTCAACTATGGCCTTTTTGGTTATGGCCTGACAGTCAGACACCGAAAAAAGTCCTGAACGCACAGAACGTCCCGTTACGGGGAAACAAGCGTTTGCGGGGAGGATATCCTCCCAGGGCAGAGCCTTTACGCCGTCAAAAAGCTCGGTAAAGGTGGTAGCTTTAAACTCTCCCATCTTTATAAGCACTCTGTCGGCGGTGCGTAAAAACATATTTGCGCGGGCAACGGCAAGGCTGTCACCCCTGAAAGTGACTCGGCCGTTTTCAACGCTTTTGTCGGTATAGCCCAGATTTTCTATTTCACGGGCGGTAAGAGCCTCAATTCCGAAGGCTGTGGTTGCAATAAGTGTAAGCTTGTCCATTTATTCTATTTCCGTTCAGTTTATTTCAAATCCAAAAAGTCGTTTTGCGTTCTCAAAGGTGGCCTTTGCCGCCTCTTCCACGGATACGCCCTTTATACGGGCAAGGGTCTCGCAGATTATGGGAACGAAAGTGGGGTCGTTTCTCGTACCTCTGTGGGGCTCGGGAGCCATATAGGGGCAGTCGGTTTCAATCATAAGTCTGTCAAGAGGAACTACCTCGGCGGCCTCTATTGCTCTACGGGCGTTTTTAAAGGTCAGAACTCCCGTAAAGGAAATATAAAAGCCCATTTTTACCAGCTCTTTTGCCATTTCTGCAGAGCCGCTGAAACAGTGAAAAACGCCACTGTTACCGTATTTTTTCACCATTTCAAGACATTCGGCATGAGCCTCTCTGTCGTGAATGATGACGGGGGCGTCAAGCTCTTTGGCAAGAGCGCACTGGGCCTCAAACCACTCTCTCTGAATCTCCTTTGGCACGTCGTCGTAGTGATAGTCAAGGCCTATCTCCCCTATTGCCACGCACTTGGGGTGATTGAGATAGAGGTCCTTTATCTTCTCAAGGAATGACATATCAAGGTCACCGCACTCACTGGGGTGAATGCCTGCGGAGAAGAATATATTGGGGCATCTCTCGGCTATTTCACGGGCTTTTTCAAGGCTTTCGGCAGAAGATCCAACGTCTATCATGCCCACGACGCCACGGTCGGAAAATCTTGCCGCGACCTCGTATCTGTCGGCGTCAAAGGCTCTGTCATCTAAATGTCCGTGGGAATCGAAAAACATATTAATCCTCCATGTCGCCGTTTTCGGTGCTTTCCTCAGTTGATTCTGCATTTTCCTTATTTGCGGCCTCTTCTTCCCTTTGCTTTTTCAGCTTGAGGAGGTACCTTTCGGTAAAGGACAACTGTCCGTCTCCGTCAAGGTCACCCTCTATGCCCTGGGGTTCCTCGGGAACTTCAGGCTCTTCGGGGATATCGGGGTCAATGGGCTCCTCGGGATCTATGGGTTCTTCGGG
>JAZQLP010000067.1:0-2397 GCA_045542755.1 Eubacteriales bacterium
ATAGCTTTCGGGGTCGATTTCCTTAAGTAACTCCTTTAAAGCAGCATTGCCGTTTTTAAGGGCGTATTCTTTTAGTTCATCCCTGTATTCAAGGTCTATCTCTGCCTCTTCCATAAGAGTGATATTATCCACAAATGAAGATATATATAGCCCGGTCCCCCCGACTATTATTGGTAATCTACCTTTCGCTAAAACATCACTTACCACCGTGTTTACGTCGGCAAGATAATCTGAAAGAGAATAAGTTTCGGAAGGGCTTTTTATGTCTATCAAATGGTGGGGTATATCTGCCTTTTCTTGCGCAGTAACCTTTGCTGTGCCTATATCCATACCCTTATATATCTGCATAGAGTCGGCCGAGATTATTTCGCCGTTAATTCTTTTTGCAAGGGATACTGATAAAGCTGTTTTTCCGACTCCTGTAGGGCCGCATATTACGAGTACTTTATTTTTTTGCATATCAGACCAGTCTTTTAAAGTTTTTCTCAATACTGTTTTTGGTCAAGGTGATCATAACGGGACGACCGTGGGGACAGTAGCTAAGAGTATCTCTGTTTCGCATATACTCATCAGCTAAAGCCTTGAGTTCTGTTTCCGATGATTCTGCCCCTGCCCTAATAGAGGCTTTACAGGCTATATCGTATAAGAATTCATCCATAAGTTCAGCATCAACGAAGGCTTTACTATCCGTAAGTGTATCTGCAAAATTGCAGAGAACGCTTTCTGCCTGAGCCTGATTGAGAATATTGGGTATCGCGCGAATGGCTATGGCATCATCACCGAATTCGTCAATGTCAAAGCCAAGGGAGTAAAGAAATTCTTTTCTGGATACTATAGAATTAAGCTTATCGGCTTCAACCGTAATGATTAAAGGGGTGAGTAATGTTTGTGACTCATGTACCCTTTCCTTCTTAAGCTTTTCAAAATTCATTCGTTCGTGGAGAGCGTGCTTGTCAATTACGTAAAGCTCGTTTTCTCCCTCAAGAAGTATGTAGGTGTTAAAGCATTCCCCGATATATTTATAGGCTACAGAAAACTCTTCTGTCAGTTTTATGATTTCGGGTTCCTTTTTTTCTATGGTAACAGGCTGAGCTTCCTCTTCTTTTACAGGAACTTCTTCCTTTTTCGTTTCTTCGGGAGGTGTAATAATAAGATTCTTATATATTACGGGCTCGTTTTCCTTTTTAATATCACTGAATACCAAAGAATTATCGAATTCAGACGCACTGATACTTACTGACTTCGCAGGCTTCTGTTCTACCGGTTTACTTGCTGGAAAGATTGTCCAGTCTTCGTATTTTTTTACGTTAACCTCATCAGATCTCTTCTCTAAGCCGTCAAGGAGCTTTTCAACCTCTGCTTGACGGTTGGTAACAACGGGTGCTTCTTCCCTTTTCTTCTCTACGTTAATAACCGTTTTAGGTATAACTGTAGGCTGATTGTGGGAAACTGTCTGAGATTTCGGGGCGGAAATTCTCATCTCGGGCGCAGTGGCTCTATCTTTGTTTAAACCTAAGGTTACGGCAGCCAGTATAACATCGTATACGGCTCTTTCGTCACCGAATTTAGCCTCCAATTTACCGGGATGAACATTAATATCCACTTCGTCGTAAGGGATCGTAAGATTAAGGATACAAACGGGAAATCTACCGCTCATAATATAGCTTCTGTAACCGTTTTCAAGGGCGCTCTGCATAATTCTTGAACGTATCATACGGTTGTTTATGTAAAACAACTGTTTTGATCTGGACGGTCTTGTATAAAGAGGCTTTCCGATAAAACCGCTAACCGCTATGCGTTTTCCGTCGGTACCATAGGGGGCTGATACGGATACGGGTATTATGTTGTCGGCAAACTCTTTTCCTTCAATGCAAAATACAGCATCCTTAAGGTCGCCCTTACCGTAGGTAAAGAGCTTTTCTTTGGAATTTACAGAATAGCTGAACGCAATATCGGGATTAGCCAATGCAAGCGTTGTGATTAATGATGAAATAGCAGAAGTTTCAGCCGCTTCGGACTTTAAAAACTTTAATCTTGCAGGTGTATTTGCAAAAAGATTCTCCACTGTTATGGATGTTCCTGTAACGTAGGCTATTTGCTTCTTTTCTGAAAGAGTACCGTAAGTCATTTTGACATACGTACCCTCTACGGTATCTGCAGTTTTTGTTTTTAAGGTAATCTCCGAAACTGCAGCTATGGCACAAAGAGCCTCTCCTCTGAAACCGAGTGTCTGGATGGAATAAAGGTCTGACTTTTGATGCAGTTTACTGGTTGCATGCTTCAAAAATGCATTTTCAGCATCATTTTCGGTCATTCCCTTGCCATTGTCTGTAACTCTTATAAGAGTAGAGCCGCCCTTTTCTATTTCTATCTTTATCTTTGTGGCGCCTGCGTCAA
>JAZQLP010000068.1:0-25948 GCA_045542755.1 Eubacteriales bacterium
TATTATTATAATATAAATTTGCCATTAATTAAAGTGTATTTAGTATATTTCGCAAAAATGTTGATTTTAGAAAATATAAAAAAACAACACAACTACCGCCCTGGACTTTACAGCCCTGGACGGTGGCTGTGTTAAAAAAAATCAATGATTACTTATCCGGTCACTGTATACGGTAGTTATTCACCGTTTTTATTCTTCGGTAGCTTCAGCTGCAGGCTCTTCTTCGGCAACCTCTTCAGTCTCTTCGGGAGCTTCAAGGGTTTCCTTAATGGAGAGAGCTATCTTCTTGTTTTCGGTATCAATTTCCATGATCTTAACATTAACTTTCTGACCAACAGCAAGGGCATCGTTAATGTTGTTAACGCGGGAATGAGCTATCTGAGAGATATGGATAAGGCCGTCTGCACCGGGAACTACGCTTACGAAAGCGCCGTAGGGAGTGAGTCTGAGGATGGTAACCTCAATAATATCACCTACGTTGAACTCTTCAGTAACACGGGTCCAAGGATTTTCCTCGGGAAGCTTCATAGTAAGAGAAATCTTCTTGGTTTCGGGGTTGAAGTTCTTAACTATAACAGTTACTTCCTGACCTACCTTAACGATATCAGCGGGCTTTTCTCTTCTACCCCAAGTAAGATCAGTAACATGTACAAGACCGTCGGCGCCACCGATGTTCACGAATGCACCAAAGTCACAAACGGAGGTTACAACGCCTTCACGACGCTGGCCTACTTCAAGTGAACCCCAAAGCTCCTCTGCTGCCTTTGCTCTTTCTTCTTCGAGAACAACACGAATAGAGCCTACTACCCTGCGCTTGTTTTCCTCAAAATTAATAATCTTCAAGGTAACCTCTTTGCCGGGGTACTCTTCAAGCTTTGCGTTCTTTCTCATGGAAACTTGAGAACCGGGAATGAATACTCTTACTCCGTTAACATTTGCAAGAAGACCGCCCTTAACAACGTCGGTAACCTTAACAGTTAACTTTTCGCCGTTTTCGAATGCGGTGCGAACCTTTTCAAGGTTCTTCATGGAATCAATCTCTTTCTTGGAAAGAAGCGCTGTACCTTCCTGATCATCGACCTTTACAACTACAGCTTCGATTTCATCGCCGACTTTGACAGGCTCCTCATCATTAATAAATTCAGCGGCGGGAATGATACCGGAATGCTTACCGCCAAGGTCTACCTGAATTTCAGTACCGTTGATTACAGTTACGATACCCTTAACACGGTAACCTCTTCTTACGATTCTGATTGAGCCTTCCATAGCCTGAAGAAACTCTTCCTGCTCAGAAGTAACGATACCTTCAACCTGGTTAATCTCGTTTTCGTTGACCATTTTACAAATAACCTCCTCGATTGCTTCAGCGGGGGTTGAAGTTCCGCTTGACAATCCTATTCTTTGTTTCCCATCGATTTGCTCAATGGGGAGTTGCATATAATTTTCTATGTGAAATGCTTTGCAGTGACTCAAAGCAATCTCGTATAGCTTTTTTGAATTTGAGCTGTTTTTTCCGCCTACGATAATAAATGCATCGCAGGTGGTTGCAAGCTCTTCGACTTGTTTTTGTCTGACGCCTGTGGCACCGCAAATAGTGTTGAAACTCTTGTTTACAATACCTGCTCTTGTAAGTAAATCCAACGCCTCTTTATACGCAGATGCCATAGCCGTTGTCTGGGAAACCATGGTGTACCCATCGCCCTGAGCTGTAGCGAGTATTCTGTCAACATCATCAACTGAAGACAACACCAGGCAATGCCCATTACAACATCCAACGATTCCAATAACCTCGGGGTGTTTTGGATCTCCAAATACAATAAGCTTATCCGACTCTTTTGCGATTCGGTGTATACGGAGAACATTAGGGCAGGTCATATCAATAACGTTGAATCTTTCCCGCAGAGCCTTCTCTGTTTTCTCGGGAATGCCGTGAGCGCGAATATAAAGCGTTGCACCGTCGGGTATTTCTTCAATGTTTTCCGTAAATATGACGCCTCTTGCCTCAAGGCTTTCGTTTATTAAGCGATTGTGAATTATATAACCAAAACAGTATACCGGAGATTTGGAATCTCTTATGGCACTTTCAAGGGCATCTACGGCTCTTTTAACGCCGTAGCAGTACCCGTAATCCTTAGTAAGACATATATCCATAAAATCTACATTGAATAAACCATATCCATAAGCTTATTCGTTGCCTTTTCGTATTCTTCTCCGCAAGGAGTAGCTATCCCTAATTCTTCGGGATATACGGGTTTTCCGACTGTTATTTCTATACGGTTAAAAAGATTGAACTTGCGCTTGTAGGATATTTTTATCGGCTGCATAGGAGTCTTCAATTTATGCGCTAACATAGCCAAGCCGCTTTTTGCCTCATGGCGAATACCATCTCTTACTCGGGTGCCTTCAGGGAAAATTCCCAATATATCATTTCCCTTCAAGACTTTCATTGCCGATTTTATTGCCGCAATATCATTGCCGCCCCTATCAACGGAAATTGCCTTATAGGCGCGTATGAACCAGTTGACTACGGGAGTGTCAAAAAGTTCTTTCTTTGCCATAAATGATATGTGGCTTTTATAAAGCACCTGAATGGCGAATATATCAAAGGCCGAATAATGGTTTGCAAAAACTATCAGTGGCCCCTTATCAACTATATTTTCTTTATTTTTTACAACGAACCTGTTAAAAACTTTTAGGTAAAATCCAAGAATCAATTTCCCCAAAGTATATATCATTAATTTACAGACCTTTCACTACCGAATCAATCACATTCAATACAGCCTGCAACGACTGCTCAAGATCAAGATTCGAATTGTCTACAAGAATTGCATCCTCAGCTTGTTTTAAAGGTGCGATCGCTCTGTGGGAATCATTATAGTCACGTTCTATTATTTCAGATAAAATGGTACTGAACGTACAAGACTCGCCTCGTTGCATATGCTCGGCATATCTTCTTTGAGCTCTGGCCTCGGGAGATGCTGTAAGGAATATTTTAACCTGTGCGTGAGGTAATATAACAGTGCCCACATCACGGCCATCCATTATTACATTATTTGAGTTTGCAATATCGCGCTGGGTATTAAAAAGAAACTTTCTTACAGCTCCATGAGCGGATACTGCAGAGGCTCCCATTGAAACATCGGGAGTGCGTATATAAGAACTAACGTCCTCACCGTTAAGAAAAACGTGTTGATTGCCGTCAATATAGCGTATCCCAATAGTAATCTCGGGGAGAATCGTCTCAACGTCTTTTTCCGATTTAGGGTCTATCCCTTTGCTAATACAGTAATAAGCTACTGTGCGATAAAGAGCACCTGTATCAACGTAAATATAACCTAATAGTGCAGCCGCTTTTTTTGCTACGGAGCTTTTCCCGGCACCGGAAGGGCCGTCAATAGCAACGTTTATATAATTCCCCATTGAAAATTACCTGTCCTTAAATAGTTAAATTGCACGGTGCCCCAGACCGATTGCCACCTCATTGAGATGCAGCATACCTATACCGAAGAATACGGCTACTGCAACGTGGTCACCTTTTCTTGCAACGGAAATTTTACCGCCCACATTTAGCCCGATAGCCTTATTCATCATCTGGGCGATAGCTTCTCGAGCAGCTCCTGCTACTCCGCCTTCTTCGCTGTGATTTTCATTGATTATCTTTTCTTTTTTTGCAAGCGAAACTATTTTTTCTATTATCTTGTTAATAGAAGGAATGAATTCACCGCCAAAATCAATAGCTGCTACGGAAACGCCTATGGCCTTCAGTTCTTCTTTACACTTCTTCTCCGAATCTCTATCGGGTGTAATAACCATTTTCAGAGCAGACTGTGCAACTAATTTTGAACCAACGTCTATAAGATTATCCACGTTATCTATCTCCGTAATAAAGTATTTTTTCGGATATACTCTTCGCAGCGCAGTATGCTGTGGAAAACGCAACTTGTAAATTAAAGCCGCCGGTATAAGCGTCGACATCAATCATTTCACCTGCAAAGTATAAGCCTTCTACCAACTTTGACTCCATGGTCTTGGGATTAATTTCCTTAACGGATACACCACCTGCAGTAACAATAGCTTCCGCTATAGGACGGTGCTTATCCATAGTAAATGTCATGCCTTTTAGCAAGTCGGAAATGATTTTTCGCTGCTCTTTTGTGATTGAATTTACTTTTGTTAAAGGGTCAATACCGGTTAATCTAATAAATGGCTCTATCATCTTTGAAGGTAGAAGATCGTTAAGAGCATTTGAAAAATTCTTGTTAATATACTTGTCGAAATCCGACAGTAAACGTCTGTCAAGCTGCTTTTCGTCCAAAGCCGGCTTTAAATCAAGAACTATAGAATCACCCTTTTGGGCAAAAGGACTCATACTAAGTATCATGGGTCCTGTAAGGCCGTAAGGTGTAAAGAGCATTTCTCCGAAGTCTTCGTATATGATGCTGCCGTTACGAACAAGCTTTAATGCTGTATTTTTCAGTGACAAGCCGCACATTGACCTGCAAAGCTGTTTTTCATCAACTTCTACGGGAACAAGTGAAGGAGTGGGCTCTATTATCGTATGCCCCATAGCCTTTGCCAAGGCATATCCGCTGCCGTCAGAACCGGTTACGGGATATGACATTCCACCGGTAGCAAGTATAACATTCTTTGCTAACAGCTCACCCTTGGAAGTTTTTATGCAGAAGTTCCCGCTGCCATCCCCTTTTGCGGTAAAAAACAGGGAACTAACCGATGCTTTTATAATATCAGTTTTACGTGCGCATACTTTTCGCACAAGAGCGTTGACTATATCATCGGCCTTATCACTTTCGGGGAAAACGCGATCTCCCCTTTCAATCTTAAGCTTTACTCCCGCATCCTCAAAGTACGACATTGTATCGTAATTTGAAAATTCGGAAAAGGCGCTGTATAAAAACTTGGGATTCTTTCTTATGTTTTGAAAAAAAGTATCTCTGTCACAAGCATTGGTAAGATTACATCTTCCCTTACCCGTTATGGATAGTTTTTTTCCTAAGGTAGAGTGATGATTTACTAATGCAATCTTCATTTTCGGCTCAAATAACGTTGCCGCAAATAAGCCTGCCGCACCGCCGCCGATTATAACACAATCGTACATATAAACTTTCCGTACTTAAGGATAGTATAATTCAATAAATGATAACATATTTTTGAACAAAATGCAAGAGGTATAAGTCAAATATTACGCAAAAGTTCGTAATTATTTAAACTTATACCTCAAATTTGTTTAAAATTACCTTCTTTTTTACTTTAATCTACGATTAGCGGAGTATAAAGTGTTACGAAGAAGTAACGTAATAGTCATAGGGCCTACACCACCGGGTACGGGTGTTATGTAGCCGGCAACCTTTTCGGCTGTTTCAAAATCCACGTCACCTTCAAGCTTGCCTTCGGGCGAACGGTTCATTCCCACGTCAATAACAACCGCACCGGGCTTTATCATATCACCCGTTACAACCTTGGACTTACCCACAGCTACGACTAAAATATCTGCTCTGCGAGTTACAGCGGCAAGGTCGGGAGTCCTTGAGTGACAAATGGTTACAGTACCGTTTTCTCTGAGAAGAAGCATAGCCATGGGTTTACCGACTATATTACTCCTTCCAACTACTATACATTCCTTGCCCTCAGGAGAAATGCCTGTTTCTTTTATAAGCTCCATTACGCCTGCGGGAGTGCAGGGCAAAAATCCGGGGTCACCGGTCATAATTTTTCCGACGTTATAGGGATGAAAAGCATCAACGTCCTTATGCGGTGAGATAGTTTCCGTAACAGCTTTATAATCAAGATGAGAAGGAATGGGAGCTTGAACAAGAATTCCGTCAACGTCTTCCCTATCGTTCAGTTCTCTGATAAGAGAAAGCAAGGTTTCCATCGTGGTTGATTCAGGGAGCGCATATTCAAAAGAATTGAAGCCAACCTGTTCGCAGGCAAGCTTTTTATTTCTCACATACACTTTTGAAGCGGGATCTTCACCTACAATTATTACGGCAAGACCGGGTTTTACCCCCTTTTTTACAAGCTGCTCACAGTCACTTTTTATTTGACCGCGGAGACGCTCTGCAACCTCTTTTCCGTTAATTATTACAGCCATATTACTTCTCCTCCTCTGTTGAAGATTCAGCACTAATCTCCTGCTTTTGTTCAAAATGAGCCCTTAATTCTTCGGCTGAGTAAAGGGTATTATTACCTACGCCTTCGTCGGTGACAACACCTTCCAGGGAGCGTTGAAGAGTTTCTTCGTCAGCTTCGTAATTCTGAGGCATCGAGTTAAGCAGAGGCTTGTACACTTCTTGATACTCGTCTTCTTTCTTGCGTTTCTTTTCCGTATATTCCTCTGCCCATTTATTAAGGATTCCAACTTTAAGTAGGACAAACATTAATATACCGAAAATAGCAAGGATTACGGAAAGAAGCTGAGATACCCTTATATTGAACAGGTAAAGACTATCCTGTCTTAATCCTTCAACAACGGTCCTTATACATCCGTACCAAGCCAAATATAAAAAGAATATCTCACCGTTCTTGCGCTTCTTTGCAAAACTGAAGTATAAAAATAATATAATAAAGCCTAATATGTTCAGCGAGGACTCATAGAAAAATGTAGGATGGAAGGGGCCACGGCCGTTTATGGTCATACCCCATGGCAAATCCGTAATGTATCCGTAGGCTTCTGCGTTGAAGAAGTTTCCCCAGCGGCCAATGCTCTGGCCGATAAGAAAACCGAAAGCGCCAAGATCAAACAGGGCAAGCATATTTATTTTCTTCACACGCGAATAAATAATACCGCCAAGAAATCCACCTATAACTCCACCGTAAATGGCAAGACCGCCGTTCCGGATATTAATTATATCGTAAAACGAATTAAACTCGTTCGTGGCAAAAATAACATAGTAAAGTCTCGCACCGACTATTGCAAGAGGAACGCCTATAAGGGCAACGTCGATGATATTATCCGATGATAGCCCAACCCTTTTTGCCTGAAGCATAGCAAAGAGCACAGCGAGTAAAAGACCACTTGTTATTATTATTGCATACCAGTAAATATCAATACCCAAATTGAAAAGATTAGGAATAGCTACTCTATCTATGGTAAAAGGACCTATACCTAAGCCGTCAAAGGATATAACATTTGAAAGAAACATATCATTTTCCTTTCTTTAAGTTTATTTGGGAAGAACTACCGATACGGCCATTTTATCGGTGTCAAAATAAGACAGTGCCTCATTTACGTCTTCAAGTGTAAGATTTCTGTATATTTCAAGCTTATCTAAATGGGAAATACCGTCAAAATAAGCATCCATATAGCCAAGGGCCAAACCTTCTACACTGTCAAAACCGTTTAAGAGGTACCCGTAATTTTTATTTTTAAGAAGCCTGAATGTGTCTTCGTTAATACCGGTTTTACGGAAACTGTCAATTTCAGCTTTAACGGCCTCATAAACCTTCATGGGTTCAGAGGATTCACCACCGACGGCAAGAACCCCACAGTCGGGATAGCACATGGCTTCACCGCCAAAGCCTTGGTTTATAAGTCCTGCGTTGTAAAGATCAAGATAGAGCTTTGAGGATTTTCCCAAAATGGCATCAAAGATCATCTCGCAAACTATACGATGCTTAACCAGGTCAATACCGTCGCCCCTGAAAGTATCCTTTATGCCAAACTCAAACAAGGGCTTTGCCACTTCGGCAAAATGCTCCATGTATGAAATATTTATCTCATCAGGCTCATTGTCGAATAGGCGCTCCACTTTTTCGGGAATAACATCCCTCATGCCCTTATCCAAAACTTCAATAACCTTGTTTTCATCCACGTCACCGCAAACGCAAAGTACCATATTAGCAGGGTTATAGAAAGCATTAAAGCAGGCATAAAGCAGATCTGCAGTAATCTCAGATATGCTTTCCACGCTACCGGCTATCTCCTCCCTAATGGGATGATTTGAATAAAGGCACTTAAGAAGATTGTAGAAAACAACATTGCCCGGATTATCAAGTCCCATCTGTATTTCCTGGCCGATAATCCCCTGCTCTTTTGCGACGGATTCGGGTGTAAAGAAGGGTTGATTTACGACCTCAGTAAGAATTTCGAGTGAATCGTAAAAATTATCAGTGCAAGAGTAAATATAAGCAGTCTTGTCAAAGGATGTGAAGGCGTTGGCATCTGCTCCCGTAGTGGAATACTTGGTAAAGGCATCACCGTATTCCTTCTCAAACATTTTATGCTCAAGAAAATGGGCAATTCCGGCAGGTACGGTATAGACCTTCCCACCAAAAGAAAACTTGTTATTTACAGACCCGTACTTTGTAGCATAAACGGCAAACTTCGAAGTAAAGTCCTTCTTTGGAATAACTATAACTCTTAACCCTTTAAAAACGGTGGTAAGGTAGGATTCTCCCGTGCGGGTGTCCACAAATCTTTCAAACATAATCATTCACCATCCTTTGACTCATCGGGTGAAGTAAGGAAATATACAGTGTCAAGGCTTAATTTTTGAGCGCAAGCCTTAATATCTTCAGCGGTAACAGACTTGATTCCCGCAATAAACTCTTCTGTTGATATTTCCTGATTTCCCATATAGCTGTTAAGATAATAACTATCCGAAGAAAAGAGTTCGTCCGTAACGGTAAGATATTGATTTATAAGCATTTTTCTTGCCCCGTCCATATCCTCTTCGGATATATCTCCGTCTTTGATTCTCTCCAACTGTTTTATTATCTCGTCATAAGCCTTCTGTTTATTTTCCTTGGATATACCTGCGTAAACAAGAAGTAAGCCTTTTTGAGTATTAAGGGATGATGAA
Source organism: Eubacteriales bacterium (assembly GCA_045542755.1). Lineage (GTDB taxonomy): Bacteria > Bacillota > Clostridia > Oscillospirales > UBA644 > JAZQLP01. The sequence goes on from JAZQLP010000068.1 coordinate 8,823, forward strand.
CAGAAATAACAAAGAGAGAGCTTTTCGCGGACGTTCATAAACAGATAACTTATAGGACTTGCTCCGTAAACGGCATTGAGCATCATATATGCAAATCTATTATCAGTATAGCTCTTTGAACCCAAGCGGAAGCCCAGACAAAGAATTGACTGATTAACTGCCATTTCTGCAGTGATATCAGTTACGTCCTCAGCCGATTCAACAAAGAGCGTAGGGGTGATTTCACCTGTTCGAGTATGGGCAAAGAGCTTTTCAGCCAAACCTGTAAGTCTGTCGCTATCAAAAGCACCAGAACCAACAATGAGCACCTTAGACTCGCTCATAAGCTTTTTGTAAGCATCATATAGCTCATTAGGTGTAATTGCAGATATTTCATCGGGCTGTCCCAACTCGTCTATTGAATACAACTCGTCAGCGCACATCGCTTCGATACATTTACCAATAGCATATCCTGCCTTATGGTTAATACGTCTTTTGATTCGGTCAATAAGGTTATTACTTTCCGTACTCATAATATCCTTATCAAATCCGCCATCAGAAACAAGAGGATTGCTTATCATATCAATAAGAAATCCTATCATATTCTCTGAAACCGTAGCATTATCAAAAGCATATTTATCCGCAATAAAAGAGGTGGAAAATCTTATAATCTGATTCTCACCTGTTTTCGCTACGGCAGAAGAAAATGTTGCGCCATAGTTTTCTTCGAGAAATTTGTTTATTTCCGTCTGATTTTTATAAGTGGCATTACCCGCTCTCATAACACCTGCAAGAAGGGCATTTGCCGATGGATTACGGTCAAGAGGCAGGATAAAGTTGACTGAGATAAGGTTACGGGTAAATTTTTCGGTATTGATATATCTAATATCAACGCTGTCGGAGTATCGTATTTTCTGCATATCTTCACATCCACATTTTTAATACTAACTAATAATACCATTATTTACAGCTACTGTCAATAGAGTTAACAAATTTTCCTATTAAACAGGCAAATATTGATACACTATCTCGTGGTCTTTTCCGTCCAGAATTATCTTATCCGTTTCAACCTTATCCACCGTTATTTTTCTTTCCCTTGCTTTTCTTACAAGTATTTTTATTTTTGCTTTTCCAATATTCATATCAACTCTGAACTCGCGCCAATCTTTTGGTAACGACGGTGATATAAATATCCGATTACCACGTATCTTTATTCCAAAAACATCTTGAATCATAACTCTGAAATACCATCCTGCGGCCCCGGTATAGTGTGTCCAACCACCCATTCCCTCGTGTCCAGAAGCAGAATATATATCTGCCGCAAGAACATAAGGCTCAACACGGTATTTCATAACGTTCTCAAGTGTTTTTGTTCTGCTTAAAGGATTGAGTAACGCAAGTATTTCATATCCTTTCTCATACTGCCCGTCCCTTATAAGAGCAAGAGCATACCAAATAGCCGCGTGGGTATACTGTCCCCCATTTTCCCTTACTCCCGGAACGTAACTCATAATATAGCCGGGGTTATTTTTGCTATCGTGAAAAGGCGGATAAAAAAGTTTAACCATTTTGTTTTCTCTATCCACAAGCAGTTTATCTGCACTGTCAAGACCACTTCTGACACGTGCAGGGTCAAAACCTCCGCATATAGCCGCAAATGATTGGGGTAAAATGTCAATTCGGCCTTCTTCTGAAACGTATGAGCCAAGAGGTTCTCCGTTATCGAAATATCCACGCCTGTACCATTGTCCGTCCCAAGCGGATGCTTCGATATTTTCTCTTAAAGCATGGGACGTTTCAAGACAATACTGGGCAAACTTTTCATCTCCAATGGTATTAGCAAGGTTGCTGAATTTTTCCAGAACGTATATTGCAAAAAAGCTTCCCCAGACGGTTTCACCAAGACCTTTTATACCAACCTTATTCATGCCATCGTTCCAATCTCCGCTACCGAAAAGTAATAAACCATGAGGTCCTGTTTTAATGGCCCTTACGATTGCTTTTTTGCCATGCTGGTACACAGTATCACTTTTTTTCGATGGCGACACTTCTATATAAGCCTCGGTCTCTCCCTCAGAAAGCGATCTTCCTTCACAGTAAGGAACGGTCTTATATAACAGAGAATAATCGTCCATTCTTTCAGTAAATTCAAAAATTGCCAAGGGTAACCATAAAAGGTCATCACATGAACGGGTGCGAGTACCCCTTGTCAAATGATTTTTGTCTTCGGGAAACCACCAGTGCATAACGTCTCCCTCCTCAAACTGCTTTGAACAACAGCGTATAATCTGCTTTTTTAAAAGTTTGGGCTCTGTTATAGCTAAAGCCATAGTATCCTGAAGCTGATCTCTGAATCCCATAGCCCCACTGCATTGATAAAAACCAACCTTACCAAAAAGTCTTGCGCTTTTTATCTGATATTGGAGAAATCCGTTAAACAAAAGATCAAGCCCTGCATCCGCGGTTTTAACAGAAACAGTTCCTACCGTAGACCAGTATTTTTCCACACTTTCAAGCTCCCTTGAATAAAAGTTTTCAGCTTCAAGCATCTTAAGGAGATTGTTTTTACGCTTAGAAGATTCTGCGTACCCAATATAAAAATTAACTTCTGACCTTTCGCCGCTTTTACATTCTACTCGCAGTCCGCTGTCATCATCCTGAATGCTCCCTTTACAGTATAAAAGCGCGTAATGTTCTGATCGGCTTAAAGAATAAGGATAAGAAAAAAGTATATAGTTTCCATTCGCCTCAAAGGAGGTCAATCTATCCTGCCCCTTTCCGGAAGATAACTCGCATCTGTATATTAAAGACACGTCTTTATCAGAAGCGTTCTCAAATTCGACCTTAACCGCTTTTATTGGCAGATTAACGCATACAAATAGGGATACCCTTATTCTTATGCCCGCAATATCTGTCTCGTAAGCGGCAATCCCCTTTCTGAAATACGACGATGCGCCCTTGACTACATCATAGACAGAATCTCCAACTTTTAGCAATAGCTTTTCGCCATCATTATCTCGTATAATATCATTGGTAAATGAGGTTATTTTACAGTTTGCCGCACTTTTACCAAAAGTAAAACCAAGACTATTATGAGAAATCAACGTGCCAAACCGCGGATTTGCTAATACGTGACACCAAGGTGGCATTCCCTTAAATTTATTGGAGTCGTCAATTCCAAAACCCAGTCGGTTCCCCGCAAAAGCATACCCACCTATTCCTGACTTATATGCATACCGTATACGAACCGGACGGCCAGCTCGGAGATGGGAGTAGGCTGTGTCGTTTTTTTCACTCTCCGGACGCCACCCCTTCTCCACATCGGCATAAAAAGTACTTATACCAACAATCAAAGAAAAATCTGCGAGATTGTCTATTGCTCTTATAAATATACCGCCTTGTTTATTGACCAAATGCCGCACACCTGTCTTGACTGCCTGCTCAACAAGGGCATTATAGACAGGTTTATAGTAGCCATCCTCCGTTCCATAGGAAATGAGCATCTCGACCTTTACACCTCTGTAATGAAGTACAGCAAAAGCTTTTATAAAGGCCAAGCACATATCAACCGTAGTGGATGAAGTATGAATAAAAATTATCGGCACATCTCCGGAAAGACCGTATTTAAAGATTTCAGGATAAGCCGAGGGAAGGCCTAATGGTAATTTTGGGCCGATTTTATCACCGTTCATAATATAGTTAAGAATAAGGTCCGCAATCTTAAGACTTTCCTTATCTGCAGATATTGAACGAAGATATGACACGGCCATTTTTTGCAGATTTTCCGCTGCTCGCAACAAAGCAAATCGTTTGAGTCGGATAATCTTTTTACTGGAAATCTCTTCCGTCTCGCCTACAGCCATAATGAACCGTACCGATGACGATTCAAAGGGTCGCAGAGATATTTGGGTTCGCAAGCATACGCAAGGAGATATAGGGATAATATCCCCGGAAAAATCCCCCGTCATTTTGGTATCAAAGGCATTTAAGAAGGACGCCATTCCTTGACTGCTATCCAAAATATTGAACCTTGTAGTTTCAAACTCAAATAGCTGTTCTTCTCCGTTTTCATTAAAGAGGGTTACAGAAATGCTTTTACACTGTTCGCCGACACATCTCACTCTTCTACTTAAAGAAAGAATATTAACAGAGCTGTCAAATCTTCCTTGAACGAACAAATCAGAAAAGGCGGAATGACTTTCTTCAATATGCGATTGAGTTAATACAGGCTCAAAATAGAACACTATATCCACATCAGTATTGCGATGACTGTCATTTTTTACAGATAGTGTTCGAATCTCACAGTCCGAATTCGGCACAACCGTAACGGTATAAGTCGTTTCTATATTTTTCTTCTTTGCCTTATATGAGGTATTTGATAAGCCAAACACCGTTTTATAGGTGGCCTCTCGGTCAAATACAGGTGCGAAGGTCGCGCAAAGGGTACAATCATCATTTCTGACTGCGGCAAATATCCCCTTACTGTCGCTATTTGCAAATCCCGTATTGATACGATATTTTGTAAGGCGAACGTCACCGTATTCAGTATACCCACACCCGTTATCCCCAAGAATAATGCTTAAACGGTTATCGCTTATGGCGGTCCAGTTGGGCTTTTCCAAATTTACCCTTGTTATCTCTTTATATCTGCCATACATCTTGCCTCGTTTTTGAGAAAACGACATCTCTCTCATAACTATGGCTGAATCTGATATGCGCTCTTCAAGCAGTTCAGAAAAAAAAGACACATCTCCATTAAAGAATCGGAAAACCATTATACTGTTCTTTAGAACGTTTACGGCGGCAAGAAAACTCATGGATAGATGATGTGCCATATAAGTTTTTATGCTTACAGGGTCTTTTCCAACTCTCAGCGGAGTAGCATCGAGAGCATCGTAAAATCCGTATTTCCCGTACATAGAGTGCTTTTCGAGCTTATCAAGATTTTTGAGAGAAGCTTTCGGATAAAAAGGCAGGGTAAGAAATGAAGAATACGGTGATATTACGTTATCCTTGTCCTGTCCCTTTTTAAACGCTAATTTCTGTACGCCAAAAGCCTTATATTGATAGTACAATACCTCGTCAAAGAGATAGTATCCGCTTTCGGAATTTCCCCATGGAAGTTTCATGTTTCTTGCTCTTTGAGCAAAAAATACACTTTTAAGCATTTGATCATTAAAGGTGTGCTTTGTCACAGGGAGAAATAGAGTTGGCAGATAATATTCAAACATTGTACCTGTCCAGCTCTTAACGTACATTCGCCCCCAATCTTCACAGACAGCTCTGCCAAGATTTTCCCAATGGGTGACGGGAACTATTTGTTTTGCTATACAGTAATATGACGACAGTAATGCTTCGCTGGCATATAAATCGTAATACCCTTCGGTAAAAGTCTCTCGCGCACTGTCGTATCCAATATAAAACAGACCTATATCATTATTGTACATAAAGCCCAGGTCCATATCCTGCAAAAGTCTTTCAATTCTGAGGGCCAAAGAGTTACCTTTACGGTCCCCCATATCCAGCAAGCCTTTTTTTAATGTCTCAAAACAAACGGCCAGATTCCCACTGTCAACAAAAGATATAAATAAGGGGTCCAGAGGGCGCATTGTCTGAATATCGTACCAGTTATAGAGATTACCCTTGAACTTCGGCAGCTTTTCTACGGAAGTTATGGTTTTTGACAAGAGAGAAAACAATTCTTCTTTTTCTATCAAACCGACATCGTAACCACCCAACAAAGAAAGCATAACCAAACCAATGTTGCTGGGAGAAGTTCTGATAACAGCAACGTTCAAGGGTTCCTCCTGAAAGTTATCAGGAGGAAGATAGTTGTTTTCGGGAGTAAGAAAATCCACATAGTACGACCACATATCCTTTAGGTAGCGGCGTATTTTGTTTTCATCTATGGTGTTTTTTTTATTTTCACTCCTTATCGATAAGAGATATGGCAAACATATTCCCATAATCCATAAAACACCGACAATAAACGTATAGGGTGAAAAGAATAAAATAATGCCTACCAACTGTATAGCCGCATGTCTAAAAGCCGTATTTATTTTCAGTCCCTGTCTATCAGCATCTGCGGCCGTAACCCACTCCATAAGTCGAGCTTTATCTTTACGTGCCAGTCTGAAAATACTCCTTACTGCAGCATCTGCGGAATTATAGGCAAATGAAGGTAACAACGCAAGATTGCAGATACAGTGAAGAAGATTCCTACAAAGCGCAGGGACAGTTTCCGTACCGAACAATACGGAACGGAGATTTGCGGGTTTTCTCATAGCTTCTGCAATTGCAATCAAAAACGGAGTAAATATTCCTATGAGAGCCACTGTTCCGATGAGTGGATTTATTAACGATAATATAATGCATATCGCATATATGAAAGGTTGTACTCCCCTGATAATATTATCAAAAAGCTTGAACCTTGTCAGGGTTGATAAAGGATTTCCCGCTTTCCCATTAACGGAACTGTATTTCTTTAGAAAATATGAATTCTGCACGTCGCCACGTATCCAGCGATGTCCTCTTTTAAGGTAAGAAAATAACGTTGCTGGCATGGAATCAAAAAACACAGTGTCCGAAACGTATACGGTACGAAGATAGCCTCCCTCTATAATATCATGGCTTAATACGAGATTTTCGGGCAGTTGATTACAGAGCAGGTTATAAAAAAGTTCTATCCTGATTACGCCTTTACCCGCAAATATCCCATCGCCATATAAGCTTGAGTAAACAGAAAATGAGGGGTTAGAATACACCTCGGCCCCACCGATACCGCCGAAAATTTTTGTAAAAACGTTTCTCGACCAGGATGAAGCCTTAAGCTCTATTCGAGGGACTGCAATCCCATAACCACCCGACACAGTAATGCCGTTATCACTTATAACCGGTGAAGAAAACGGATGTTCTAAAACACCCACGAGATTTTTTATACTTCCTGCAGCAGGCTGGGTATCACTGTCAAGAGCTGTAAAATAAATAGCATCATAAATATCTCCGTAAAGAAACGCAAACTCTTCAGAGCTATTTTCTTTGACCGCGGTAACAAAATCGCAAATAGCTCCCCTTTTGCGCTCTTTGCCCTCATAAACTCCCGTTTCTTCATTGTAGGTACGTTTGCGGATTGCGGCAAAGAAAACATTCCCGTGTTTCTTTTCAAGTTCCCCAAGCTTTTCCTTAAGATAATTAATTAATACGGTATCGTTTTCACTAACCAGAGATGCTCCGCTTTTAAAATCAGCCAAAAAGCCGAACATAAACCCATTGAGTTTATTAGTTACCGAAATTTTCTCAATCATCTCCAGTGCCCTATCAATACCCTTGATATCGTCAATAATGGTAACTGAACAAACAAGTGTTTTCGGAGCTCCGTCCTTTAGTTCCATACGCGGAACGTAGGAGGCCTTTACAATATATGAATAGATTAAATCCAAGAGTGCTTTTAGGATAAAATAAAGGGGCAAAACAGTTGAAACGGTGACAACAATACTCTTTGAGACTACGCCTAATACGATTGAGGTTAAAATAGGAAAAATTACGCATAACTGCATATAAAAGTACTTTTTCTTATCGTATAACCAATATCCGAAATGACTCTTAGCACCTACCTTATGGGCAGATGCTAATACTTTTGCCTCCTCAATCACCGCATCTTCCGTTTTGTTACGGCGTTTGGCCACATTTTCTATACGGAACCTGTATTCGGATTTTGATTTTCTATCCATTGCAGCGTATACGGAATCAGACTCAAGAAGCTTTTCGATCTTGCATACTCGCTCAACAAAATCAATAAATCTCTCTTTTCTAAGAACCCTGAGGATATCTAACTGCCGATTTATTATCCTCATACTATCGGTCTTATCTTTTACAGACACGTTTTTTGAGATTATTTCAACACAGCACACCTTCATTAAGGGCAAAAATGCTGCCCCTTCCGAAAAAGTAAGATTCGCCTGCTGCCCGATATTAGAAAAAAAAGAATCCAAACTTTTTTTATCAGGAGAAGGATTTCCGTGACGGCAAAAATTATATATATACTCATATATTACTGGTGGATTATTTTCAGTAGCAGGCAACTCTTTTATCCCTTTGAGATCAGACAATGCCTCAACATAACTTCTTTTTATAAGGTGAAAATTGTCGGAGAGGACAGCCGCATATCCGTTTTCATCTTTATCTATCTCCCGAAGGATAGCTTTAAAACATCCATGAATTTTATAAATAAATCTTTTTAGCGATATTGATTTCACATCTGACTTATTACGGATAAACATATATACAAACCTTCCTTAACAAAAAAATAAGGGTCGGAACATTGTACCGAATCCCTTATATTTTGTCCTACGAAAGGCAGATTATTCCGTTTTTAAAGGCTTATCATTGCCGAGTCCTCTTTATACGACTGAAAATAGCTCGCACGAGAATATTGACTACAGCAATGGCAGAAGCTATAGCGCAAGCAACAAATATTGTCTCAGCGCCCTGCTTTATAAAGCCTAAAAAGTCATTATTGATGAGCTTGAGAATAGTGTTATATAGCCCTACACCGGGAACTAATGCAACTATACCCGGCAAAATAAAAATTATGGCAGGCATTTTAAACTTTCGCGCAAGAAGCTCACTGTAAACAGCTATAAATACAGATGCTGCGAAAACTGCAAAATACAGTTGTCCTGAGAAATAATAGATCAAATCAAAAAGCATATAGGCAAAACCGCCTAATATGGAAGAAACTATTATAGATTTTTTCGGAACGTTTATTATAACTGCGAAACCAAAGGCGCCTATCACACCAAAAATAAAATCTATCAAAAAAAATCTAAGTATAAGCTCTGTCATTGGAGTATAACACCTCCGTTAGCGGTAAATATAAGCATCACTATACCTGCCCCCACGGCGATACATCCACCCGTCAGCAGTGCCTCCATAAGCCTTGCAGACCCCGACACGAGGTCACCGTTCATAATATCCCTAATACAGTTGGTAAGGGCTACACCGGGAAGCAAGGGCATTATTACACCTATAATTATACTACTTATGGCCAAATCAGGTATAAGCAGGGACGACAAGAGTGACACACCTGCGGCAACAAAACCGCCCGTAAAGCTTGTAAAAAAAGAATGTAATCCAAAGGAATTATATACATTACTGATAACCTGCATAACCATACCCGTACAGAATGCAATGAGCAGTTCTTTCCAGCCTCCGCCGAAAACACCGCAAAATCCCGCGGCGCAAAGCGCAAAGCCAAGCACGGGAATAATTCTGTTACGTTCGGGGTTCCCTTTAAGTTGATTTAATTGCTCCAAAGCGTCTTTTGCTGTCAATCCGCCATCTGCAAGACGGTGAGAGATATCGTTAATACAATTAACTTTATCAAGGTCAACCCTGCGCTTACTGATTCTTACTACTGAGGTCTCGGCCACACCGTCAACGATTAGGGTAAAAAAGCAAGCGGTGGGCATAGCCATTACAGATACGTCCTCATAACCGCAGGAACGGCAGACGGCCACAATTGTTTCCTCTGCACGGTAAGTTTCACCGCCGTTTTCGAGAATCATAAGGGCGCAACGCTTTGCCAATTCTATTACGTTTTCAATAGAGTTTTCGTTCATAATAATCCTCGCTTATTTGACGTATACCACAGGAATAAACTCCGAAGAGCACTTTTGGGCAAGTTTTGCAAGACCGGCAAAATCATCCGCATTTTCGTCATATACTATATCGAACGAATAGGTAAGTCTTTCAGATTGGCCCGTTACAGAGCTTTTCAGATTGGTATTATCAACCAACAAAAAATAAACTTCTCCCTTATCCGCAGTGAAATCCTTTGAATTATAGCCCAAATTATGACTACCGAAAGAAACCAGAGGGGTATCTCTGGCAATTAAAACCGTCTTGACATATGGATATGAAATCCAGCCGTCAAAGGGTATATTATCAAGAACAGAGCCGTAAATAATGCTTCTTGAAGGATCGAAAACCAATCCTCCCGATGAGGTAATGGGAAAACCGTTTGACATGTTCAGAGATACCTTTGCATAAACAGCGGCAGGCTTCTTGGTCTGTTTCTGTTCAATAATAATCTTAACGTTTACTCTCGGTTCCTCTTTCCAAACGGTCATTATCCTTGTTCCGGCACCGATAACTTCGCTATCAAAAGACTGTACAACCGTTGCATAGGTATCATATTCGGAAGTAAGAGCCAGGCTATATTCGCACCCGTCAGAGTCCATTGATCCGTCATCACGTGGACAAACGGACATAACGTCACAAAGTCCCGAGGTGGTCAAAACACTTCCGTCCTTATATCTAAACTTAAGTGGCCAGCCATTCATATCTGTTTCCGTTTCAGGCATATCCACGTATGCGCTTTCGGGTGAGGCAAGAGTCATCAGCGCATAGTATCTATAAGATCTTGCGGGAACGTTTGCCCAAAAAGAAGCAACATTGTTTCCACCTTCAGCTTTTCTGACATGAAGAGACTGTATTGCCAATGTATCCCTCTCCATAACGGAAACGTAATCACCCTTTAAAGCCTTTTCGGGGAATTCTATTAATCCGGATAAAGCGCAGTCTGTGGGATTATAGACGTATATACCTTCTTTATCATAATCAATGCTGTCTTTTATTTTTTCAGCAAGAAGATATTCTGCCCGAGCCAGAGCCCTATAAACAGGGGCGGCTTTTGCAGTGGTAAAAGATATAGAATCTTCACTGATGCCCTCTATATTATGCTCGTAAAAAGAGGCCACGTCTCTCATGATAAGTTCCTTGGTCTTTTCCTCGCCAAAGCACTGCCCTTTTATCCGCTTTATCTGACTGTAAGTCCTTGCAGTTTTTCTTGCCGCAGAAACCTCAAGCGGCATTGACATATACTTACGGGCAAAAGAGTCGGGCCATTGGCCGCTGAAAGTGGGTATGGCTGCGGCTGCGGCTTCTATTTCCATCTCTCGGAAGGCTGAACCTGCCGTGGAAATACACAGTGCGGGACGAAATTCCATTTCATTCCAAAGTCTTATAAACTCCACCAAATCTTCTATGGGCAACTCATTAAAACCTCTTACCCTACCGCTTAAAGATACGGGAAGGATAGAGAATTGGTATTCCCCGCCCTTTTCAAGCTTATCTACATATTCGGACAATCTTACGTAACATTCGGCAACAAACCTCTTTTTACGTTCTATGTCATCATCGTCAAAATTGAATAATCGGCAACCGTCAGAAAGATTGCAATAAGTATCCGCGCTTTTTATGTATTGCTCTTCAAGGGGATACCCAAGCATCATCTCCGAGAAGCTACCCTTGGCTCCGTTCTGAAATGCTAAAACACGGGAAGAAGTTGTAAGTTTCCAGTTAAAAGCAAAGGGATAGGCACGTAAGAAATTCCCGTTAGGTGCAGGGATAGACCATACGTATCTAACCCCTCGGGATTTTAATCTATTAATTGCCGACGCAGAAATTCCATCAACACCCGATTGAATTACGGTTCTGATCTTCAGGCCGTCAAATATCTCATCGGGCATCCAATTAGTTACCTTATTGACCTCTTCTTCCGAAATCGCTGCTGTCATATTATAAGGCAGACCGCACACTTCAAGATGTCCGCTTTCAACACTCTCAATAAGTTTTCTTCTGTTATCTGGAGAAGCATCGCTCCACCACTCCATAAGAGGGGCGGAAGCCTCAATCGTCCAACAAAACTGTTCCCCTTTGGGATTTGTTTTATATTTATCTATAAATTCTATGGCTTTGTTTATTATTTTTTTATTAATGACGGATGCTACCGTAGGATGATCTACACCGTTCATATCATAATGGGAATGACAAATTATATTAATCTTCTTAATTCTCATTAAAGCCACTTCTCCAATATTATTTTTTTACAGTATATCATAATTCAATTATTTTTTCAAGTGATTAAAGTAAAAATTGAGGGTAAAATTTAAATTTTTGTGGGTTTTTATCACTACGGCTTGAATTGTACTCCGTATTGGTGTATAATGAATAAAAATACTTAATTCCGAGGATTAATAATGGAAAACAAAAAGTATCCAGAGTCAATCAGATTCACAAGTTTCTTGCCCCAAATATGTATGCTCATAATGTGGTTGGTTCAGATTTTTCTTATGCTTGATAAAGAATTCATGCTCACGTCCGCATGGCCGACTCCTTATAAGGACGCGTTTAGTGAAGACTTTACCCTTTACTATATTTTCTATTCGGTAATAATGTTTCTAATATGTATATTGTCCGTTATAAAACCTAGGCTGACAGCTTCCGCAATGCCCTTTATCTTCGTTTTCGAAGCTTACACGTTTATATCTCCGATTCTCTATAAATCATTATATTACAGCACGTCACAAGCACTCAGATACACTTCTGCGGCATTTGATATTACCGATAAGTTTTTCTACACCCACACCCTTAAAAGTATTATTCTGCTCTCGGTTGTAGCCATGCTGTTTTTTGCTATTCTTTCAAAGAATAAAAAAACAACCATAATACTCTTTGCAATTTCTCTGGCCCTTACCGTAGCATTTTTAATTTTTGAAATATCAAACCTTACCGAGTTAAATTCAGTCTCGAACTACCAAGCACAGCTTATTCCAAAATCTGCCGTTATCGGAATATTAAGAATGATGACTCTTGTCCCCCTATTCTTTGTGGGATTTGGCAAGAAAGCAGAAGGTAAATAAATAAACAAAAAGGTCTGCCGCAATATATTGCAGCAGACCATGATTTTTTAAGTTTATTTTCTTATAAAGAGAACGCCAAGGGTATCAGGACCACAGTGAGAAGATACTGTACCTCCGGCGGTGGTAACTATTACCTCGTCAAACATATTCTTTTCTCTTACGTATTGAGCGATCTGATCTCCGATTTCAAATCCTTCGTAATAGGTATAGGTAACGAAGATTCTCTTTCTCTCGTACTGATCGGGCTGAAGATCAAGTCTCTCATCAACGTACTTTTTAAGAACGTCAATAAGGTTTCCTCTGTACTTTTTGCAAACGCCCAAAGCACCGTCATTTACTTCGAGACAAGGCTTGAGCTTAAGAAGATTTGCGCCAAGAGCGGCTACCATTGAACATCTGCCGCCCTTCACCATGTAATCAAGCTGATTAAGGACGAAGCTTGCGCTTACCTTGGGAATAATCTCCTCGATCTCAGCAACGATGGTTTCCGCATCCTTGCCCTCTTTTATTTTATCAACTATTTCACATACTACAAGGCCGTGGCCGGTAGAAAGATTTTCAGAGTCGATTACGTATACGTCATGGCCGATTTCTTCAGCGGCAAGGCGCGCACTCTGGTTACAGCTTGAGAACTTATGGCCGATATTAACGTGTATTACGGTATTTCCCTTTTCAACCTCTTCGTTAAAGAAAGACATATAGGTCTCAATATTGGTGGCTGCTGTTTTGGGAAGGATCTTTGCTTCCTTAACGTAGTCAAAAATCATTTCAGAGTTTATGTCCACGCCGTCGTGGTAGGATTTGTCACCCAAGCTTATCACAAGGGGAAGAACTCTGATATCATTTTCTTTTATATATTCGGGATTAAGGTCGCAGGTACTATCTGTTGTAAGAATAATCTTTTTGCTCATAGAAACCTCCGTTTTGCAATGTAAACGAGCATTGATTTTAAACATTTCCTCTGCATTATAGCATATTTCTCTCCATTTGTCTACACTTTTTACATATTTTTCTTTATTTTACTTGATTTTTAAGTTAACTCATGATATAATATTCGTGATTAATTATATGAGGTGTTCGTATTGTTTAATGAAGTTAATTTTGATATTCTGGAAAAAGCAGAAAAGGATTTAAAGGACGCTTTTTCAGATATAGACAAGGTAAGCAGAATCAATCAGTATAAAGTTTTAAAAGCTTTTTGGGATAATAGCGTATCAGAAGCAATGCTCCACGGAACCACAGGATATGGATATGATGACAGAGGCCGTGACGTTCTTGACAGAGTGTATGCTCAGGCTTTCGGAGCAGAAGATGCCCTCGTAAGACATAATTTTGTTTCGGGAACCCACGTTCTTGCAACGGTGTTTTATGCGTTATTGCGTCCCGGAGATACGGTATATTCCGTCGCGGGAGCTCCATATGACACATTGCTTGAGACCATTGGCGTTACGGGTGAGCCCGGAAACGGCTCTCTTGCTGATTTTGGAATAAAATATAAACAGCAAGAGCTTCTTCCCAGTGGAGACTTTGACTACGAAACCATAAGAAAAGAATTAACCGCAGATCCATCTATAAAAATGGTTTTTATTCAGCGTTCAAGAGGATATTCACAGAGAAAAACTCTTACCGTTGAACAAATAGGTAAACTCAGCAACTTTGTAAAAAGTATTGCTAACGTCAATGTTTTTGTAGATAACTGCTACGGAGAATTTGCCGCAGAAAAAGAACCTACCGAAGTAGGCGCTGATATAATTGCAGGTTCTCTTATTAAAAATCCCGGTGGCGGACTTGCAGAGACCGGCGGATACATAGCCGGTAAGGCAAGACTGATAGAACTTTGCGCATACAGACTTACCGCTGTAGGTATCGGCAAAGAATGCGGAGCTTCATTAAATCAGATAAAAAGTATGTACCAGGGATTTTTCCTTGCTCCTCACGTAACGGCGCAGGCAAAGAAAACTGCTGTACTTGCCGCATATCTTTTCGGTAACGAGGGTTACGAGGTTTCACCCCTGCCTAACGAACCACGAGAAGATATTATTCAGACCGTAACCTTCCACGACAAAGATAAGCTGATAAAGTTCTGCGAAGGTATACAGGCTGCTGCCCCCATTGACAGTTACGTTACCCCTGAGCCTTGGGCTATGCCCGGATATCAGGACGAGGTAATTATGGCTGCAGGAAGCTTCGTTTCGGGCGCATCTATAGAGCTTTCTGCAGACGCTCCCATAAAGCCTCCTTATACGGCTTATTTCCAGGGTGGTCTTACTTATGAGAGCGGCAGTATTGCCATGCTCAAAACCCTGAACCACATGAAAAAAGGCGAATAAAATGACTACGGCTATAATTTACAACCATTCCCTTGAGAAAATGTTCGGCACTTACGCCTCTCAAATCGCAGACGAGTTAAAAAAACATGGAGTTACTCCCCTGCTTATGACAAATTACGAGGCAGGAAATCTCTCTGATTCGGAAATAAACTTTGATAACTGCGTGTTTTTGGATAAGGACATTCTCTGTGGGCTTCATCTTGAAAAGAAGGGTATTCGTCTTTTTAACAGTATCGGAGCGATAGAAATCTGTGACGATAAAAGGCGTACCTACGAGATGCTTGAAGGCATAATTCCCATGCCCAAAACGGTTTTTATGCCTCTTACCTTTAATTATACAGAAGAATTCATATCTGATTTTACAGATAGGATTATTTCATCACTATCTTTACCCTTAATTGCCAAAAATCCTTTCAGCTCATTGGGTTGGGGCGTTTTTCTGCTTAATGATAAGGATGAGATCATTAAGTTTATTAATGAAAACAAGGGTGCACCCCTGCTTTTCAGCAAGTTTATAGAAGAAAGCAAGGGGCGAGACGTCCGCGCATATGTGGTTGGCGAAAAAGTCGTAGCCGCAATGCTCCGAGAAAACAAAAACGATTTTCGTTCAAATATCGCTGTTGGCGGTGTCGGTTCCCCCTACGAGTTGGATACGGAGGCAAAAGAGCTTTGCATCGACACAGCAAAGGCATTGGGGCTGGATTTCTGTGGAATAGACCTTCTTTTTTCAAATGGTAAGCCCTCCCTTGTGTGCGAAGTAAACTCAAACGCTATGTTTAATGAGATAAATAAGGTGTGCGGAGTTAACGTTGCGGCGGAAATTGCAGAGTACATTATAGCCGAAACAGAAAAACCGAAGGAATTTGATCCGTTTTCGTTTCTTAAGATGTGACGTGTTAAAAGAATATACACAAAAAGCCAGACTACATCTTGTAGTCTGGCTTTTTAGAGCAAATATAGGTGATTATTTTGCTTTAAAGCTATCCTTGAGACCAACGGTCATATTGAACACATTATCAAACTTGGTATCCTTTGCAAAGTATCCGGTTCTTACAAACTGGAACTTTTCACCCTTTTCTGCAGTTGCAAGAGAGGGTTCAGCCTTTGCGTTGGGATATATCTTTACGGAGTCGTGATTGAGAAGATCCATAAAGGTGCTACCTTCAGGAAGGTCAAATACGTTAGGCTGAGTAAAGAGTCTGTCGTATACTCTGATTTCGGTATCAATAGCGTGAGCTGCGGAAAGCCAATGAATGGTACCCTTAACCTTTCTTCCATCGACGGGGTTTCCGCATCCGGTCTCAAGATCTGCAGTACATCTGATTTCCTTGATAGACCCATCCTCGTTCTTAACGAGCTCTTCAAACTTAATGATATAGGAGCCCATAAGGCGAACTTCCCCATCGGGTTTGAGTCTAAAGAACTTAGGAGGAGGATTTTCTGCGAAGTCCTGAGCATCAATATAGAGCTCTCTGGTAAAGGGCACTTCTCTGGTACCTGCATCTTCAGCCTGAGTGTTATTGGGAAGAGTGAAGTACTCAACCTTATCCTCGGGATAATTGGTAATAACTACCTTTATAGGATCAAGAACGGCAATCTTACGCATAGCCTTAAGATTCTGTTCTTCTCTTATACAGTGTTCGAGAAGTTCGATTTCAACAATACTGTTGGACTTTGCAACGCCTATACGGCCGATAAAGTCCTTAATGGAATCGGCGGTATAACCTCTTCTGCGGAGACCGCAAAGGGTGGGCATACGGGGGTCATCCCAACCGTCAACCAAGCCGCCTTCAACAAGAGAACGAAGGAATCTCTTACTCATTACCGTATAGGTAAGATTAAGGCGTGCGAACTCATACTGGTGGGGCTTTTTCTCAAAGCCTACGTTATCAATTACCCAGTTGTAGAGAGGTCTGTGGTCCTCATACTCAAGAGAGCAAAGAGAATGGGTAATCCCTTCAATGGCATCCTGCACGGGATGTGCGAAGTCGTACATGGGGAAAATACACCATTTTGTGCCCTGACGGTGATGCTCAATGTATCTGATTCTGTAAATAACAGGGTCTCTCATGTTGAAGTTACCCGATGCAAGGTCAATCTTTGCACGAAGGGT
>JAZQLP010000069.1:0-3835 GCA_045542755.1 Eubacteriales bacterium
AAAGGCTTCCATGACCGAAGAATAAAAATCTTTTCATCCCTCTGCTTCGGCAGAGGGATTTTTTTCTTGACAAAAACCCTTTTTTCTGATATACTGTGAACGTAATGATTCATATAAGAGGTTTACAGACAGGATGAAAATAGGCGTTATGCCCAGCTCCTTGAAGATGCCCTTTAAGGATGCGGTAATTTTTGCCCGTGATATGGGAGCAAAGGGGCTCCAGCCCTACGTTACGGGGGGAGAGCTTACTCCTGCCCTGACAAAGGAAGAAAGAAAAGAAATTCTCAAATACGTTACCGAAAACGGTCTTGTATTTTCCGCTCTCTGCGTAGATATAAGCTCGGGCTATTTCAAGAATGACGATAACGGGGAAGATATTAAAAAGGTAATGGCCATGATGGATATGGCCCCCGATCTTAATACTAATATCGTAACCGCCCATATAGGCAAGACTCCTAAGGACCCCGCCGACCCCAAGCACATAAACACCGTCCGTACCCTTCGCGCCCTTGCAAAGCACGGCGAAGAGATAGGGGTAAATTTTGCCGTTGAAACCGGCCCCGAAAAGGCCCCCTTACTTCTGAAGATAATAGAAGAAGCAAACTCCCCTAACATTAAGATAAACCTTGACCCCGCAAACTTCGTTATGGTGTCGGGTCAGGACCCCGTTGAGGCGGTGGATATTCTTTCCCACCTTATCGTTCACACCCACGCAAAGGACGGTATAATGCTGGAAAAGGGCTATAAGGAAATGCCCCTGGGTCAGGGCAACGTTCCCTACCCCGAATATCTGGCAGCTCTCCGCGACCACGGCTTTGACGGTTTTCTCACCATTGAAAGAGAAAAAGGCGAAACCCATATTCAGGACGTAAAGAACGCGTATACGCTTCTCACGGAAATGCTTAAGAAACTCTATTAATTGATTGACCATTATCGGAGATAAGTATGAACATCATTATTGCAGGCGACGGCAAAGTCGGCTCTACCCTTACCGGATACCTTTCCGCAGAGGGACATAACCTGACCGTAATAGACCAGAACCCCTCGGCGCTGGAGCTTACCCAGACCAGTCACGACGTTATGACGGTGCAGGGCAACTGCGCCTCCATGCACACCCTCAAGGACGCAGGGGCGGAGAAGGCAGACCTCCTTATAGCCGCCACCGGCTCGGACGAGGTAAACCTCCTCTGTTGCACCACGGCCTACGGTCTTAACCCCAAGATACACACCATTGCAAGAATAAGAAACCCTGAATATGCCGAGCAGGTTGCCGAAATGAGGCATATATTCGAGCTTTCTATGACCATAAACCCCGAAAGAAAGGCCGCCGTAGAGATAGAAAGGCTTCTCAAATACCCCGGCTTTCTTAAAAGAGATACCTTTGCAAAGGGCAGAGCGGAAATAGTTGAGCTCCGTCTGGACGGGGACAGCAGGCTCTGCGGCCTCCCCCTGACCGCCCTGAACACGGTGGTAAAGTGCAAGGTACTTCTTTGCGCCGTACTCCGTGACGGCGTGGCAATAGTCCCCAAGGGCGACTTCGTTCTCCGCGAAGGCGACAGAATATTCGTCACCGCCCCCACGGAAAACCTCACCACCCTTCTCAAAAACCTTAATATCATCACCCGCCCCGTAAGGAGAGTCATCCTCTGCGGCGGCGGCACTGTAAGCTATTATCTTGCCTCACTTCTTGAAAAGGACGGCATATCAGTCCAGATAGTTGAGCAGGACCCCGAGAGATGCAGACATCTGGCCGAGAACCTTCCTAACGCCTCGGTCATCTGCGGCGACGGTACCGACCAGACCCTGCTGGTAGCAGAGGGCCTTGCAAAATGCGACGCTCTGGTGACCCTGACGGGTATGGACGAGCTTAATATGATAGTATCCCTTTACGGCCAAAAGCAGGGAGTACCCCAGGTAATCACCAAGCTCAGCCGTATAGAAAATCAGCATATAATCGACTCCCTTGCCCTGGGCAGCGTGGTCTGTCCCAGAGAGTTATCCTGTAATACCATAGTAAGGTACGTCCGCGCCATGAAAAACCAGAGCGGAGCCGCGATCTCCGTTCACGCCATTGCCGACGGTCAGGTCGAGGCGGTGGAATTCCGCGTTGACAGCGGTACCCTTAACTGCAACGTTCCTCTCAAAGAGCTAAAGCTTAAGGAAGGCGTTCTTCTGGCCTGCATCACCCACGGCGCAAATACCGAAATTGCCAACGGTAATTCAGTCTTCGTCAAGGGCGATACCATCGTAGCAGTTACGGGCAAACGAGGCCTTCTCCAGAATATAAACGACATTTTTGCGTAAAGGCAAACAGGTTTAAAAGTATGAATTACAGAATGATGGGTCGGTTTATGGCCCTGACGATGGCGGTCGAAACCGTTTTTATGTTACCGCCTCTTTTTATCAGTCTTTTTTTAAAGGAAACGGCCGCGTTTAACGGCTTTCTGATAACGATACTTCTCTCCCTCGTTATTGAAACGGTCCTCTTCCTTCTCTGTAAGGGAGCGCCGAAAATATTTCAGGCAAAGGAAGGCTTCGTCTGCGTTACGGTAAGCTGGATACTTCTTAGTATAATAGGCTGTCTGCCCTTCGTTATTTCCGGGGAGATACCCAATTTCGTAGATGCGCTCTTTGAGATAGTTTCGGGCTTTACCACTACGGGAGCATCCATACTCTCCGACGTTGAGAGCCTTTCAAAGGGTCTGCTTTATTGGAGAAGCTTCAGCCATTGGCTGGGAGGTATGGGCGTACTGGTATTCCTTCTTGCACTTACCTCAAGCTCGGGCAAAGAAGGCGGATTTACAATGCACCTTCTCCGTGCAGAATCCCCCGGACCCGACGTTGGAAAGCTGGTTCCCAGAATGAGAACCACCGCGGTTATCCTATATCTGATATATATAGGCCTGTCCCTGCTCAACCTTATTTTCCTTCTCATAGGCGGTATGCCCCTCTTTGACGCTCTGTGTACAATGTTCGGCACCGCGGGTACGGGCGGATTTGGAACAAAAAATTCAAGCCTTGCCGATTACAGCGCTTATATCCAGATAGTGACCACCGTGTTTATGTTCCTTTTCGGCATAAATTTCAGCTGCTATTTTTTGCTCCTCCTTCGTCAATTCAAGGCGGTGTTCAAGGACGAAGAGCTGCGCCTGTATATCGGCGTGGTCGTGACCGCAATAATACTTATTACAATAAACATATACGATATTTACGGCTCGGTGGGAGAAAGCCTTCTCCATTCATCATTCCAGGTTTCAAGTATAATCACCACCACAGGATACGCCACCACCGACTTTGACCTTTGGCCCGCCTTTTCAAAGGGAATACTCCTTTGTCTTATGTGCGTTGGAGCCTGCGCGGGAAGTACCGGCGGCGGCCTTAAATGCGCCCGAGTTCTTATACTTCTTAAGAGCCTAAGAAGAAACATCCGCAAAATAATACACCCTAAAAAGGTGCAGGTGGTAAGGTCAAACGAAAAGATCCTCAGCGAAAGGGTCCTTGACACAACCAACGCATACTTTGCCGCCTACGCAATGATATTGGTGGCCAGCTTTATTATAATTTCCATTGACAATTTCTCCGTAACCACCAATATATCTGCCGTTATGGCCTGCTTTAACAATATCGGCCCCGGCTTCGACGCCGTAGGAGCCACCTGTAATTACGGAGGCTACAGCATACTTTCAAAGCTGGTACTCATCTTCGATATGCTGGCGGGACGACTTGAGATATTCCCCGTTCTTGCCCTGCTATCAAAGAGCACTTGGAAGCATAAATAATATACCCAACCCCTCCCCGGCTTCTCCGAAGCCGGGGACTTTTTTTGCAAAAAAGC
>JAZQLP010000070.1:0-8529 GCA_045542755.1 Eubacteriales bacterium
ATCCTAACAGCGGTAAAACTACTATGTTTAACGCTCTCACCGGAAGTAGCGAGAAGGTTGGAAACTGGGCAGGCGTTACTGTTGAAAAGAAGGAACGTCCCATAAAAAAAAGATATACTAACGGAGTATCGGAACTTATAGCAGTAGACCTTCCCGGTGCATACTCTATGTCCCCTTTTACGTCTGAAGAAAGTATTGCAAGCGATTACGTTAAGAACGAAGCTCCCGACGTAATTATAAATATCGTGGACGCTACGAATCTCAGCCGAAGCTTGTTTTTTACGACTCAACTTCTTGAGCTTGGTATTCCTATGGTCGTAGCTCTTAACAAAGCAGACATTAACAAGAAAAAGGATACAAAAATCGACTCGGTGAAGCTGTCTGAAAAGCTCGGTTGTCCCGTAATAGACACTGTATCCACCTCTGCAAAAGGAATGACCGATGTTATTAAAGCGGCCATTTCACGGGTTGGAAAAGGACAGACAGCTCCCTACGTTCAGGATGATATCGACCTGACAAACAGAGAAGCCGTAGAGGCTGAGGACAGAAAAAGATTTGCCTTTGTTGACGGAATAGTATCTCAGGTGGAAACCCGAAAGGTTCACACCAACGAGAAAAACTTTCAGGATAAAATTGACGCCATTCTTACCAATAAGTGGGTAGGCCTTCCCATTTTCGCTATAGTTATGTTTGCGGTGTTCTGGATATCCCAAAGTGGCCCTGCGGTTTGGCTTGCAGACTGGCTTGTGGGTATTCTTGAAGGCGTTCAAGGTATGATAGCGGGCGCCATTTCAAGTGACAGTATTTGGGCATCTATCCTCATTGACGGTATTATCGGAGGATTTATAGCCATTGTAGGATTCCTTCCCTTGGTTATGGTAATGTACTTCCTCATTGCGCTTCTTGAAGACTGCGGCTACATGGCTCGTGCAACCGTAGTTCTTGACCCCATATTTAAAAAGGTAGGACTTTCGGGAAAATCAGTTATTCCCTTCATTATTGGTACAGGCTGCGCTATTCCCGGTGTTATGGCTTGCCGTACTATCCGTAACGAGCGTGAACGCAGAGCCACGGCAATGCTTGCTCCCTTTATGCCCTGCGGCGCAAAACTCCCCGTTATTACCCTTTTCGCGGGAGCCTTTTTCTCAAACTCCGCTTGGGTAGGAGCTTCGATGTACTTTGTTGCAATAGTAATAATATTCCTTTGCGCTCTCCTCATAAATAAGCTCACAGGACATAAAGCAAAAAAATCATTCTTTATTATAGAACTTCCCGAGTACAAATTCCCTGATATATGGAAAGCAATTATCTCTATGTGTCAGCGCGGCTGGTCATACATAGTAAAGGCGGGAACCGTAATACTCGTTTGCAACTTCGTAATACACGTAATGCAGACCTTCAGTTGGGACTTCAGCGTGGCTGAAGATGCAAGTCAGTCGATTCTTGCTACGGTAGCATCTCCCTTTGCATACCTCTTTGCGCCCGTTGTCGGTGTAGTTGCATGGCAATTAGCGGCTGCCACCATAACAGGCTTTATAGCCAAGGAAAACGTTGTTGGAACACTGGCAGTATGCTTCAGTATTGCAAACCTCTTTAATCTTGATGAGCTGGAAATGATTGAAGGAAGCGAAAGCCTTGTTGCTGAAACCTTCGGAATTTCTTCAGTAGCAGCCCTTGCGTTCCTTATGTTTAATCTGTTCACTCCCCCCTGCTTTGCTGCTATCGGAGCTATGAACTCTGAAATAAAGAGCAAAAAATGGCTCTTTGCCGGTGTTGGTCTTCAGCTCTGTGTGGGTTATACGGTAGGATTCTTAGTATTCTTCTTTGGAACCCTCTTTACCGGCGGTGACCTTGGTCCTGCGTGGATGCCTATTCTCGGTTGGGCTATAGTAGCCGCTATAGCAACGGTATTTGCTATACTTATTGTCAAAAAGGATAAACAGCTTAAAGAAGACGCTCTTACATTAAAAACCGCTAAAAAAACCCCTTCTAAAGTTTAAGGGAGATTCGTATATGCAGTTTACAGACATTATCGTAATAGCAATAATCGGCCTTATTCTCGGCGGAGCAATCGCATATATAATAAAAGCCAAAAAGAAGGGCAAGAAATGTATAGGTTGCCCGTATGCAGGTTCCTGCGGCGCTAAAAGCTGTGAAGGATCCAATAGCGAAAGCTCGATTGATTAAAATAAAAAAAACAAGAAGCCCCACGGCTAAAAGCCGTGGGGCTGATTTTATTAGGTTTTAATCAGAGGGGTTGGTTATAATACTTTACGTACCATATAGCCGTAAAGATAAGACCAAGGCCAAAGAAAACCAAACCTGTTACCAAAATACAAGGGTTGCTTGACTTTTTCTGCTCGCTAAGTATTCTTTCACGGTAGTCGCGGTATAATTCGTGCTTTTTTCTTCCCATAGGGATGAACCAAAGCGCCACGTTTCTTAAAACGAACCTTATACCGATTAATCCGCCCTCTCCGCTAATGAACATCATTCCCGCAAAGAGCAAGAACATAAGTCCCGAAACTGTAAAGCCGTCGGATAATATCTGAATATTTA
Source organism: Eubacteriales bacterium (assembly GCA_045542755.1). Classification (GTDB taxonomy): domain Bacteria; phylum Bacillota; class Clostridia; order Oscillospirales; family UBA644; genus JAZQLP01. The sequence goes on from JAZQLP010000070.1 coordinate 2,560, forward strand.
CCGCAATACTGTCGGTAAAAAAACCTTTTATCCAAAATACGCCCACAGTAAGCAGAGCAGCGATACCAAAACAAACGCCGTATTTAATTAATAAAGATTTGTTTTCCTGTTTCACTGAACTTTAACCGTCCGTTTTGTTATTTTACAGATTCCTTATACTGCTTTTCCTCAGCATCGTTACAGTATACGAAATGTCCGGGAGTAACTTCGCGGAAGGAAGGCTTATCTACAGAATAGTCGTGAGCCGCGAGAGGATTGTAGGAAATTCTCGTACGCTGCTTTTCGTATACGGGGTCGGGCAAAGGAATTGCAGACAACAGGGATTTGGTATAGGGATGCAAGGGGTTCTTAAACAGCTCGTCGGAGTCGGCCAGCTCAACCATTTTACCGAAATACATAACACCGATTCTATCCGAGAAGTATTTAACTACGGACAAGTCGTGGGCGATAAACATAATGGTAAGTCCCAAACGATCTCTGAGGTCGTTAAGAAGGTTGATTACCTGAGCCTGAATGGATACGTCGAGAGCGGAAATAGGCTCGTCGGCGATAATCATTTCGGGCTGCATAACGACAGCTCTTGCTATACCGATACGCTGACGCTGACCACCAGAGAATTCGTGGGGATAACGGTCTGCGTGTTCACGAACAAGGCCAACGGTTTCAAGGATCTCGTAAACCTTTTCGTTTATATAATTCTTATCGGTAATACCGTTGATAACCAAGCCCTCAGCAATGATATCTCTAACCGTCATACGGGGGTCAAGAGATGCGATGGGGTCCTGGAATATCATCTGGATCTGAGTGATCAATCTGCTCTTTTTCGCAACACGGCATCTGTTTTTGAATTCCTTTTTCAATGCCCTGAGTTTTTCAGAATCACCTTCTGCGGCCTCGAACTTTTTAGCGTATTCCTCTTCAAGCTCTTTTACAAGGCCTGCGGCATACTGCTTGTCGACTGCTTTACTGTCAGACTTTGCATCACGGATCAAAGCTCTGTTCTTATCAACAATTTCACCAAGCTCATTATTGATCTTTTCGATCTCGGCTTTGATCTCTGCTTTTCTCTGCTCATCAACGGCCTTTTCAGCGCGAAGAAGCTTGATTTTTTTAGCGGCTTCAGAACGGGCATTAGTGATAGCGTCCTTATAGGAACGGATACCTGCGCCTATTCTCTGGCCTTTAAAGTATACGTTACCGGAGGTAATGTTATACAACTTAATAATAGAACGGCCTGTGGTGGTCTTTCCGCATCCGGATTCGCCAACAAGACCAAAGGCTTCGCCTTTTTTAACCTCAAAGCTTACGTCGTCAACGGCCTTAAGGTCTTTACGTCCCAAACGGAAATACTGGCAAAGATGGTCTACTTTTAACAATACTTCATTATTCTCCATGATTGCCACCTCTCTCTTTCATTCGTTTGATACGTTCTGTAATTATCTTGGGGATCTCTACCTTTGGAGCGTTGGGATGGAGCAACCAAGTTGCAGCATAATGTGTGGGAGAAACCTCATACATGGGAGGCTGCATCTCAAAGTCTATCTCCATTGCGTACTTGTTTCTATCCGCAAAAGCATCGCCCACGGGAGGATATATCATATTGGGAGGAGTGCCGGGGATAGCATCAAGCTTTTCGTTGGTATCGAGGTCAGGCATGGAGGAAAGAAGAGCCCAAGTATAGGGGTGCTGAGGATCATAGAATACCTCGTTTGCGGTACCGTACTCTACTATCTTACCTGCATACATAACTGCGATTCTGTCCGCCATATTTGCAACAACGCCCAAGTCGTGGGTGATGAATATGATGGAAAGATTACGCTCACGCTTTAATTTATTTATAAGTTCAAGAATCTGAGCCTGAATGGTAACGTCAAGAGCTGTTGTGGGCTCGTCACAAATCAGAATGTCAGGGTTAGCTGACAGAGCTATTGCAATAACTATACGCTGACGCATACCGCCGGAGAACTCGAAAGGATACTGTCTAAAACGAATTCTCGCTTCGGGAATACCAACCTCTTCCATGAGCTTGATAGCCTTTTCTTTTGCGATACGCTTGGTAAGGGTGTAAACTACCTGGGAAGCCTTTTCCTTAAGATAGTCAATTATCTCTATGCAACGCTTATCCAGATCAACGTTTCCTGCATTGTCAACGTCTGCCTGGAATCTATTCATTACTCTGGTAAGAACAGAAACGATTATTTCGATCTGAGAGTCAAGTTCAACAACAGACTTGGGAACTACCTGCCAATCGACAGTTTTTCCCTTTGCAATAAGAGCATCTCTTTTTGCGGTCTGACGGGCAAAGCGAGCCTCTTCCTTGGGATTATTCTTAATGTAGAAGAAGTACTTTTCTACTTCCCTATCCAAAGCGCCGCCGAAGGTGTAAGCTACGCTATCCTTGATAACGGCAAGGGGATCGATTGCGGAGCAAACGCTCTTGTTAAGATTCTTGGAAAGAGTAGTAGCTTCCTGGGCGGTAAACTTACCGGCTCTGAAGAATTCAATAGCGTTTTTCAGATCCTCGATTGCAGTCTTTTTGTTTTCTAAGGTTTTATCTATAGAATACTGAACGGCAATCTTTTCCATATTGATAAAGGATTCCATGAAATCTTCCGTAAGGAACTTATACGCAAGTTCATTGGCCTCTTCAACAGGCATCTGGCTCAGGTCTTCATTGGGATTCTTATATACGTAGTAACCGATTCTGAAGAAGTTATACAAAGGCTGGGCAAGCATTTCTTCCGCAGTCTTCATAATAGCTTCCACAACACTAACGGTTTGGGCAGAAGCTTCCTTCTGTGCTGCGACTGAGCCAACTACCTTTTTAACGGAATCAACGATGGTAACCTTTGATCTCTCGGTTTTCTTTACGCCTTCCAAAGCCACGATATGAGCCTTCAAAACTTCGGTATACTTGGAAGCGAAATACTTATCGTTGATTGCCTTAAGCTGGTTTTCAATCAAGCCGAGAGTGGAAACAACGTCCACTTTCTGTTTCTTCTCGGTAAGGAAGAGGAAATCTTTTATTATTGCAATCATTTCCTCTGCAGCGGTGCGGGAAGCATTGTAGCTATTTTCAAGCTTTATTGCCTGAATGTTAAACTCGTCAAAGGTCTTGATATATTTTTCAACGTCTCCAACGGAAACACTTGCATTTTTAGTCTCGTGAAGGGCTTTTTTAGCAATTTCAGACAAGGATGCAAGGGTCTTGTTGAAGGTTACGCGACCTTCTTTACGGTTTGCCTTATTTTTAAGGAGCATAGCTTCGGTAATCTGTCTACCGATACGCATGATGGGGTTAAGGGAGGACAAGGGATCCTGGAAGATCATGGCGATCTTGTCACCGCGAAGCTTATGCATTTCCTCTTCGGGAATACGAAGAAGATCCTGGCCGTCGTAAAGAATTTCGCCACTCTCGTGGATAGCGTTTACAGCGGAAATGCCCATTATGGACTTGGATGTAACAGACTTACCGGAACCGGATTCGCCTACTATCGCAAGAGTTTCGCCCTTATAAAGGTCAAAGGAAATATCGCGTACTGCCTGAACTTTTCCTGCATCTGTACGGAAGGAGACCTTCAGATTATTTACTGATAATTTAATTTCTTTACTCATAATTAATCCTCCGATCCTCTGAGTGACGGATTGAACGCATCGCGCAAGCCGTTACCGAACAAGTTAAAGCTGAGCATTAACAGAACCAGGAACATACAGGGGAAGAGTGCTACATAGCCTGCATTTGCCATAATGGACTGCTGTCCTGCGGCAATCAAGGTACCAACAGAGGTAGTATTTCCTGCTTCAAGGTTAATGATGCCGAGGTAAGAAAGGCTGGTCTCAGAGTATATCATGGAAGGAATTACCAGCGCAACGCTTGTTACGATGGTACCGAGGCCGTTGGGGAAAATGTGCTTGAACATAATTCTGGCATCACTTGCACCAAGGGTTCTTGCGGCCAAAACGTATTCCTGATTCTTAAAACGGTAGAACTGCATACCAGTTCTGCCAGCCATGCCTATCCATCCTGTTGCAAAGAAAGCAATGAACAAGACGAGCGCCTGGCTTGACGAACCCATATGATATTTGAGAAGGGTAATAACGATCATTGTGGGGACAGAGCCCAGGATTTCGGCAAATCTTTCCATAAAGAGGTCGATCTTGCCGCCAAAGTAACCCGAGATAGAACCCCAGATAACGCCAAATATAAAGTTGGCAGCAGCTACTACAAGCGCAAAGATAAAGGAGAATCTTGCACCGTAGGCAAGACAAGCAAAGATGTCCTTACCTGTCTGAGTGGTACCAAACAGGAAGAGAGGCTCTTCAATGCCGTCATTCTTTAACTGAGTGTGAGTGTAGATATAGTATTCGTAGTATTCAGCTCTTACTTCTATACCACCGTCTACTCTACGTCCGTAAGCGTAGTAATAGGTATTGCCGTTTTCCTGAATACCATTCTCCCCTTCTATTCTGGTGGAGTTGTATTCAGGTATCAAACCATTGTCAGAACCGGCCTCGTATCTCCAATAATTGGGGATAATATTACCATCTTTATCCAGCTTGGGACGGAGGATAGATGCCTTTGCATTTTCTACCTTGTAATAAATATTCGCGTCGTATTTATTCTTTTCAAGGGTAGGTCTGTCAGCTAACTTAACGATAGGATAAAGAACCTGTTTTCCGGTTTCTATCTGATATTTCTGAATATCGTCAAATTCGGCCTGAGAGATGATCTTGTACTTACCGAAGCCTACGCCGTAGTAAGTATCGTAACGGTAGGTATAATTTGAACCGTCTTCACTTACGGTATATTCGCCATTCTTAATTACGTCTCTGCCCGTTTCCGAAGCAAGAGCAAGGTCCTTAAGATAACCAACGTAGTTAGTATTTTTTACTCTGCAGCCGTCCCAAAAGTCAATACCGTTGTTTGCAAAAATGGGAGCCTTAGGGGTTACATATGCATACATCATATCGTAGTATGCGGGCTGGAAAGGAGTAAAGAAGGGCGCAATTATAGCAAAAAGTACCAGAATTGCAATTACGATACCGCCAACCACCGCACCTTTGTTCTTACTGAAACGGCGGAAAGCACCCTGGAAATAGCTTACGGGCTTGGTATCAAACTTTTTATCGTGAGCAAGGTCAGTTCTTGTGGCAAACTGAAACTTCTCAGCAGGGATATTATCATACTTGTTCACTGTTGCCATAACTTACTTCGCCCCCATTCTGATTCTGGGATCAATAAATCCGTAGCTTATGTCGATTACGATACCTGCAGTCAAGCCAACCAAGGTATAGAAGCCGGACAGCAGCATAAAGAAGTCGTAATCCTGGAAGGTAATAGAGTTCAGATAAAGTCCGCCAACGCCGTTGATAGCGAACATCTTCTCAATGATAAGAGAACCGGAAAGAACCGAAACAAATTCACTGAGAATCGAGGGGAATATAACGACCATGGAGTTTCTCATGGCATGGCGGTAGATAGCCTGGCTCTTGGTAAGGCCTTTGGTTCTTGCCAGAAGCATAAATTCGCCTGTAAGTACCTCGGAAAGCTCTGCACGGGTGTAACGAGCATATCCTGCAATGGAGCCCAAGCAAAGAGCAAATACGGCAGGAATCATGGAGCGGAATACTTCCCATGTGAAATAGTCGTCACTGGTTGACATAGTCAAGGGGAACCAGCCCAGCTTAAAGCAGAATACGTACTGAAGCATAAGCGCCAATACGATGGAAGGAACGGATATCAACAAAATAATAAAAATGTTGATAACCTGGTCCTGCCACTTATTCTTTTTAAGCGCAGCCAAAATACCCAAACCAAGACCGATCGGTACTCCAATAAGGGTTGAATAGATATTTATCAAGATTGTGGGCGGGAGATGGCTGACAAATACCTTCCATATATTCATGTTAAGATATTCACCATAGGTGGTTACAATGCCGAAGTCGCCCTGTGTCACTATTCTCTTGATA
>JAZQLP010000071.1:0-4764 GCA_045542755.1 Eubacteriales bacterium
AAACATAGTTTTTCAATATTTCACAGAAAAGTCACAATTATAATATATAATGGTATAATCATATATTATGTATTCTGGTAGGACGTATGGACGAAACTAAAGTTGTATCACAAAATAATAAAATGACTAACGGTCTTTTCTACGACTATATAAACAAAGTTTATGCAATTAACGCAGAACGCCGTCAGAATGAGGGCGCTGCATATAAATTTTATACCGAAACCTTCGGTTGTCAGCAAAATGAAAACGATACAGAACGTATCAGCGGTATGTTGTTGGCCATGGGTTTTGAAAGTGTTCCAGAGAAAGAAAAAGCCGACCTTATTCTTTTCAACACCTGTGCCGTAAGAGAACACGCAGAACAGCGAGTATTCGGAAAGGTGGGGGCCTTGGTTCCTTTGAAAAGAGCGAACCCGAATCTCAAAATATGTCTTTGCGGTTGCATGGTACAGCAAAAACACATTGAAGAAAGACTGTCTTCTTATAAGCACATAAACCTTATATTCGGAACCGGTGCTATAGGCAGGTTGCCAATGAATATTTATAGGCTTTTTACAGAAGAGCAAAAGATCATTGATACGGACGAGCTTATGACTACCGTCCCCGACGACATTTCTCCCGTACGCAAGGACGGCCTGAAGGCATACGTTACCGTAATGAACGGATGTAATAATTTCTGTTCCTATTGCGTGGTTCCTCACGTGAGAGGCCGAGAACATAGCCGTTGCTTTAACAGTGTTAAGAATGAATTCTGCGAGCTTGTAAAAGCGGGCTATAAGGATATTACACTCCTGGGACAAAACGTTAATTCTTACGGAAAAGATACAGGGGAAAGCCTTGATTTTGCCGATTTGCTAAGAGAGCTTAACGCTATTGAAGGGGATTTCAGAATAAGATTTATGACATCACACCCGAAGGATGCCACAGAGAAGCTTTTTAAAACCATTGCTGAATGCGATAAAGTTTGCAATCATATACATCTTCCTTTCCAATCGGGAAGCGATAGGGTATTAAAGCTCATGAATCGCAGGTATACTTCATCAGACTATATAGCTCTTACCGAAAAGGCGAGAAAACTTATTCCCGACGTTACCTTTACCTCTGACGTAATCGTAGGCTTTCCTACAGAAACAGAAGAGGATTTCCAAGCAACTCTTTCTCTTATCAGAAAAGTAGGATTTAACGGCCTCTTTACCTTTATATATTCCTCCAGAAAAAATACACCTGCCGCAGTCATGGACGGACAGATTGACAAAGAAACAAAAGGGGATAGAATGCGAAGACTGTTAGAGGTGCAGAACGAATTGGTTTGGCAAGAAAACAGTAAATTTATAGGCAAAACCGTTAAAGTTCTCGTCGAAGGCGTATCAGAAAATGACGGTAATACGTTATATGGACGAACAGATACAAATATTATAGTTAATTTTTCAGGTGATAAAGAGTCGATCGGAAACTATGCCCAAGTAGAAATAACCAAAGCATTGAATTGGTCTCTCTTTGGAAATCAAGTAAAAGTAAATAAATAAGTTAATTGCCTTTTACGAAGGCAGAAAGGAAACTATTATGGAATACACAAAAGAAGTTTTGGCTGAAATGGCCGGAGAGCTGGGACAGGCTATAAAGCTCAGCAGGGAATATATTGAATATCAGGCAGTAAAGACTGTGTTTGAAGCAGATACAGAGCTCCAGACTGCTATTGGTAATTTTAACCTCGAAAAAATGGCCGTAATGAATGAAATGCAGAAAGAAGACGGCGAAAGAAACGAGGATAAGCTTAAGGCTCATCAGGACGCTATGCGTGCTGCTTATAATGAAGTTATGAAGCACGAGCTCATGAATAAATATAACGAGGCAAAAAACAATCTTGAAAATATGGTAAACAATCTTTACGCGGTTATTAACTACCACGTTACAGGAAAAGACCCCAACGGTTGTTCCGGATCTTGCTCTACTTGTAGCGGTTGCCACTAAATATTGTTCTTAACAATGAATTTCAGGTCTCAAATCTCCTTATAAGGACGGTATACCGAGATGCCATTATCTCCTATGATGCAAAAATATAAAGAAATGAAGGCACAGCATGAGGATTATATACTCATGTACAGATTGGGTGACTTTTATGAGATGTTCTTTGACGACGCCATAACTGTCAGCCGAGAGTTGGATATTACCCTTACAGGGCGAGACTGCGGTCTCCCCGAAAGGGCCCCTATGTGTGGTGTGCCATATCATTCTGTTGACGGATATATAGCCCGTCTTGTTCAAAAAGGATATAAGGTATCGGTCTGCGAACAGATAAAAGATGAAGTGACAAATGAGGTCACCGAGCGTCGAATCGTCAGAATGATCTCTCCTGGAACGGTTACAGACCCCCAGATGCTTGATGAAACAAAGAACAGCTATATTGCTTGCGCTTACGTAGAGCCCGAAAAAGACGGCAAGGCAGTAATTTGTTACTCAGATATAACTACCGGTGAAGTTCTTTTTGGCGAACCTGTAACCAAATCTGACGACAGATTGCTTAATGAACTTACAAAGTTGAATCCCGCAGAGATTTACGTATGTGGAAATATCAAGGAGATTCCAGCTATTTCAGCATACATGGCAAGGAATGATACAAGATGTATCATAACTCCCGCAGATAAGGAAGCCTTCGTATACGTTAACGCATCACAGATGATAAATCAACATATGGGCGGAGATATGTCTGCATCTGAGTTTTCCGACCCTATACACGTTATTGTTTTTGGCGGTCTTTTAGAGTATCTTTACAGAACGCAGTTTTGCGACCTATCTCACCTGAAAAGGTTCACCTTTATTAACAAACAAAGCTTTATGGATATCGACTGGTTCTCTTGGAGAAATCTTGAGCTTACAGAAACCCTCAGAGCAAAAACCAAAAGAGGTTCTTTGTTGGGAGTTATCGATTCTACCCGTACACCAATGGGCGCAAGACTTCTCAGACGTTATCTTGAAAAGCCCCTTGTTGATATTACAGCCATATTAAAACGCCAGGCTTCCGTTACCGCATTTTACAATAACGATACTGCAAGAGCTGAACTTCGTGATACCCTGGCTAATATAAAGGATATTGAGAGATTAATTGCGAAGGTTGTATACGATACCATAAATCCCAGAGACGTTAAATCGCTGGGCAACTCGTTAAACCACCTTCCTTCCATAAAGAGGACTCTTTCTAATATTGATTCTCCCGTAGTTGATAGGCTTAACAGCAACATTGATGCTTTAGTGGATATAGCTACCCTTATAGATAGAACCGTGGTAGACGAAGCTCCCGTTACCTTGCGCGATGGCAAGGCCATAAAGGATAACTATAGCCCTGAACTTGCAGAACTCAAATCCCTTCTTAAAGACAGTAAAGAATGGCTGAGTCAGATTGAAACCTCAGAAAAAGAAAGAACGGGCATTAAAACTCTCAAGGTGGGATATAACAAAATATTCGGTTATTATATTGAAGCTTCCAACAGCTTCACGAATATGGTTCCGGAAGACTATATCAGAAAGCAGACTCTTGTAAACGGAGAACGATACATAACCGCCGAGCTTAAAGATCTTGAGGCTAAAATGCTCACCGCAGGCGAGCGTGTTATCAAGCTTGAAAACGAAATATTTGAAGAGCTGAAGGCTACTATTAAAGGAGCTCTCTCCAGAATAAAAACTACCGCAGATGCCATTGCGGAACTTGACGTTCATACCAATTTCGCTGAAATATCAAAGAAAAACGGATACGTTTGTCCCGTAATGGTCCCCGAAGGTATAATTGACATTAAAAATGGCAGACATCCCGTTGTCGAAAAGGCACTTAAGCACGATCTTTTTGTACCAAACGACACTTATCTTGACAATTCGGCAAATATGTTCGCTCTTATAACCGGTCCCAACATGGCAGGTAAGTCAACATATATGCGACAGGTTGCAGTGATCGTCATTATGGCTCAGGCAGGTTGCTACGTTCCTGCGGATTATGCAAAAATAGCCGTTGTTGACAAGATATTCACCAGAGTGGGAGCATCCGACGACCTTTCAGCCGGTCAGTCAACATTTATGGTTGAAATGAACGAAGTTGCCTACATACTTAAAAATGCAACAAAAAACAGCCTTTTGATCTTCGACGAGATCGGCAGAGGAACTTCAACCTTTGACGGTATGAGTATGGCACAAGCCGTTATCGAATACGTAGTTAAAAAGATTAAGGCAAAAACCATGTTTGCAACCCACTATCACGAACTGACCCGCCTTGACGAAGTTTTTGACAGCATAAAGAATTATAACGTTGCCGCAAAGAAAAAGAATAACGAAATAATCTTTTTACGAAAGATCCTCAAGGGCGGTACGGACGACAGTTACGGTATAGACGTTGCAAAGCTTGCAGGAGTACCTAATGACGTTATTAAACGCGCAGAGGAAATCCTCAAGGAGCTTGAAGAAAATAAGGTACAGATTATGGTTTCCCAGAAAAAAGGGGATAGCAGTATGTATCTTGAAAACAACCTTTTTTCAGACATTAATAACGACATAATCGAAAAACTGAAAAACATCGATATCACAACTCTTACACCTATCGAAGCCATGAACGAACTTTACAAGTTATCAAATGCTGTTAAAGGTGAAAAAGTATAAAGGCAAAGGAAATGCTTTACTATGGATATAATTCATGTCCTTGACAAACAAATATCTGATCTGATCGCAGCAGGAGAAGTTGTCGAAAGACCTTCGTCCGTAGTAAAAGAATTGGTTGAAAAC
>JAZQLP010000072.1:0-4889 GCA_045542755.1 Eubacteriales bacterium
GCAAATGGCGGCGATGTAGAGGCCCTTTTCGGAGCAATATTCAAGAAGGCCGTCAAGTCCCTCAAAGGCGTCGAGGTTTTCCACCCCAAGGCCTCCGCCGGGAAGGACGAGCATCTCAATATCCTCTTTATTAAGCTCCGAGAAGGTCATATCGCAAAGGTAGGTAAATCCGTGAGCGCCCTTTACGGCCTTGTTTTCGGTAACGGAAACGAACTTAACGTCCTTTCCGCAACGGTTAATTATATCGGCGGGAGCTATGGCTTCAAGCTCCTCAAAGCCTTCTGCAAACAGAAATACTACCATCTTCCAAAACCTTCCTTTATTTATTATATTGCTCTTTAGAGAATATCATTCCCCTGCGGCTAATTTTTCCTTGATTTTAGAGTAAATATAATCGTTTATCTCCTCTGCGGGGAGCATATCGCCATCCTTTACGCAGGGAACCTTACACATACCGAGAATGTCGCAAGCGTAAATACCCGCGTCGTAGCATCGCTGGAGATAGCCGTTATCCTTTTCGTGGATATCCTTCTTTTCAGCGTTGCCGCCGTATCTCTCTTCCATCTTCTTTACGGATATCTGAGGGGGCACGTCAAGATAGAATATCATATCGGGCATGGGAATACCCAGCTTGCCGAATTCAAGGTCATAAAGCCACTCTATAAAGGGAGGTCTTTGCTCCAGAGAAAGCTTTGAGGACTGATGAATGATATTTGACACGGTGTATCTGTCGGCAAGGATGAGCTTGTCCTCTTTATAGGCGCCCTCCCAGCTTTTTTTGTAGGAGGCGTAGCGGTCTATGGCGTAAAAGGAGGAGGCGGCGTAGGCGTTTACGTCGTCAGGATGAGAACCAAGCTCGCCGTTAAGGTACATTCTTACGGGCCCCGAAGAAAGGTCCTCGTATACGGGGAACTTAAGGGTCACAACTTCCCTGCCCTCGGCCTCAAATCGCTCTTTTAACATTCTAAGCTGGGTAGACTTGCCGCTGCCGTCAATACCCTCTATTATAAATAAACCCATTATTCTTCACCGTTACGCATTTTAGCGTATTTTTCTCTCATTTGAACCATTTTTCCGCAGGTCATCTTACCTTCGGGGCAAGGGCCGCAGACGCAGGAAGGACCCGCCTTGTTAAAGAGGTCGGGAGCAACTTCAAGGCAGAGCTTGAGCATATCCTCTGCAAGTGCTCTTATTTCCCACTGTGCTCTGTTGCAGCAACGGTGAGCAAAGAAGTTCATAAGGCTTCTGGCGTTCATGGTAAGCACCATCTTGGTGGCGGCGCCGTTGGGAAGAACGAATCGCGCATCCTCTAAAACGGCCTTTTCTGCCTTCTTATACTGCTCTTCGGTGGGGTTTTCGCCGAACATCTCTACAGCTTCCTTATCTGCAAGAAGCTTTGCAAGACGGTCGTAGGTCTCCTGAGCGTGAGCCATATACTGGTCGTATATTTCAAGCGCCTCGGGAATAGCCTCAATTCTGGGAGGAGTGATAAAGTCAAACTGGCTTGACTTTACGTATCTCTGACTCTGAACGCTGAAGGATGCGATCCTATGTCTGGTTATCTGGGCAAGGAGAGCGCGGGAAACGTTCTCAATACCAAAGGTGAATACGGCGTGCTCGATGGGGCTTTCGTGACCCATTTCCACAAGCATATTGATAAAGCTCTTTATCTTTTCTTCGGACTGCTTTTCAACGAGTGCCTCAATATCCGACGAGGAATAGCAGAGCTTTGCGGCCGAAGCCACCACTCTCTGGGGGTCGTAGGTAGTGGATAAAAGGAAAACCTTGGCTCTTCCGATTCTTTCTGACATAGGGATTACCGACCTTTCGTTACAGGTACGGCCGTAAAGGCCATACTTGTAGTATATTATTTTTTATTATAACATATATCAACATAAAATGCAAGACCTTGGCCTACTTTTTTCTATCCAAATAGCGAAAAAAAGACGACCCTGAGAGTCGTCTTTTGGGATTATTTTTCTTCGTAGACTTTTCTGCCCTTGGGGAATTCCTTCCATCCGTCTATCTCGGAGCGTTGCAAAGCGCCGTAAAGACGCTGTTTGAGTCCGGGATAGTCCTTTTCAAGGGATGAGATAAGGTCCTTTATTTCGGTGCGCTCGGTGTGTCCGTCCGCGGGGCAGGGGTTGTGCATAACGGGTATGCCAAGCCTGTTTACCGCGTTCTTTACGTCCCTTTCGGAAACGTATATCATGGGGCGGATCACGGTGACGTCCTTTCTGTCAAGGTAGGTCACGGGGCGGTAGCAGCCTATTCTCCCCTCAAAAAAGAGGTTCATCACAAAGGTTTCCACCGCGTCGTCGCCGTGGTGTCCGAGGGCTATTTTGCGTATACCCTCTTCAATGGCGGCATCGTGAAGAGCTCCCCTTCTCATCTTGGCGCAAAGGGAGCAGGGATTTGACTCCTTGCGGATGTTGAAGATAATATCGTGGATCTGGGTAGGAACGATCTTAAGGTCTATCCCCTCTTCCTTTGCATAGGCGGCCACCTGGGAAGGGTCGGCTCCGGGAGTGCCCAGACTGAGCATTATACCCTGCACGGTAAAGTTCTGAGGGTGAAAGCGGGAAAGACGGTTGAGGGCGGTGAGAAGGAGCATTGAGTCCTTACCTCCCGATACGCCAACGGCAACACGTTCGTTTTTTGCTATCATACCGTAGTCGTCCACGGCTCTGCGGATAGCGCCGACTAATTTTTCCATTACCTTTCACTCCTTCTTTGCGGTATAAAAAGGGGTGCCAACGTTTTCCGTGGCACCCTCTTCTTCGGTTAATTAAAGAGCAGCCTTTGCCTGTTCAACAAGGGATGCGAATGCAGCGGCATCGGAAACAGCGAGCTCAGCGAGCATCTTTCTGTTAAGGTCGATACCAGCCTTCTTAAGGCCGTACATGAAACGGGAGTAGTTGATACCGTTTACCTTGCACTGTGCGGAGATTCTTGCAATCCAGATGGAACGGAAATCTCTCTTCTTAAGCTTTCTGCCTACGTAAGCGTAGGTAAGGGACTTCATAACTGCTTCGTTAGCAGTCTTGAAGAGCTTGGACTTGCCACCGAAGTAGCCCTTCGCAAGCTTTAATACTTTCTTATGTCTCTTATGGGTCATCATGGCCCCTTTAACTCTTGCCATCTTCTGTGTCCTCTTCTTTCTTATTTAGCGTAGGGAAGCAATCTCTTAACGGTAGGTGCATTGGCAGGAGATGCCATGTAAGCCTTGCGGAGGCCTCTCTTATGCTTGGTGGTCTTCTTGGTGAGTATATGTCTTCTCTTTGCGTGGTTGATCTTAACCTTGCCGCCTGCGGTTATGGAAAATCTCTTTGCGGCTCCTCTGTGGGTCTTAAGTTTAGGCATCGCTATTTCTCCTTTATTTATTGGCTGCGTTTTTTATTTAGCAGCGGGTTTGGGTTCAATCATCATAACAAGACTTCTGCCTTCCATCTTGGAGGGCTTGGGTATAACGCCAACCTCGGAACAAGCCTCTGCAAAACGGGTCATAAGCTCGGTACCCAGCTCAGGACGGGTAATTTCCCTACCCCTGAAGCGAATGACGACCTTTACCTTGTCGCCGCCTGCAAGGAACTTCTTTGCATGGTTAGCCTTAGTGTTGAAGTCGTTGGTTTCGATCCTTATAGAAAGCTGAACCTCCTTGACGGAAATGGTCTTCTGCTTTTTCTTGGCTTCCTTTTCTCTCTTGGACTGCTCAAAGACGTACTTCCTGTAATCCATTATACGGCATACGGGAGGGGTAGCCTGAGGAGCTATCTTAACGAGGTCAAGGCCCTTGTTTATGGCCATTTTCTGCGCATCCTTTGCACTGAAAATACCAAGCTGAGTACCGTCGTCGTCAATCAGTCTGATCTGGGGATCTCTGATGGCTTCATTTAACTCAAAACCGTTGTCTTTAATAAAAAACACCTCCGATTAATTATGCGGATGATCCGCTTACGGCTATCGCCGTGAAATTTTTGCATAAAGAAAAAGTGATCAACACCGTTAATCACTCAATAAAGACCGTAGTCGGGCCGTGGCTCGGCTTCGGAAAATATTTACCGTGCGCGCACGAAAGCGGCAGGGTGAGAAACGAGTTCTTCTTCATTAGCTCAAATATTGTACCACATTTATCCTTGGTTGTCAATAGTTTTTTTTGACAAAACTTCGAGTAATTGCTCTGAAGGGGTAAATGTAAGAATTTTTTCACATTTATAGGTGGTATCGTAGTATACCAGACCCCACACGGAAAGCTCCGTTGAGGGCATATAATACTTTGCCAAGGCGGTTACGCCGAGTTTTGTTCTTTCAGCTTCAACATCATTCCGAGGAACAAGCCTACGAACGTCCGAAAGATCCACCGAGAAAACGAATCTTTCGCCCTTACCCATCTGCTGTTTAAATACCAGAGTCTCCCCTACTATATCGTAGCAATACTCTGAATATCCCCTAAGTATATAATATACGGCAGCAACGGCGGCAAGGAGCACTACCACCTCAAAAGCCCACTGAAAGGACTCTATTTTAAGCATGGAAACAACGGCAAGCAGGAAAAGTGAAAGCAAGACCACTCCCAATATGGGGAAAATGGGACTCTTGTTAGGCTTTTTATTCATAATTATTCCTCATCCTCGGGAGCGTAGGTTCCCTTATTTCCCGACCAAAGAACCTCGGAAATTTCAAGGCCGTAAATGGGGCTGAAATCAGATATTTTGTTATTGGAAAGGTTAAGGCTTACAAGCTGGTCTGCCTCAAAGGGAAAATCCTTAAGCTTGGTTATGGAGTTTTTGCTAAGGTCGAGGGTGCCCATATTTATGACCACGTTAAGCTTTTTAAGGTCGGTGTTTGAAATGGCACAGTCAGAAAGAATAAGGGTCTTAAGGGAGGGC
>JAZQLP010000073.1:0-6643 GCA_045542755.1 Eubacteriales bacterium
TTTTTATAATTTTTTTATTTCTCTCTATTGAGTTAACAAAAAAGTCATAAATAAGAGGAACATTCGGGACTTCCCTGCCGTCTTATATATAGAATCTCCTTGATCCTCCATTCACACAATATAAGAGAAAACGGGTGCGTCTTATTCTGCGCACCCGTTTTCTCTATTTTATTATTTCATCAACTATTCTTTGGGCAAGAGCTACATCCTCTTCGGATATCTCCTCATCAAACTCTCGGAAGGTATTACCCGTAACGGGACGGCCGGTAAAGACCTTATACCAAACAAGCCCCATCAAATATCTACCTATGCCTAACGAAGCGTGATGTCCATCGGCGTTGTAAAAGCCTGTCAAGCCCTCATCAAAAGCCTTTTTAAGAACGGTTGCTCCAGGAAGAAAAACATCCGCGTTAATAAGTTCTCTTACACGGAGATTTGCCTGGTGTATATCCTTATACATATCATCGCGGGTCTCGTATCCCCACCTCTGTATAGCAACGGAGCCGGTATCCGACATCCAACCCTCGTGAAGGGCTATCTTTCCCTGAGGACAGCATTTTTTGAATATTGAAACAAGCTCCTCTATATAGGGCAGAAAACCCTCGTACTTTGTGGCAAGTCTGCTTGCCTGATGAATAGTGATATAATCCCAATCCCTGTTAAGCAGAGCTTCTTTCATGGTAACGAAAAACTCAGTATATTCACCGTTTACCCAAAGCTCATACAGTTTATCGTCGGCCATATAATGCTTATAGTGCTGCTGAAGGGAACAGCCTCCTATGGCTAAACCGATAACGTTCATCTCCACGCCGTCAGCCTTTGCTATCTGGTGAAGATATCTGGTGGCATCTCTTGAAAAGCTATTACCTACGGCTAATATATCCATGACATATCCCCTCCTTTGAATTCATTTACGGTTTCCTTTATTATTTTTACGGTTTCATCGTCTACGGGCTTATCGAAGTTGCAAAAGCCGTTACAAAGCACGTCTTCTCCCATAAGAGTTCTGTACCAAAGAAGAGCGAGAGCGTATCTTCCTATTCCCTTGGAAGCGTGCCAATGGTCACGGTGAAGCTCGGTTATTCCCTTTTCGAGAAGTCTTTGGAAAAGAGTTCCCGAGGGGATAATGCCGTCAGCGGAAATATCCTCTGCCGCCTTTGCATATACCTCATGAAGAGCGTCGTACATATCCTTGCGGGTATCAAAGCCCATTCCCGCAAGCTTTGAAGAGCCCTCTTCGTAAGCCCAGGTTTCGTGAATATACTGCTTTGCGAGAGGTACCATCTTTTTTACGTATGCGGAAAGCTCCGACAGATAGGGCTGAAAGGTCTCGTACTTTGTGGAGAGAAGGCTTGTCTGGTTCAATACTATGTAATTCCACTCTCTTGCAAAGAGCGCCTCCTTCAAAGATACAGGGAATCCCGTACTGTGCCCGTTATACTCAAGCTCGTAAGCCTTTTCTTCGGTAAGCATATTTCTGTAATGTCTGCTTAAAGGACAGCCGCCTATGTAAAGATTGACCACATGAAGCTCATGGCCGTCCGCCTTCGCTATCTGGGAAAGATAACGGGTAGAATCCTGAGCAAAGCTCTGACCTATTGACAAAACCTTAATTCGCATTATGTTCCTCCAACTTGTTACCAAATATATGGAATTAATCTGTATTTAACTTTATTTTTATACTCAACGTAACCGTCAAGTTCTCTTTCCAAAAACTTCTCTTCGTTGAGGAGTCTGTAAATTATAATTACGGGATAGATAAGGAATATGAGCAGCGCCCACCAAGAACCGAGAATAATGGGTATTGCTAAAAATAAAACCAATGTAACGCTGTACATAGGATGTCTTACTATGCCGTAAAGGCCGCTGTCCACGACAGTCTGCCCCTCGCTGACCTCTATCGTACGGGAAAGGTAGGCGTTTTCCCTCATAACCTCGCAATACAAAGCATAGGCAAAGAGGAAAGCCACCGAGGCTACGATGGATACCCACATGGGCATTCTTGACCAACCAAAACGGAAATCCAACCCCGCAAGGACAAATCCGCCTAAAAACATAAGGGCGGAAAGCCCGATAACGCCACGCTGTTCCCTCTCTTTTTCCTTTGCGTTCAGGCGTTTTTCAAGAAGGTCGGGAGCTTTAAACAGCAACACTATCCCCAATATTATCATGGGAATAAAAAGCACCCCCATAAAAAGCCACCCCTGCAAAAAGTTTAATGTTCCAGCAGGAATGAAAACAAATAAGCCAATGGCAAAAGCCCCCACGATTACGGCTGTCAAAGCCTTAAATATGAGTTTCATTTTATCCCTCTTCATAATCAAAAGTGTAGTTCTCAAAGCCCGAGGAATATTTCTGCTCTCCGTTGGGAAGCACCCACATTGCCTCAACGTTTGCTATAGATTCTATCAGAGCAAGGCCTTCCTCGTAGTCCATAATAAACAGCGCTGTGGAAAGGGCATCGCCCAATCCCGAATCGTGGCAGATTACAGAAACCGAAAGATAGTTTATACCGGGCATAAGAGTTTCGGGGTCGATTATATGATGATAAGCTTTGCCGTCAACCATATAATATCTCTGATAAGAGCCACTGGTCACGACAACCTGTCCGTCAATATGCAGATAAGCTATATATGAATCGCTTTGGGAGTTTTGAGGATTTTCTATACCCACCGTCCAGGGTGAGCCGTCACCCTTACTTCCCAGGGCGCGGATATTACCGCCCACGTTAAGGATATACCCGCTTATCCCTTTTGATTCAAGGTAGCGGGCTATCATTTCAACGGCATATCCCTTTGCAAGGGCACCTACGTCCAGGCTCATTTCGGGGTCTGCCAGAAAAACAGTATTCTTTTCCTCGTCTATTATTACGTTATTAATATCCGTATGCGCTGAAGCGAGCTGAAGCTTATCCATGGGAGGCAGTTCTGCCTTAACGGGATCTTTTATCCCGTTGCTTCTGTATTTATGCCATATTGAGAGGACGCTACCCATGGCTACATTGGTGTTTCCATCTGTAAGAGCATAGACCTCTTTCGCGTAAAGGAGCAGGTCTATTATTTTTCTGTCAACTTCAACGGGGCCGTCGGAATTGTTGATAACGTAGAGGTTATTTACCCCATCGTATCTGTTATAAATAGTATAAAGTCTGTGGTATTCCCGTAGCTGAGCCTTAATATCCCCAACAACGGCGTCAAACTCCTCTTTACTGTCAGCGTAGCCGGTTATTACCGTGGCAGTGTCAAAGTATTCAAATATATATTCGGTATACTTTTCTTTACTGCTACAAGAAGAAAAAATCGTAATAAGGATAAATACCCATACAAGACAAATAAGCCTTCTTTTCATCAACTCACCCCGCCCTCTGTAAAAATAACAAAAAAGGGGTGCAATGCGCACCCCCTTAAGTTTTCAAAAATTAACCTATAGTTGCAGCCTTTACTGCAGCGTTTGCCATACCGGAGATAGCGATAGTACAACCTGCGGACTGAACAGATTCAACGCCGTAACCGTTAACTACGAGAGCAGCGATTTCGGTAGCGGTAAGGCCTTCACAAGCTGCATTGAATACTTCAGCCTGCTCAAACCATTCTTTAACTACGCCGTCACCGTTAAGGTCAGCACCGTAGGCAGCCATATTGTAGTTGGTGCCCTTTTCAAGCTTGGTAGTAACTTCGGTAGCCATCTGGATTGCTTCACCTGCGGTTCCAAATCCAAATTCTGCATCAAAAGCATCGTTAGCAAGAACGATAACCTTGCCGTCCTTATCAACAGCGGCTGCTGCAACAGCAATAGCGAGAACGTGCTTACCTTCTACTTCAGCATCAGCATCAACAGCTTCATCGGAAACGGTAACGATACCGGTATTAAGAGTTGCAGATGCGGTAGCTGCAGACTCAGAAACGTTTGCCATAGCCTTTTCAAGAGCAAAGATAAAGTCGGAAATACCGATAGTACAACCTGCGTTGATTACTTCGTCGGTACCCTTGTAGCCGTTAACGATGGAAGCTTTAGCTTCTTCGAGGGTCTTGCCAGCGAGAACAGTTTCAAGAGCGTCTACCTGAGCATCCCACTCAAGAGTTGCGCCGCCCCAAGCGACCATACCGTAAGCATCGCCCTGTTCCTTCTTGGTGAGGAACTCGCCGGTGGCAACTGCCTTACCTTCGGAGGTATAAGCTACAGAGTTTTCTGCGGTGTCAAAATCAACCTTTACGATTTTGCCTGCTTCGTCAACAAGAACAGCGGCAACGGTAACGCAAACAGCGGCAGAGCCGTTGGTTTCGCCCTCTGCAGAGGTGGGCTCTTCGTAATAAGCGTAAACGCCCATACCGAACTTGAGATTTGCTTCCTCTTCAGTCTTATCGCATCCTACAAAAGCGAATACAGAAAGTATCATAAGAGCAGCAAGAATAATGGAAATTGTCTTTTTCATAGTTACTCTTCCTTATATAATATTAATATTTTATTTGGGTCATAATTTTAACCCAAGTTATTATGCCATAAAACGCAAATTATGTCAATAGCACTTTTGAAATGTTACATTTTTGTCTTAAGTTGTTTCACTTTTTCAACAAAGAATGAACCAGCAAGTCCAATAAATATACCTGCAAGTGTTCCGGTAACGGTAAGAACCACCATATAGTAGCCTATTTCGGCCCTCTCAAAAATAACCATTGCCAACAGTATCTGTCCGAGATTATGAGATACGCCGCCAACAACACTTACGCCAAGGGGAGAAAAAAGATTAATCTTTTTACAGACTATCATAAGGATCATACTGAGAAATGCGCCAGCAAAGCTGTACGCAAGGGTAAATGGTGTCCCGAACAGAAGAGCTGCAATACATATTCGCATAAAGGATACGACACAAGCCTCCTTTACACCGAAAGAATAAAGAACCGCAACTATTATTATATTCGGCAGACCCACCTTTATTCCGGGAACGGCCGCCCAAATGGGAGGCAAAAGGCTTTCAATATAAGCCAAAATCAGGGCTATGGTCACAAACATGGCCAAAACCACGGTTTTTTTTACTCGTTTATTCATAATCTCAAACCAACAAGTCAGGAAACCATATCTATTTCCGAATCGTTATCGGTTTCAATATGAATAACCAGCTTATGAGGCAGGCAAACGATAGTTTCACCCGTCCTGCTTATTGCCCTGTGAGAAACACAAATACCGTCGGGACAGTTTGCCTCGGTAACAAAGGCCTTACCGTCTTTAATAACCAATTCGTTAATGTATTCGTCATTCTCACCCGACACAATGGAATACTCGCCCTCTTCAAAAAGAGAATATCTGGCAATCTCCCTATCATCAACGGTAACCACCGCCCAGTCGCCGCCTTCACTTTTTAAAAGGAAAATACCCAAAAAGATGAGAGCTGCAAAAACAAAAGCACCTATAAGAATAATGTCGTTACGAAGTCTACCCTTTGTTTTTTTACTTGTATCGTTCATTTTATCAGAGTGATTCCGGTACATGGAAAAAGTCGGTATGCTTAAGACATTTTACGGGACACGCATCTACGCATATACCGCAACCAGTACACTTTTCATAATTTACATGAGCAAGATTGTTTTCCACGGTTATAGCGCCTTCGGGACAAACCTTCTGACACTTGCCGCAGGCAATACAACCGTTCTTACAAGCCTTACGGGTAACCGCGCCCTTATCGTGATTGCTGCACATATTTACAGTCTTAACGTCACGGGAAATAAGAGATATAAGATTCTTAGGACAGGTCTTTGCGCAAAGGCCGCAACCAACACATTCACGGCTGTCCACACGGGCAACGCCGTTCTTTATATGAATAGCCTCAACAGGACAAACAGCAACGCAGTCGCCATAACCAAGACAACCGTAACTGCAGCTACCGGGACCGCCGTAAAGCATGCTTGCGGAGCGACAACTAAATTCACTGTCAAGTGCTACCTTTCTGGATGTAGCAGAAGGTGTACCGTTGCAGTGAACGAATGCCACTTCAAGCTTTACATCCTCGGCCTCTACACCAAGAATACGGGAAAGCTCCTCGGCAACGTCATTACCACCGGGGATACAGAGATTGGGTTTTGCCGTGCCCTCGAATACGGCCTTTGCATAATCGTCACAGCCGGAGCATCCGCAGGCGCCACAGTTAGCACCGGGGAGGCAGGCACGGATTGTTGTATATTTTTCGTCCTCTTTAATGCCCATAAAATGATTGGCTACTGCAAGAATTATACCTGCGAGAAGGCCAACTGCCGCAACAACGGCAACAGCTATCAAAACGTCTTCTAACATATTTTTACCCCCTATTAAGCGAACAGATTATCCACAACTCCGGAGAATCCGAAGAACGCCAGAGATACGATGGATGCGGCAACGAGGGTTACGGGTAATCCCTTAAAGGACTGGGGAATGCTGGTATCGTCAATTCTGGAGCGAACACCACTGAAAAGAACCATGGCAAGAAGGAAGCCAAGGCCACAGCCAAGAGCGCTTACCATAGACTCAAGGAAGTTGTATCCGTCACTTATATTCTGAATAGTAACACCCAATACCGCACAGTTGGTGGTAATCAAGGGAAGATATACGCCCAATGCTTCATACAGAGAGGGAATTGCCTTGCGCAAAAACATTTCCACAAACTGTACCAATG
>JAZQLP010000074.1:0-3643 GCA_045542755.1 Eubacteriales bacterium
AGTTGTCTTCCTAAGACCGCTTGGCCTCCGACTTGCCAGGGAAATAAGGTAGTAATTGTAAGGTATAAACACAGGAGCTAACGCAAATATTGTGCGAAACGATAACTGCCTTTATTATGTTCAAATGACCCTCCCCCCTGCTTTCGCAGATTTTGTTTTGTACGTAAAATTGTTTTTTCGTTTTTCCGAACATTTGCAAAGTAAATATTGTTTTCCGTGGACGGAAAATACCCATGCGCTTCGAATGTTTTGGAACGAAGAGATCTGCAGCAAACAAGTAGCGAATTACCCGTTCATTTTTTAAATCGTCGCTATCTGCGACACTTCTTTCCCCTGGCCCCTGGACCTTGGCCCCTGGCCCCTGAAAGGAAGTTGTTCGCAGTAGAAAAATCTATAATTATACGATAAGGAGAACTAACTATGTCTGCAACTAAGAACACCGTAAAGGTACGCATACCCAAGACCAAAAACGATCAGGAGGACGTTTTCGTTTCCGTAAACAAGGACACCTGGCTTATAAAGAGGGGCGTGGAGGTTGAGGTTCCCGCCTGCGTGGCCGAAGTCCTCCGTCATCAGGAAGAAATGATGGAAGTTATTATGCTTTTCGAGGAAAAGAAGGCCAACAAATCCTAATTTTAAGGAGAGATAAAAATGACAATACAGGAAGCAATTAATCTCACCGATTCCCTTAAGCCCAATTCCTATTCCCGTACCGATAAGGTAAGGTGGCTCTCAGACCTTGACAGCACCCTTTGGGAAAACGTGATTTCGGGTCATGAGGGGAGGGAGGGGGAGAAGTTTTCGGGCTACGACCAGGACACTCCCGACAGCCGAGAGCTTCTTGCTCCCTCTCCCTACGACGAGATGTATTTAAGGTGGCTGGAGGCCAAAATAGACTATTCTAACGGAGAAATGAATCGCTATAACAACTCGATTCTCCTCTATAACACCCTCTATAAGGCCTTTGACCGCCACTATAACAGAAAATTCCTCCCCACGGGGAAGAATTACAGATATTTTTAAGGAGGTGGGACTATGATTTTTCCTACTCTTAATCCGCCCCCTTCTTCTACCGACGTCATAGACGTCTTTTTGGGGATGAACAAAAATCCCCGCGTAAACGAGGGTGAGTTTGCCTTTACCCAAAACCTCACCTCCGACAACTATCCTCTTCTTTCACCTCGAGGGAAGAGGGGCGTATACGCCACCGCCCAGAATAATATCGGCGGACTTATCTCCAACAACGGCCTTTGGCACGTTGACGGCTCCTGCCTTGTAGGTGAGGGGGAGAGGATAGATATGGGGCTTTCCTCGGGGGAAAAGGAGCTTATATCCATGGGCGCCTACATAATCATCCTCCCCGATAAAAAATATATCAACACCGCCAACCTGTCCGACAGAGGGGATATAGAGGCCACCTACGCTTCTTCGGGTGAGGTTACCTTTACCCTTTGCCGTGTAGACGGCTCGGCATACGAGGATGCCACCCTTTCGGACACGCCCCCCGAAGAGCCCGAAAATCTTGACCTTTGGATAGATACCTCAGCCACGCCCCATACCCTTAATCAGTATTCCTCCGCCTCGGATATGTGGATAGGGATAGCCACCACCTATATCAGAATAGGGGCGGCGGGCATTGGGGCGGCCTTTGAAAAGGAGGACGGGGTAAAGATTGAGGGTGTGACTCCCCAAGCCCTCCAAGACCTTAATTCCACCCTCGTAATTTGGGATAAGGGGGATGATTACATTGTGGTAACGGGGGTTACCGACGAGGCCTTGAGTCAGACCGAGGAGATAAGGGTGTCAAGGCTTATGCCGGACATGGACTTCATTACCCAGTCGGGGAACAGGCTTTGGGGCTGCCGTTACGGGCTTGACCGTGAAGGAAACACCGTAAACGAAATATACGCTTCAAAGCTGGGTGACTTTAAAAACTGGAACTGCTTTGGGGGAGTGTCCACCGACAGCTACGCCGCATCCCTCGGCTCTGACGGCCCCTTTACGGGGGCGGCAACACACTTGGGATTTCCCTTATTCTTCAAGGAAAATCACATTCACAAGGTCTACGGCTCATACCCTGCCTCCTATCAGATACAGTCCACCTCCTGCCGAGGTGTGGCGGTGGGAAGCCACAAGAGTCTGGCCACCGTAAACGAGGTCCTTTACTACCTTTCCCCCACGGGAGTATGCGGTTACGACGGCTCTCTGCCCGTGGATATGTCATCTTCCTTCGGAACGGTAAGATTTACTAATGGGGTGGCAGGAGCCAACCTTAACAAGTATTATCTGTCTGCCCAAGACCTTGACAGTGGGGAGTGGAGCCTTATGGTTCTGGATACCCGTCTGGGGCTTTGGCATAGGGAGGATGATACGAAAGTCACCTCGTTTTGTTCCCATTTGGGGGACATGCTCTACCTCTGTGAAGCCTCACCCATGATAACGTCGGTGGGCGGCAAGGGGGTCAGGGACGAAACCCCCGTAAAATGGGCGGCTGAAACGGGGCTTCTTGGGGTAGGCTCACCCTACATGAAGTATCTGACCCGCATAGACCTCCGAATGTGGCTTGAGGAAGGGGGCAGGCTGAGTGTCCTTGCCCAATACGATTCCTCGGGCAAGTGGGAGCGTCTTGGTTCGGTGAGAGGTCAGGGGCTAAAGAGCTTTACTCTACCCCTACGCACCAAGAGATGCGACCACCTTCGACTACGCATAGAGGGTGAGGGTGAGGCAGGGATATTCGCCCTTGCAAAGACTGTGGAAGGGGGAAGTGATACGCCGTGAGCCTTGAAATAAGACAGCCAAACATAACAGGCTCCACCTCTTCCCAGCAGATAGGTCAGATGAGGAGCTACCTTTATCAGTTGGCAGAACAGCTTTCCACCGCCCTTAACGAGCTTGAAAGCCGTACCCGAAGCCTCTACTCCCCCACGGGGGCGGAGCTGAAGGAAGGGGAGGCAGAGTTCGAGGCCGTAAAGCCCCACATTATTAAGTCCAACGAGATAATGAACGCCTATTTTGGCACCTTGAGCAAACGTCTTTCGGGGAGATTTATCTCAAAGGGGGACTTTTCCACCTACGTTGAGGACACCGACCTCCGCCTTGAGGCAAACTCAAAGGGGATAAATCAGCTTTATTCCCGCATGGAGAGTATGGACTCTGTGACCCAGAACATGGACTCCACTCTTACTTCGGTAACTGCCCATATACGTTCGGGTTATCTCTGTGACGACAGTGACGGAAACCCCGTCTACGGCGTTGAGATAGGTCAGACCACCCAGAAGGACGGGGAGGAGATTTTTAATAAGTTTGCCCGATTTTCCGCAGGCCGCCTCACTTTTTATAACGACGAGGGGGACGAGCTTGCCCATATTTCGGGGCAGATGATATCGGTGCCCGCCCTTGAGGTGGGGGATAGGGAGATGACCGCCCACGTTTGCGGCGCCCTTTCCCTTAACGGAACTGTAGGGGGAAAGTCTGTAAAATTTGAGGGCAGAAGGTGGTCGGACGGCCGCCTTGAGGCCTTTGGAAGCGTAGACCTTAAAAGTATGGCGGCAGATCTCTCGGGGGGAGAGGTGTTGGAAGTAAGCCTTACCCTTCCCTCGGAGCTTCAAAGCCCCAAGAGTCTTACGGCCTTCCCAAGGTCAGA
>JAZQLP010000075.1:0-8644 GCA_045542755.1 Eubacteriales bacterium
TAAGATGGTACATAACGGTATTGAATACGGCGATATGCAGCTTATCTGCGAAGCATATCAGCTTATGAAGGACCTCCTCGGCATGACCTGTGACGAAATGCACGAAGTATTTGCTGAGTGGAACACCCAGGAGCTTGACAGCTACCTTATCGAAATCACCCGCGACATCCTTGCTTACAAGGACGAAGACGGTTCTCCCATCGTTGAAAAGATTCTTGACACCGCAGGCCAGAAGGGTACCGGCAAATGGACCGGCATCGCCGCTCTTGATGAAGGCGTTCCCCTGACCCTTATCGGCGAAGCAGTATTCGCTCGTTGCCTTTCCGCTATGAAGGACGAAAGAGTTGCCGCTTCCAAGGTTATCAACGGCACAAAGCCCAACTTCCAGGGCGACAAGAAGCAGTTTATCGAGGACATCAAGAACGCCCTCTACGCTGCAAAGATAGTTTCCTACGCTCAGGGCTACACCCTTATGAGCTCCGCCGCTAAGACCTACGGCTGGAACCTCAACTACGGCGGCATCGCTCTTATGTGGAGAGGCGGCTGTATAATCAGAAGCGTATTCCTCGGCAAGATCAAGGAAGCCTTCGACAACAACCCCGCACTTTCCAACCTTCTCGTTGACCCCTATTTCAAGAACATAATCGAAAACGCAGAAGCAGGCTGGAGAAGAGTTTGCGCCCAGGCAATGCTTAACGGTATTCCCGTTCCCGCAATGTCCACCGCTCTTACCTACTTTGACGGTTACAGATGCGACAGACTTCCCGCTAACCTCCTCCAGGCTCAGAGAGACTACTTCGGTGCTCACACCTATGAAAGAGTTGACCGTCCCAGAGGCGAGTTCTTCCACACCAACTGGACCGGCGAAGGCGGAAACACCGCAGCAACCCAGTACAACGCATAATCAAAGAGGAGATAGGCGTGAAAGATTTTGTTAATCGTTAAGATATTATGCGCTCTTCACGCCTAAATTCAAATCTTTTCTTCGAAAATCTTTGAATTTGTTACTAGTCGCCGTAAACGGCGATAGAAAGGTTTTAAATCATGCTTAAGCTTAGAGAAAATTGCCGTTACGCTCTCGTGGTTCCCACCTCCATGGGCGTACGTATAACCCCTCCCAACGGCCAGCCCGTTGCAGCATCCACCAACTTCTTTATGCAGGCAACCTCCGCAGAAACCAACGTTGCCTCCATCCCCTCCTACCTTGGCCTTCCCGTTAAGGTGCTCACCACCTTCGTAAAGGACAGCCCCATTGCCGCATTCATCAAGGCAAACCTCCGTTCCAGAGGTATGGAATTTGAAGGTAAGGAAGTAGAACAGGGCGATCCCTGGGGTTACAGACACCAGTTCAACATCGCTGACAGCGGTTACGGCGCACGCGGTCCCCGCGTTTGCAACGACAGAGCAGGCGAAGTAGGCAGAACCCTCAACATCAAGGACTTTGACCTTGACAGAATCTTCGGTACCGAAGGCGTTCAGATACTCCACCTCTCCGGTCTTATCGCTGCTCTTTCTCACGACACCGGCGTGTTCTGTCTTGAACTTGCCCGTGCCGCAAAGAAGTACGGCACCCTCATCTCCTTTGACCTTAACTACCGCGCTTCCTTCTGGAAGGGCAGAGAAGAAGAGCTCTCCGCAATCTTTGCAGAGATCGCTTCCCTCTCCGACATCCTCATCGGTAACGAAGAGGACTTCCAGCTTTGCCTCAAGGTAAAGGGTCCCGAAGCCGGCGGTAAGGACATCGGCTCCAAGATGGACAGCTTCAAGGAAATGATCTACGAAGTTAAGAAGCAGTACTCCAACGCCCAGATCTTCGCTACCACCCTCCGTCAGGTTATTAACGTTAATAACCACCTCTGGGGAGCTATCATGCTCAACGGCGAAGAATGGCAGGTAATCGATCCCAAGCCCATCACCGTTCTTGACAGAATCGGCGGCGGCGACGGATTCGTAGGCGGCCTCCTCTACGGTGTTCTTAAGAACTTCAGCCCCGAAGATCAGATCAACTTCGCTTGGGCTACCGGCGCTATGGCCACCACCTTTATGACCGACTACGCTCAGCCCGCTGACGAAGAGCAGGTTTGGAGCATAGCCAAGGGCAACGCAAGAGTAAAGAGATAAATATTCGTTCCCACCCGACCCCAAACGTTTTCGTTTGGGGTCGTTTTTTGCCCAAAGGCAAAAAAACCCGAAGGCAGCGCCTTCGGGGGTGGGAACTCGTAAGATATACTCACACGAGTCTTTCTTTATTTTCTCCGCGGTAGATTTCTATCCTTAAATCAGTGTCCTTATTTCCCTCGCAGTATCTTATAAGCTCTTTCAGAACTCTCATCATTTTCTCAATGTCTTCAGGGTAGTCGTTTTCTAATTTCTCCATACCCTTTATCTCTATGTGAAGAGGTCGTCCTACCATATTTGTCAGCAGATCCCAAAACGCATCCCAATTACATCCGTAATACTGGGGCCAGTCAAATGAATCTCTGATTATAAAATGCATATGATAATAGCTTTCAACTTTTGAAAAATCCAGAACGTACGGATCTTTGAATTGGTACATAATAATCCTCCTTGTTGCCGCTCGCGGCAACTCAAAAATGAATTAAAGATTTTCGAAGAAAAGATTTAATTTAAGCGTGAAGAACGCACGATATCTTATCGGAGCAGAGTATCTTTCACGCTAATCCTCATTTCTTACTTCGTAATCTCATAAAAAGTTTTATAGTGGTCGTATGTAACGAATATAAGGCCATCGCTGGAATACAATACTCTTTCTCCATTTCTATAGCTTTTTGTGTAATTTATATCTGCTTCGTACCAAACTCTCCCATTTTCAATAGGTAACTTTTCATCGCTATTAAGATATATATATCTCCTCCTAATTATAATACTTTTCATACGAATTGTCAATCTCACGTTTCGTATATTTATATTATAACAACATTTTGTGAACTTTTCAACACGCATTATGTGATTTTTTATCTTTACCTTCTTACGTAAGAGTTACAAGTATCAAGAAATAGCTGACCACATGAATAATCCTTGACATTCCCCATTCCATATGCTATACTACTACGGAAGGGAGCGTTAGTTATGGAAGATATGGAAGTCAAAAAGATAGCAAAAAATTGTAAAAGGCGCTGGCTTTTTATTCGCATTGCTGTTCTCGTTATTTTTCTTGTACTATATTCTCTTGCAGCCACTACGGAATACGGGCTTATGCTTGCACCCATATGCGGACTTCTTTTTGTTTACAGCGTTCCTATTATGGGTATTATCGTTTTCAATAAATATGTATATTCAATTTTGATAAATGATCTAGACCCCGAAAAATACTTATCGGTTTTGAATGAGCTATACGGATCTTCCCAGAATGCACAATACTTATTAAACGGGTATGCATTTACGGGAAGATATCAAGATATAATAAATATCTGCGTAAACAGACTTCACCACAGTGAACTCCAGTACTATTTTGCGTTTTATCTGAATATCCTCGCTAATTGCTATTTTGAACTTAACGACATTGAAAAATTAAGGTTAGTATGCGATAAATTTGAATCGGCAATTACTACCGGCAGGAATAACAAAAAGACAAAAGAGAGATATTTGAACAACCTGGATTTTTTCAAATGCTATATAAACGGCGACCTTAACGGGTGCAAGGTTGCAATAGAGAAGTCAAAAACCTATGCAACAGCTAACTCTCAAAAGGTATACGTCTGTTTTAAAGAGGCCGTAGTTACGTATAAGGCAGGCGATAGAGAGAAAGCAAAGGCATTATTTGACGGTATTTGTTCCGCAGCACCTAAATGCTGGATATCTGAACTTTCAAAAAAATATATTCAGGCTATAGAAGAAGACAAGCCGGTAGTTATATCAGAAACTGAAATACTCCCCGACGAGTTCTACGTATATCCTTACGAGCAAACAAACAAAACAAAAAGACAAGCAAAAACGCTAAAAGCAATACGCATATTTTTCTTGATTATCTTCTTCTTAAGCATTATTTATTTTTGTATATTTGGCGGATAATTGCAATGACACGAGAGGCAGGGCTTTCGCCCTGCCTCTCGTTTTCTACCCGTGGGCGTTCACTATCCCCTATTCCTTACCATCTCAGAATAAATCTCTTGACAATCAGTCAATAATATGTTATGATTAAACCAAACAAATTCCAACCAGAAAGGACGACCCTTATGGATAAAACGGCTTTATTTAAGATAGGCTACGGCCTTTTCGTAATTACCGCAAAGGACGGAGATAAGGACAACGGTTGCATCATCAACACCTTTATGCAGGTGACGGCAGACCCCGTAACGGCAGTATTTGCCCTCAACAAGGCAAATTATACCCACGACATGATAATGAAGACGGGCAAGTGTAACGTGTCCATGCTCACCGTGGACGCACCCTTCTCGGTATACGAGAGCCTTGGTATGGCCTCGGGCAGAGATAAGGATAAGCTGGCAGGCATCAGCGGATTTCAAAGAGCCGAAAACGGTATCCTCTACCTTACCGAAAACGTTAACGCCTACCTCTCCCTTGAGGTTATAGGCACCGAAGATATGGGCTCCCACACCCTCTTTAAGGCAAGGGTTGTTGAGGCTGAAAACCTCTCCAAGGCCGAAAGCGTTACCTACGCATACTACCACGCCAACGTTAAGCCCAAGCCCCAGCCCACAAAGAAGGCGGGCTATCGCTGTAAGATATGCGGCTACGTTTACGAGGGCGAAGAGCTTCCCGCAGACTACGTTTGCCCCCTTTGCAAACACCCCGCAGAGGATTTTGAGAAGTTATAAGATAAAGAACAAGACTCCGCGGAATTTCTCCCCGGAGTTTCCTTTTTGCCGATATCGGCAAAATAACTGTGATTTTCAGCCGTGTTTTAGAGATAAATTGCCGATATCGGCAAAATAACTCTAAAATTTAATAATTTTCCTCTTGATATTTTGCCGATAGTATGATATACTATATATAATAAAAAGAAAGGCGGTAAAGATATGAGTTACATTTCCGTCAGCGACGCGGCAAGAAAATGGAATATTTCCCTCCGTAGCGTTCGCAATTACTGTACCGAAGGCAGGATAGAAGGCGCCACCTTAGTGGGCAAGACCTGGATGATTCCCGAGAACGCAGAAAAGCCTCTCCGAAAGCCCAGAGCAGACAGGTTGCTCAACGTATTGACAAGGGAAAAGAATGCCTCCCTTTCAGGCGGCATATATCATAAGGTACAGATTGAACTCACCTACAATTCAAATCATATAGAGGGCAGCCGTCTGACCCACGACCAAACAAGATATATTTTTGAAACCAACACTGTGGGAGTTGATCAACAAAGTCTGAACGTGGACGATATAGTGGAAACGTCCAATCATTTCCGATGCATTGACCTGGTTATTGATAAGGCGAACAGCCCTCTGTCCGAGAGTTTTATCAAGGAGCTCCACCGCACCCTCAAAAGCGGCACCTCTGATGGTCGCAAGGATTGGTTTAACGTGGGCGAATACAAAAAACTTCCCAACGAAGTGGGCGGCAAAAAGACTACCCTACCAGAAAACGTTACCCGTGAAATGAAAGGGTTGCTTACAGCCTACAATGAAAAAAAGGAAAAGTCCTTTGAGGAAATCCTCGATTTCCACCATCGCTTTGAACGCATCCATCCCTTTCAGGACGGCAACGGCCGTGTAGGAAGGCTCATACTTTTCAAAGAGTGTCTACGCAATAATATTGTTCCCTTTATTATTGATGAAGACCTTAAAATGTTTTATTACAGAGGCCTTTCGGAATGGACTCAAGAGAGAGGATATCTGCTTGACACCTGCCTTGCAGCACAGGATAAATTCAAGAAGTATCTTGACTACTTTAAAATTTCATACAAGGAATAAAAAATGAGGTACTCCTTTGAGTACCTCTTTTTTTATGTACTGTTTTATTTCCATTCCCTCTCGAAGATGGAATGTTCGCCATTTTTATGGGCAATCTCAACACCCTCGTCGGTCTTGATTGTCCATACAAATTTGGGGGCTCTGTAAAGGCCTGTAGCTATACGGACGGGAAATGAGTTCCTGCACTTCTGATTATAGGCTATAAAATCGGGGGTGGCGAGGAAGTTGAGAGCCATAAGAGAAAGGGCGATATTGAGGGCTGAATACTTCTTTTTATCCTTGCAAACGTTGGTATAAAGCTGACCTCTGTAGGAATCGGGCAGATATTTCTTTATATCCTTTATGAGCAAGGGATTGAAGGATTCTATACAGTAGGGGCCCCTATACTCATTGAGGAGCTGAGCAACCTTGGGACAGAGAGAAGTGTCAAGGTTTTCACCTTTAAGCTCCACAAGAAGGGGTACTCTGCCGTTTACAAGGGCAAGAACCTCTTCAAAGGTGGGAATCTTCTCCTCTGTGCCGCCGAGAGATATGGTTTTAAGCTCTTGGGCGTCAAGCTCGCAGAGTTTTTTCTCTACGCCCGTCATACGCTTTAAGGTGTAGTCGTGGAAAACCATAACCACGCCGTCGCGGGAAAGCTGAACGTCAAGCTCTATGCCGAAGCCCTCCTGACAGGCGCGCTCAAAAGCCCCAAGGGAGTTTTCGGGTAGGCCGTTGCCAAAAAGGCCGCGGTGTGCGTAATCGCAGAGAAGGGCAGGATCCTGTGGCTTACGGCCGCGAGGGCGGACAAAAACCAGAAGATACGCCAAAAGAATAATCACTATAAGAGCCGCTATAACGGCCAATGCAATAATAAATCCGTTCATAATCAGTCGTCTATATCAAGATGCTCAAGAACGCTCTTCTTTTCAAGAACCTTTGCGTCGCCGTGCTTAACGTTGATCATGGTAACGAAGGAGAGAGCAACGAATACTGTACCGAAGGCGAAGAATACGTATCTCATACCGATAAGGTCGTAAAGAACGCCCGAAACGATGGGAGCAACTATCTGTGCGGCCATAGATGCGGTGTAATAGTAGCCGGTGTATTTACCAACGTCGCCGCCCTTGGCAAGTTCAACTACCATGGGGAAGGAGTTTACGTTAATGGTTGCCCAGCCGATACCTGCAAGGATGAATACGGGGAACATTATAAACTCGGGGGTAGAAGAGGAGATGAAGTTACCGATAAAGAAGGCGGATGCAAGAATGATAATACCGGTAAGAATGGTCTTTTTTCTGCCAACCTTGGATGCGATAATACCTACGGGGATGTAGGAAACTATTGCGGCGGCCTGAGCGATTATGAGGGTGAAGTTAAAGTCAAATCCCAAGACGTTGGTGGCGTATACGGAGTATTTACTGGTAATGGAGTTGTAACCGATAAACCAAAGGGCAACGGAAGCAAGGATAAGGATAAGAGAGGTAAGCTGACCCTTGTCAAGCTTGCCCTTCTTTGTGCCGTCGGCCTTTTCCTCGGTGGCTTCAACAAGACCAAGACGTACCGAGTCGGCTTCCATTTCTTCGGCCCACTTCTTTTCTTTTACTGTAAGAAGGAAGATTACAAGACCCAAGAGCATTATGGCAATAACGGTACCAACGTAGCCTGTGTATTCCATGTACTGATGCTTGCTGGTAGCAAATACCATACCGAGAACGAGCACGAGTATACCGCCTGCGGTACCCGTAAGGTTAATGATAGCGTTAGCCTTGGAACGGAGGGGCTTTACGGTAACGTCAGGCATAAGAGCAACGGCGGGAGAACGGAAGGTAGCCATAGCTATGAGAACTACCAAAAGAGTTGCTATAAAGCCGATAAGGGGCAAGGGATTTGCCATGGTAAGCTCAAAGGTAAGACTTCTTACCTGCTCGGCAAAGGCCTCGTCGGTAAGGCCGCCCTGTTCAAGGGTGGTTATACCCTCGGTAACAAGCTTTGCTATCTGATAATTATCAATAAGAGTAAGGGCAAAATAGGAAACCACAGCGGCAATAGTACCGAACAAAATGAAGGGGGTACGTCTGCCGAACTTGGTGTTGACCTTGTCCGAAATAGCTCCAAAAACGGGAAGGAGGAAAACGGCAAGGACGTTGTCAATGGACATTACGGCGCCCGATATTGACTGAGGAAGGCCGAAATGATTGGTAAGAATAAGGGGAACTATGGCATCGTAGGACTGCCAGAAGGCACTGATGAGGAAGAACGCCATACCTACGAGTATGACTCTTTTGTAATTGAGTTTCATAGCTTTTCCTTTCAAAATAGGGTAATAAAATAACTACCTTATAAGTATAACACAATTTTGATAAAAAAGCAATACAAAAAAGTCAAAAATATAATTTTTTATTCGGTCTTGATATGTTTTGAAAAATCTGGTATAATTCTGTAGAGAAAAAAAGAGGTGTCTGCCATGAAGATAGAAAAGAAGTATCTTGTCATTCCCGTAAACAAGGATGCGGAAGCAAAAAAAATATGCTTTTTTAATCAAAAAGGACAAATGGTAATGGACCTTGACTTCCGTCCCGACCACCTGTCCCCCACCTATATGGCTTACGTTGACGTATCGAGATTTGCGGGCCAGGAGCTGACCTTTACCGTTGAGCCTGATACGTACGTTTCCGTAACACAGTCGGACGAAATGGTCCTTGAGGGGCTTTGGCAGGAGGATTACAGGCCATTCGTTCATTTCACCCAAGTCGGATCGTAGCCATGTCGTTCTGTGA
>JAZQLP010000076.1:0-2681 GCA_045542755.1 Eubacteriales bacterium
AGTCAAACGGTATAATCGCCATTTTGGGCGACATCCCTCCCGAGCCGGGCTTTAAGGTGTGCGAATTTAACGATAAGACAAATATCCTACCTTATAAAGAAAGATATACTTCGTTAAAAGAGCTTTTCACCCTATCCTGCAGTGATGCTCATCATTTGTGGGATATCAGCGAAGCAGAAAACAGACTCGCCATAGACGACGAGCCTTACAGCAGTGCGAAAGTCCGACAATCTCTTATAAGAATGTTGAAAGATGAGGTAAAGAAATGAAAGAGCTTTCCCTCAACATCCTTGATATAACGAAAAACTCCGTTACCGCAGGGGCAAAAAACATTGCAATCCGCCTTATTACCGATAGTCAGGGTATTCTGACCCTCACCATTGAGGACGACGGATGCGGTATGACGCCCGAAACGGTAAAAACGGTTACTGACCCCTTTTGCACGTCAAGAAAGACAAGAAAGGTTGGCTTAGGTCTCCCCTTCTTAACACTTGCGGCAAATCAGGCAGGCGGTGACGTAACCGTTACATCCCGTCATAAGGATATGTATCCCGATAGTCACGGCACGGTAGTCAAGGCAACGTTCGATACAAACAGTATAGATTTTACTCCCGTAGGAGACGTTACGGGGACCATCTTAACTCTCATAAACGGAAGTCCCGACATAGACTTTGAGTTTGAGGACACGACCCCGGAGGGTACCGTAAAACTCTCCACAAAGGAATTAAGGGAAGTTCTGGGAGGAGTAAGTCTGGCAGAGTACGAGGTTCTCCAATGGATAGAAGGTTATCTTGAGGAGCAGTATTCGGCAAGATAATTCAATCAGCTAAAAAAATAAATCAAATAAATTCGGAGGTGCATTCTCAATGAAGAGCTTAGCAGAACTCGCTCAGATCAGAGAGAAAATGAAAAACAAGGTTACCATTCGTGAAAACGCAGACAACGCCACCAGAATCGTAGTAGGTATGGCAACTTGCGGCATTGCAGCAGGCGCCCGCCCCGTTTTGGCAGCTTTCGTTGAAGGCGTTAACGAAGCAGGCCTGACTGACAGCGTTACCGTTACCCAGACCGGTTGTATCGGTATTTGTCAGTACGAACCTGTCGTTGAAGTATATCAGGCAGGTAAGGAAAAGGTTACTTACACAAAGATGACTCCCGACAAAGCAAAGGAAGTTATTGAAAAGCACATCAAAAACGGCAATCCCATCAGCGAATACACTATCGGATCCACCGTTAAATAAGGAGGAAAAGACACAATGATTCGTTCTCATATACTTATATGCGGCGGTACAGGTTGTACCTCCTCTAAGAGTGCCGAAATAGCAAAATCTCTTCAGGTAGAGATTGCAAATCAGGGTCTTGCAGAAGAAGTTCAGGTAGTAACTACCGGTTGCTTCGGTCTTTGCGCCCTCGGTCCCATTATGATAGTTTACCCCGAAGGTACCTTCTATCACGGCGTTACCCTTGATGACGTTCAGGAAATCGTTTCCGAACATCTTCTTAAGGGCCGTCCCGTAGAAAGACTCGTATATCACGAGCAGAACGACCAGGACGTTCATCACGCCACATCTCTCAGCGAAACCACTTTCTACTCAAAGCAGAAGAGAGTTGCTCTCCGCAACTGTGGTGTTATCGACCCCGAAAACATCGAAGAATATATTGCTAACGACGGTTACGCAGCACTCGGCAAGTGTCTTACCGAATACACTCCCGAGCAGGTAATCGATATCGTTCTTCAGTCCGGTCTCCGAGGTAGAGGCGGCGCAGGCCTCCCCACCGGCAGAAAATGGGACCTTGCCAGAAGAATCGTTCCCGATGCTGACCAGAAGTACGTTTGCTGCAACGCAGACGAAGGCGACCCCGGAGCATTCATGGACAGATCCGTTCTTGAAGGCGACCCCCACGCTCTTATTGAAGCTATGGCTATTGCAGGCTACGCTGTTGGCGCAAACCAGGGCTTTGTATACGTTAGAGCAGAGTACCCCATTGCAGTACACAGACTCCAGGTTGCTATCGACCAGGCTAACGAATACGGTCTCCTCGGTAAAGATATCTTCGGCACCGGCTTTGACTTCAATCTTGAGATCCGTCTTGGCGCAGGCGCATTCGTATGCGGCGAAGAAACCGCTCTTATGACCTCTATCGAAGGTAACCGTGGCGAACCCCGTCCCCGTCCTCCCTTCCCCGCAGAAAAAGGTCTTTTCCAGAAGCCTTCCGTACTTAACAACGTTGAAACCTACGCAAACATTCCTCAGATAATCCTTAACGGTCCCGAATGGTTTGCATCTATGGGTACCGAAAAGAGCAAGGGCACAAAGGTATTCGCTCTCGGCGGCAAGATCACCAACACCGGTCTTGTTGAAGTTCCCATGGGTACTACCCTCAGAACCATTATTGAAGAAATCGGCGGCGGCATCCCCAACGGCAAGAAGTTCAAGGCTGCTCAGACCGGTGGTCCTTCCGGCGGATGTATTCCTCCCCAGTACCTTGATATCGAAATCGACTACGATAACCTTCTCTCCATCGGTTCTATGATGGGTTCAGGCGGTCTTATCGTTATGGACGAAGACAACTGTATGGTTGACATTGCTAAGTTCTTCCTTGAATTTACAGTTGACGAATCCTGCGGTAAATGTACTCCCTGCCGCGTAGGTACCAAGAGACTTCTCGAACTCCTCACC